>DASYNT010000323.1:0-8574 GCA_036008405.1 Xanthobacteraceae bacterium
ACCTTGATGTCGGCATTCTCCGGCACCTTGTAGGCCTCGCCCACATTCCCAGCCTTCGGCAGCGCCGAATGGCCATTGGCGCTTGCATGGCCATTGACCGGCGCCGTCTCGCTCTTAACCGTCACGCCATTGTCGGCCGGCAGCTTCGGAAGCACGACTTCGCGCTGGGTGGTCTCATAGACGGCCGGCTGCGCATCCTTCTCGGCGGGCACATCGGGATTGAACTCGTCATCGACATCGATCCAGGCCGTCGGCAGCGCAGGGACTCGGATCGACCCGAAAGTCGCAACCGCGGGCATGGCCCGGATGGCCCGGGATCGTGAAGACGGGGTTGGGGAAGACTGGCTTCGGGAAGACATGCGAATCATGGTGTTTGTTTGACTGTCCCGCCGTTTGGGCGCAATCGCGGCAAATGGCTTCACCGTGACCGTGCTTGCAAGAAACTGGCCGATCGGCGAAGTATCGTCGCAGAGAGCGGCAGGAGGGGCAGAATGTCCGGATTGGTCGACAAGAAACTCGAAGAACTCGGTATTGCACTGCCGACACCGGCGGCACCGATCGCCAATTATGTAGGCTTCGTGCGCTCCGGACGCCTGCTGTTCGTGTCGGGCCAACTTTGCCTGCAGGACGGCACGCTGGTCGCTAAAGGCAAGCTCGGCGCCGCGGTCACGCTCGAACAGGGCCAGGCTGCGGCACGCGCCTGCGCGGTCAATCTGCTGGCGCAACTCAAGGCGGCGCTCGGCGATCTCGACAAGGTGGTGCGGGTGGTGCGGCTCGGCGGCTTCATCAATTCGCAGCCGGATTTCCTGGACGGGCCGAAGGTCATGAACGGCGCCTCCGACCTCATGGTGGCCGTGTTCGGCGACAAGGGGCGGCACGCCCGTACCACCGTGGGCGTGGCGGTGCTGCCGGTCGACGCCGCCGTCGAGGTCGAGGGCACGTTCGAAGTGTCGTGAGGCCGGCGCAGCGTGCTCCCCGGCGGTTCCGCGACACCCGACCTCGACTGGCTCACTGCCCGGCCGATCGCCCATCGCGGGCTGCATGACGCCGCCCGCGGCATCATCGAGAACATGCCGGCCGCCGCCGCCGCAGCCATTGCCGGCCATTACGGCATCGAGGCCGACCTGCAGATCAGCGCCGACGGCGAGGCCATGGTGCATCACGACGCCACGCTCGGCCGCCTCGCCGACGGCGACGGCGCGCTGCGCGAGTTCACCGCCGCCCGCCTCAGGCAGGTCCCGTTCAGGGCGACCGGCGAGCGGATGATGACGCTCGGCGATCTCTGCGACCTCGTCAGGTGCCGCGTGACCCTATTTCTCGAGCTCAAGAGCCGGTTCGACGGCGATCGCCGCCTCGCCGCCCGCACTGCCGCGGTGCTCGCTTCCTATCGGGGACCGGTCGGCGTCGGCTCGTTCGATCCGGCGTCGCTGAGCGAGTTGCGGCAGATTGCGCCCCGCCTCGCCCGGGGCATTATCGCCGAGCGTCGCTACACGCACCCCGAGTGGCGGTTTCTCAACCAGGTGCAGAAGCTCGACCTGGCATTTCTTCTGCATGGGCTGCGGAGCCGCCCGGATTTCATCGCCTACAAGGTCGGCGATCTCACCGCGGTTGCGCCGCGTGCGGCACGGCATATGTTCGCCCTGCCGCTCCTGACCTGGACTGTGCGGAGCGTCGCGGATCGTGACGTGGCCGCCCGCTACGCCGATCAGATCATCTTCGAGGGATTTCGCCCCTGACATGTCCGCCAAGCCGGCCGCCTCACCTGAAACCCCCGACTTGCGCGTTCGCGTCATCCCCGCGATCTCGGAGATCGCGGCCGCGGAGTGGGACCGCTGCGCCGCCGGCCCCGACCGCGCCGGTGGTCCCAACCCGTTCACTTGCCATGCGTTCCTGGCCGCCCTCGAAGCGTCGAAGTCGGCGACCGCGCGCACCGGCTGGCAGCCGCAGCATCTCGTCGCCGAGTGCGGCGGCGCCATTGTCGGGGTCGCGCCGTGCTATCTGAAATCACACTCGCGCGGGGAATATGTGTTCGATGCCGGTTGGGCGGACGCCTATGAACGCGCCGGCGGCAGCTATTATCCCAAGCTCCAGGTCGCGGTGCCGTTCACGCCGGCCACCGGACGTCGCCTGCTGGTCGCGCCAGGGCCCCATGCCGGCGTCGCGGAGACCGCGCTGGCGCAGGGGCTGGTCGAGCTGTGCAAACTGCGCGAGGCCTCGTCGGTCCACATCACGTTCATGACCCAGGCAGAATGGGATCGGTTCGGCAAGCGCGGCTTCCTGCTGCGCAACGACCAGCAATTCCACTGGGAGAACGGCGGCTTCTCCTGCTTCGACGACTTCCTCGCGGCGCTCGCGTCGCGCAAGCGCAAAGTCATCAGGCGCGAGCGGCGCGAAGGGCTCGCCGACGGCATCGAGGTGGCGTGGATCACCGGCAGCGACCTCACCGAGGCGGCGTGGGACGCCTTCTTCGCCTTCTACATGGATACCGGCTCGCGCAAATGGGGCCGCCCCTATCTCACCCGCGCGTTCTTTTCCCGGCTCGGCGAAACCATGGCCGACCAGACCGTGCTGATCATGGCCAAGCGCGCCGGCCGCTATATCGCCGGCGCGATCAATTTCGTCGGCGCCGGCACGCTGTTCGGCCGCCACTGGGGCGCAATCGAGCATCACCCGTTCCTGCATTTCGAGATCTGCTACTATCAGGCGATCGAATATGCGATCGCCCACAAGCTCGGCCGCGTCGAGGCCGGGGCGCAGGGCGAGCACAAGCTGGCGCGCGGCTACCTGCCTTCGACCACTTACTCGGCCCATTTCATCGCCGACCCCGCGCTTCGCCGCGCCATCGACGACTACCTCGCGCGCGAACGCGCCTATGTGGAAGCCGCCGGCCGCGAGCTGCGCGAAGCGAGCCCGTTCCGCAAGGACCCGGCTCACGAGGACGCAGGGTTCTGACCTGTCGTTCGGCGCGGCCGTAGCCCGAACCGGAATCCATGTGTCGCGGATAGGGCCGCTCCGGATTCCGGGTTCGCGCAAGCGCCCCCGCAATGAGGGCGTCACCTGAACGGGGCCTGGGCGCTCGCCTTGACGGATCGCGGCACGGGCTCGACATTGGGCGGGCAAGGAGACCGCGATGGCGAGCTACGACCCCGACAACGTGTTTGCGAAGATCCTGCGCGGCGAATTGCCGAGCCACAGGGTCTACGAGGACGACCGCAGCTTTGCGTTTCTCGACATCATGCCGCGCGCGGCGGGGCATACCCTCGTCATCCCCAAGGCGCCGGCGCGCAACCTTCTCGACGTCGATCCCGACGACCTCGCCCATCTCGCGGGAATCGTGCAGAAGGTCGCCCGGGCCGGAATGAAGGTCTTCAATGCGGACGGCGTGACCGTGCACCAGTTCAGCGAGGCCGCCGGCGGCCAGGTGGTGTACCACCTGCATGTCCACGTGATTCCCCGCCACAACGGCGTCGCGCTCAAGCCCGCGACGAGCTTTCGCGAAGAGCCGGCGGTGCTGTCCGATCAGGCACTCAAGCTCGCTGCCGCCCTGCGGTAGCCGGCGCGACCCGAACGGCCACAACGCCCGGTCGGGATCGCGGCCGCGCATGGCGGAGTGCGGCGGTTGCTCCCCCGTTCCGCCCGTGCCAATCAGGCGGCTCGACCAGGGCCATCCGATGCGCATCGCGGCGAAAGACCTCGAAACCGAGGCGACCTACAAGCTGATCACCGGCATCGTGGTGCCGCGGCCGATCGCCTGGGTCACCACGCTGTCGCCGAGCGGGAGCGTCAACCTCGCGCCGTTCAGCTTTTTCACCTGCGTGGCCCCCAAGCCGCCGCTGCTGGCGATCAGCGTCGGCCGCAGCGGTGGCGCCTACAAGGACACCGCGCGCAACATCCTCGCCGGCGAGGAATACGTCATCCACATCGCCGACTTCTCCCATCTGGAGGCGCTCCACCTCAGCGCGACCGAATATCCGCCCCATGTCAGCGAGGTCGAGGAGGCCGGGCTCGCCACCGTACCGAGCGACGAGGTCAAGGTGCCGCGATTGCGCGACGCGCCGGTCGCGATGGAATGCCGGTTCCGCGACTGCATCGAGTTCGGCCACACCAGGAACCGGCTGATCGTCGGCGAGGTCGTCGTGTTTCATGTCCGCGACGGCCTCGTCACGGAGGGCAAGGTCGCGACCCGCGCGCTCGACCCGATCGCGCGCCTCGCCGGCCCGAACTACGCGCGCCTCGGCGAGATCGTAACCATGGCCGCGCCGCACGAGGCGAAGAAGACGTCGTGACGAGTCAATAGCCGCAAATCTCCGGACGCTCAGCCCGAACCAATTCGGACAACAGAAGACAGAAGACGAGAAAGGGACGGCAGAGTGTGGACGACGGACCGGCGAAATCTGTCCTCCGTCCTCCTCCGTCCGTCCTCTGTCCTCCGTCACACCTTGACGAGCGGGATTTTCGGCACCGAGCCGCGGCTCGGCGGCGGGCCGTCGCCCTTCGGGCCCGGCGGCTTGGCGCGACGCACGCCGCCGCCGCCACCGCCACCGCCACCGCCACTGCGGCGTTTGCCGCGAGCGCGAACCGGAGGGACTTTCTCCGGCTTCGGCGTGATCGGGCCGTCGAGGAACTCGAAGCCGAGCTTGTCGGCTTCCGTGTCGCTCTTGACCACGATCACCCGGACATGGCCGCCATCCTTGAGCTTGCCGAACAGCACCTCGTCGGCGAGCGGCTTCTTGATGTGCTCCTGGATCACGCGGGCCATCGGCCGCGCCCCCATCTGCTCGTCATAGCCGCGCTCGATCAGCCATTTGGCGGCGTCGTCGGACAATTCGATGGTGACGTCGCGGTCGGCGAGCTGGGCTTCGAGCTGCAGCACGAACTTCTCCACCACCTTGGCGATGATCTCGCTGGTGAGGTGGCCGAAGGTGATGATGGAGTCGAGCCGGTTCCGGAACTCCGGCGCGAACAGGCGGTTGATCGCCTCGAGATCGTCGCCCTCGCGCTTGTTGCGGGTGAAGCCGTAGGCGGCCCTGGCGAGGTCGGAGGCGCCCGCATTGGTCGTCATGATCAGGATGACGTTGCGGAAGTCGACCTGCTTGCCATTATGGTCTGTGAGCTTGCCGTGATCCATGATCTGCAGCAGCACGTTGAACAGGTCCGGATGCGCCTTCTCGATCTCGTCGAGCAGCAGGACGCAGTGCGGATGCTGGTCGACCCCGTCGGTCAGCAGTCCGCCCTGGTCGAAGCCGACATAGCCGGGCGGCGCGCCGATCAGGCGCGACACGGTGTGGCGCTCCATGTATTCGGACATGTCGAAGCGGATCAGCTGGACGCCGAGCGAGGCCGCGAGCTGCTTTGCCACCTCGGTCTTGCCGACCCCGGTCGGGCCCGAAAACAGGTAGCAGCCGATCGGCTTTTCCGGTTCGCGCAGGCCGGCGCGGGCGAGCTTGATCGACGCCGCCAGCGCCTCGATCGGCTTGTCCTGGCCATAGACCACCCGCTTGAGGGTGTCTTCCAGGTGCGCGAGCACCGCGGCGTCATCCTTCGACACGGTCTTGGGCGGAATCCGCGCCATGGTGGCGATGGTGGTCTCGATCTCCTTGAGGCCGATCGTCTTCTTGCGCTTGCTTTCCGGCAACAGCATCTGCGCCGCACCGGATTCGTCGATCACGTCGATCGCCTTGTCGGGCAGCTTGCGGTCATGGATGTAGCGCGCCGACAGCTCGACCGCCGCCTTGATCGCCTCGCTGGTGTATTTGAGCTTGTGGTAGTCCTCGAAATAGGGCTTGAGGCCCTTCATGATCTCGATCGCGTCCGGCACGCTGGGCTCGTTGACGTCGATCTTCTGGAACCGGCGCACCAGCGCGCGGTCCTTCTCGAAATACTGGCGGTATTCCTTGTAGGTGGTGGAGCCGATGCAGCGCACCGTGCCGGCGGCCAGCGCCGGCTTGAGCAGGTTCGAGGCGTCCATCGCACCGCCGGAGGTGGCGCCGGCGCCGATCACGGTGTGGATCTCGTCGATGAACATGATCGCGCCGGGATAGGCCTCGATCTCCTTGATCACCTGCTTCAAGCGCTCCTCGAAGTCGCCGCGGTAACGCGTTCCGGCGAGCAGCGTGCCCATGTCGAGCGCGAACACCGTGGCGTTCTTGAGAACGTCCGGCACCTCGCCGTGGACGATGCGCCGCGCCAGACCCTCCGCGATGGCGGTCTTGCCGACGCCGGGATCGCCGACGAACAGCGGATTGTTCTTCTGCCGGCGGCACAGCACCTGGATGGTGCGGTTAATCTCGGACTCGCGGCCGATCAGCGGGTCGATCTTGCCGTCGCGGGCCTTCTTGTTGAGGTTGATGCAATAATTCTCCAGCGCATCGCCCTTCTTCTTGGGCTCTTCGCCGGATTTCTGCTCGGCCTCCTCGTCGACCCCGCGGGTCGGACGCGCCTCGGTCAGGCCGGGCCGCTTGGCGATTCCATGGCTGATGTAGTTGACCGCGTCGTAGCGCGTCATTTCCTGCTCCTGCAGGAAATAGGCGGCATGGCTTTCCCGTTCGGCGAAGATCGCCACCAGAACGTTGGCGCCGGTCACCTCCTCGCGCCCGGACGACTGGACGTGGATCACGGCGCGCTGGATCACCCGCTGGAAGCCGGCGGTCGGCTTGGAGTCCTCGCCGCCGTCGGTCACCAGGTTTTCCAGCTCGGATTCCACATAGGCGACGAGATTGCGCCGCAGCTTGTCGAGATCGACATTGCAGGCCCGCATGACCGCGGCCGCGTCCTGATCGTCGACCAGCGCCAGCAGCAGATGCTCCAGCGTCGCATATTCGTGGTGACGTTCATTGGCGAGCGCCAACGCCCGATGGAGCGACTGCTCGAGGCTGCGCGAAAAAGTAGGCATCAGAGTCTCATTTCGTTGGTTGCGTCGACACTTCAATCCCCCTCGATGACTTTTTTTCGGCGCTCCCCTCGTCCTTCATTTTTTTTCCATCACGCATTGTAGAGGATGCTGATGTTTTCGGGCAAAGTCCATCACCTGCGTCACCTTGGTCTCGGCCACCTCGTACGTGAAAACGCCGCATTCTCCGATTCCGTGATGATGGACGTGGAGCATGATGCGGGTCGCGCTTTCGCGGTCCTTGTTGAAGAACCGTTCGAGCACGTGGACCACGAACTCCATCGGCGTGTAGTCGTCGTTGAGAAGCAGCACGCGGTAGAGGCTCGGCTTCTTGGTCTGCGTCTTGGTCTTGGTAATGACCGCGGTGCCGGGCCCGGCCGGCTCCTTGTTCCGTTTGCGATCGTCGCCCGCGCCGCGCGGCGCGACGCGCGCCCGCGGCAACGCAATGCCGGAAATATCGGTGGCGGTGGTCATGGATGGCAGCGGCCTTCGACGTCCCGTCCTGCAAGCATGCCGCAAACCGGCACGGCCGTGTAGTGTTAAATTAGAGTCCGGCGGCAGAGCCATAAATAGGCAGCCATCTCCAAATCCGCCACAGCTCCGGCCACCACCGGCTTGTCGCGTTCCAGACATCGCGGTTCGCCTCCGCACGGCACGATAATGTGGACACCCGGCACGACCTGCACCATCCAACGTCGCCGCCGAGCCTTACCGACGCCTTGATGCATTCCGGCCTTTTGCGACTGCGCGGCCCGAGAGCCGGATTCGTCGCCACCAAACACCACACGTGGACCCACGATTTAGCGAACCGCCGTGGCGGATTAACCAACCCATCGACCTCGACCAATGGCTGTACCCCGCCCCTGCATTCGGTCCACGATGCCGCAACGGGCATCTCGTAACTCATTGAAGGAATGGGCGACTTCTCCAAACCGCAGGGATCGTCAATGGTCCGCGCGCCGCCTGGGACCGCCGGCCGCGCACAATTGCATAAAATTTAACTGATTTTTTTGCCATGATTTTTACGCGAGGAGACCACGATCCAGGCCCGCTCAAACTCAGCTCGCGAGGCGAACGTGCGACTCACCGTTGCAACAAATCGATCGGTCCCGGCCGCGCGGCGGCTTGCGGCCGACCAGGCTGGCAACATCGTGCCCCTGTTCGCGCTGTCGCTCGCCGCGATAATGGGCATCATCGGCATGGGGATCGACTACAGCCAGTTGTCGAATCGCAAGGCGATGCTCGACAGCTTTGCCGATTCCGCTTCGCTGGCGGCGGTCACGCCCGCCCTGCTGGCGCAAGCCGACCAAGCCTCGATCAACGCTGCGACGACCCTGTTCAACAGCCAGGTCTCCGCGGTGAAGGGCATCGGTCCGGTGACGCTTTCGGTCACCGCGTCCGACAGCGGGCTCAATCGAACCGTGACGGTCACCTACCAGACCACTTCGAAAACCAGTTTCGGCGGCCTGATCGGGATGACGACCGCGCCGATCAGCGGCACGTCGCAGTCGACCGGCGAGGTCCCGCCCAACATCGATTTCTACCTGCTGCTCGACAACTCGCCGTCGATGGCGATCGCCGCGACCACCGCCGGCATCAATACCATGGTCGCGAACACGCCGGACAAATGCGCCTTCGGGTGTCACGAGTCCGATACCTCGCCCAACGATTATTACGGGCTGGCG
>DASYNT010000324.1:0-5178 GCA_036008405.1 Xanthobacteraceae bacterium
GGCCGATCAATGCGGCGGCTCGCCCAGCGGATTGGGCGGCCCGGTATTCGCCGCGCCCGGCCGCGCCTGCAGGCGCATCAGCGACCACGGGCTCGGCATCGGCCCGACCTGCGCCTCGATGAGGATCGGCGCGCGGTCGCGGACCGCCCGGCCGAGGACGTTCTGCAGCTCCCCGGGCGATTGCGTGCGCGCGAACGGCACGTCGAACGCCGCGGCCAGCCGGCCGAAGTCGGGATTGTAGAGATCGACCTCATAGGTGTGGCCGAACTGCTCCTCCTGGAAGCGCTTCACATTGCCGAAATGGCCGTCGGAGAACACCACGACGGCGACGTTGAGGGCGTATTTGCGTAGCGTCGCCAGTTCCTGCATCGCCCAGCCGAAGCCACCGTCGCCGTTGATGCTGACCACCGGACGGCCGGGATTGCCGGCGGCGACCCCGAGCGCTGTCGGAAATCCGTAGCCGAGCGTGCCCTGGTAGCCCGGCGTGATGAAGGTGCCGGGCTGGTAGACCGGATACATGGAGCGGGCGAGGTACCCGACCTGGGTCAATTCGTTGACCAGGATGCCGTCATCGGGAATGGCGGCGCGCAGCGCGCGGATATAGGACATCTGCGGCTCGGCCGTGTCGGCCTGCTGGCGCGCCCAGGCCCGGACCTTGTCGAGATCGACCTCGCGCTCCGTCCGGCGCCGCGGCAGCGCCGCCGCCAGCGCTTCGAGCCCGAGCCGCGCATCGCCGGCGATACCGACCTCCGCACTGCGCGGCGGCTGCCATGCCGCCGGATCGACATTGAGCCAGACATATTCGATGCCGCCTGCCTGCCATGACGGCACGCCGAAGGTGGTATCGGCAAAGCGGCTGCCGACGACGAGCGCGACATCGGCATGGGCGAACACCGCGCGGCCGCCCAGCGGATTGAGCATGAGCGGATGCCGGTCCGACACCGCGCCGCGGCCGTTCTCGCTCAGCACCACCGGCGCGCGAAGCTGCTCGGCAAGCTGGGCCAGCGCGGCGGAAGCGCCGGCGGCGAGCACGCCACCGCCGGCATAGATGACCGGAAACCGGCTGCCCGCGATCAGCGCCGCCGCCTTCTCGATCATCGCGGGATCGGGCCGCAGCCGCGCCTCCTCCCCGGCCGGCGGATCGACCAGCGTCACGTCGGCGGTCGCGGCGAGCACGTCGTGGGCGATCTCGAGCCCCACCGGCTGCGGGCGACCGCTGCGCAACTGCTTCACGGCCTCGCGCACCAGCGCGGGAATCTGCGCCGGCGTCATCGCCTGGCCTTGCCACTTGGTCACGCAGCCGAGGATGCCGGACTGGTTGCGCACCTCATGGAGCAACCCGAAGCCCCTGCCGAGCGCGGGCGAAAAGATGTTGCCGACGATGGCCAGCACCGGCGAATTGCAGGCATAGGCGGTGGCGAGCCCGGCCATCGCATTCAGCAGGCCGGGACCCGGCACCACCATGCAGGTTCCGATCCGTCCGGTGGTGCGGGCATAGCCGTCGGCCATGAACGCGGCCGCCTGCTCATGGCGCGGCACCACGTAGCGGATGTGGTTGCCGACCTGGCGCAGGCCATCGACCGCCCAGTCGAGCTGCACGCCGGGAATGCCGAACAGGTCGGTCACGCCCTCGGCAACGAGCTGGCGGGCCAGCGCCTGTCCTCCGGTCAATTGCATCGATGCGTCCCTTGGCGATCCGTTGCGGCTCGATCGGGGCGCACCATCGCACCGATGCCATGCGCTTTCCAGCCGAGGCGGGGGAGGCGGCGAGGGCCGACTCGGATCGACACGCGACTCGCTTGAATTCCCGACCTTGGAATAGGTCCGCCAATTCGTGCGCGATGCGCTGCGCGCGCCCCCGAACGGGTCAGCCGTCCGTCGCCTTGATCTGCGGACTCATGATGAAATCATGCTTGCTGCGCAGATTGACGCCCGCATCCAGCTCCGGCGGCGTGGTTTCGACGTAACGCAGCCGCAGCCGCTTGGCGATCGTCATCAAGTGGATCTGCATCTCCAGTCGCGACAAGAATTCACCGATGCAGCTTCTCGGACCGGCGGAAAACGGGAGCATCGCCAGCGGGTGCCGATCCTGCGCACGATCGGGCGCGAAGCGATCCGGATCGAAGCGCTCCGGAGCCTCCCAGAGATCGGGGTGGCGCTGGATGAAGTAGGGCGAGATATAGACTTCGGTTCCCGCCGGCACGAAATAGCCGCCGAGCCGGTCGTCCTCGCGCGCCCGGCGCGATATCAGCCAGACCGCCGGATACAGCCGCAACGCCTCGTCCACGACCTGGCGCGTGTAGGCAAACTTCGGCAGATCGGCGAGGCCGGGAAACGCGCCTGCGTGCAGCCGGCCGAGTTCGCTCGACAGCCTTTCCTCGGCATCCGGGTGCTGTGAAAGCAGATACCAGGCCCAATTCAAGGTGCTGGCCGTCGTTTCATGTCCCGCCACGATGAGGGTCATGATCTCGTTGACCAACTGGCGGTCCGGCATCGCCCGGCCGCTGTCGCGGTCGCGCGCTGCCATCAGCATGCCGAGAATGTCGGTGGCGTTCGTGTTCTCCGCGCGCCGCCGCGCGGCGACCTCGACCACGATATTTCCCAGCATCCTGAACGCGCGGGCGAACTGGAGGTCGCGCGCCGGTTCATCGGACAGAATACTGAAGTGTGACGCGACCTGCCCGTAGTCGCGCCCGAAGATCGCCGTGAGCGTCACCTCGAGCACCATGAGGCTGATGTCGCGGGTGACATTGACGCGTTCGCCGCGTCTGGCCGCCTCCTCCCATGTTCGGAGCAATGCGGCATTGGCCGTCACGATGGCGCCGGCCAACGCGCCGATCGCATCGTGGTGAAACGCCGGCTGGATCATCCGCCGCTGCCGCTTCCAGGTTTCGCCTTCGCTCACCACCAGGCCGTTTCCGAGCAGCAATGCGACCCGCTTGAACTCCTGGCCTTTGGTGTAGTTCTGCCAATTCGTGCGCAGGATGTGCTGGGCGTATTCCGGGGCGCTGATCACATAGGCGCTGCTGCCGTAGACCGAGGCCTTGTAGATGTCCCCGTAGCGCTTGAAGTGGCCATGCATCCAGCTCAGGAGTTCGCGACTGGTGCTGTAGGCTTCGATGGGGCCCGGCGGAATTCGCCCGTTTCCCGGGAGCCGCGAAGCGGCGTGGCTCGTCCCGGCGCCGGACGTCGGCTTTTCCGTCATCGAGGTACAGTGCCTCCCGAAGCCGCCGCGAAATCGTCGCGCGTTAGACGCCGAACATGGACGTCTCCGTGTACGCCAAATCCCCGATCTTGGGTCGGTCCGGCCCGAAGTAGTATCTCGGCATCCTCTCCGGATAATATCTACCGACGAGTCCCGGGACCGGGCCGTTCGCATCGAGTATCACCAATGGCCGCAACCTGCGGGCAAGATGGAGCCCGATCGGGCGGGCGAACCGCACGAAATCATCGACGCTGCGGCAGTACACCAGCTGCGCGCACGGGAGCAGCCTGACCGAACGTGGGCGAAACACGAACGGATAGGCCCGCTCGTTGGCGATGCACCACAGGCTGGCGCATCCGTAGCCGGCATGCTCGCGCAGCAGATCGCGTTCGTGGGGATCGAACGGCACGTCCGGCTCGTCAAGGGCGTCGAGGATGCGGACCGGAACCTCCTCGCAGGGCCGGCTCAGAAGGGGGACTGCGACGAAGAGTCCGTCGCTGTACCTGGTGAAGCCCGTGGTTTCGACCATCCTGCGCGTGTGTTTCGCAGCCGTGAGGTTGAGCACGGTGACGTTCTTGTCTTTGAGCGCCCGCGAGGCGAGCAGCGGCGCGTAGAACCTGAACTCGGGATCGACATAGATGCTCGAACCATTGCAGCGAATCCCGGCTTTGCCGTTCTGCCAAATGGTGGAGAAAATGAGGAGCATCACGCCGACCAACGGGCCATCGCTTTCGATGACGTAGCCGTACCGCGGAAACCCCTCCGGCACCGGGCGGCGGCCCAGGCAGGCGAAGATATGTTCCCAGAATTCGCGTCGACGCCTGGTGCCATATCCGCGTGTGACGAGGTCCACGGCCTCGGGCACGTCGGCATCTTCGATCAGACGCGTCCTGATTCGCGCGGGGGTGACGGACAGCTGAGGCTCGGTCATGTTTAATCAAACTGGACACAATTTTGCATCAAATATGTCGGCACGCCTCGCAATTGCAAACCGTACGCCGGGTTTTCGAAGGTAACGTTAACCTGGCGCGATCCCGGCAGACGATTGCGCCCGCAACGGCTCACGGGTCTCGCACGCGTTCTGCTCGCCTGGACTCGGCGCCGAGACGACAGCCACGAAGGCGCCGGCGGGAGCGGACGAACCCCCGCCGCTGCGACGGATGCTCGCGGCTTGAGGCCCGGCCGGCATTCGGTGCGGCGCCGCGCCCGCCCGTCACTTCCCGGGCGGCTTGGCGGCGAACGTCGAGCCCCGCACGCACATGCGGCCGCGAGGGTCCTGCCACAGCTTCTCAGCCGCATGCAGATGCCCCAGCGCCCGGGCGATGGTGCGGAAATCATAATTTGCGAAGCGCTCGGCAATGTCGGTGTAGTAGAGCGGCTCCTTTTCGATGGCAGCGAATATGTCGTCGGCGAGCCGGGCGACCGCAGCTTCGTCGCCCGCGGTGCCGCCGGAATCGGCCTTGCCGTCGACGTAGTCGCTGATCCTGGCGCGCTCCGCATAGGCATAGGTGATGCGTTCGTAATGCTCGCGCGGAATGCCTTCCGGGATGGTCGCGTCAATGCCGACCTTGGCTCCGGTCGGAACCATGCCGAAGCCCTGGGGCAGGCTGGGATCGAGGGGCTTGGCCCGTGCATTGGTGACGATCATGACGTCCTTGTCGCCCTGGACGCGGGTGGCGATTGCCCATTCGACGTCGGTCGGATCGAAGATGTCGATGTCGTCGTCGACCACCACCACATGCTTGAGGTCCATCACCGACAGCGCCGCGAGCAGCGCGCTCTTGCCCTCGCCGGGGTTCTTCCGGATCGATATCACCGCATGCCAGAACGCGCAGCCGCCGAGCGTGACGTTGATGGCCTTGACCTCCACCCCGGCGGTCTTGAGCGCCTGGCGAATCTGCGCATAGCGGGTCGGCGCCGCCAGCCAGGTGTTTTCCCAGGGCATGTGGAGATTGTAGTAGATCGCGTCCTTG
>DASYNT010000325.1:0-26659 GCA_036008405.1 Xanthobacteraceae bacterium
GGAATAGGCGCCGATCGAAAAGTAAACGGCATCATCAGCGGAACTTGGGCCGGCACGCTTTCGGTCATGCGTTCGTTCGAGGGCCCGACCTCGGGCTTCGCCATCAACACATCGAACACAGCGACCTTTTCGGCAAACGGCGGGTTTGTCTATGACGACGTCAGCGGCAACGGCGGCTCGTTCGACAACGTGGTCGTCTGGCTGAAGATCGGATTTTTTAATCCGGGAGACTACGTCAGCGGCGCAGCGGCGATCACCTGGGGCGTATCGCCGGTCGGCGGAACGAGCGGCGTAGGTGGCGTCGCGTTGAGCGGCCAGTATGCGGTCTGTCGCATGACCGGGTACAATTCGCCGACTTCGGTCGATATCGAGGCGATCACCAGCCCGGAATCGCTGGCACTCGGCATGGTGACGCCGATCCCGACACTCAACGCAACGGCAAACTGGGTCGAAGGTCAGTGGTCCGACGTTCAGGGGTGGCCGACATCCGTGTGTTTCCACGAGGGCCGCCTGTGCTGGTTCGGCGGAGGCCAGTGCTGGCTCTCGGCGTCGGACAACTACACGAATTTCGCCGACATCGATTTCGACGGCACCTCGACCGGAGACGGTGGCGCCATCAATATCACCCTCGGCTCGGGGCCGCTCGATACGGTCTCATGGGGCCTGTCGCTGACCCGACTCCTGATCGGCCGCGAGCAGTCGATAGGGTCGTGCCGATCATCCAATTTCGATCAGCCGGTCACTCCCACGGGAATCGTGATCCGGGACTGCTCCGACCAGGGCGCCCAGCGGCTGCCGGCCATCAAGGTCGGCAAGCGCGGCGTATTCGTGCAGCAATCGGGGCGCAAGGTCTACGAACTGTCGTTCGCCGGCCAGGAAATGGACTACGACGACCGCGACCTTACACGGCTCAACCTCGACATCGGGCTGCCCGGTTTCGTCGACATCGACAAGTCGACCCAGCCGGACAAGATGGTGTGGCTGCCGCGGGGCGACGGGCAGTGCGCCACGCTTCTGTATGACGTCAAGGACGAGGTCGATGCATGGTGGCGCGTCCAGACCCTGGGCGTGATCGAGAATGTCGCGGTACTGCCCGGCTCCGGCGCCGAAGACACCGTCTACTTCGTGGTACGACGCACCATCAATGGCGTAACCCGGCGCTTCGTCGAGAAGCTGGCGCTCCGCACCGATTGCATCGGCGGCGCGCTGAACAAGCAACTCGATTGCGCATTGGTTTATTCCGGCAGCCCGGTCTCTTCCGTGCAGGTTCCGTGGCTGCCGGCGACGACGCTCTCGGTGTGGGCGGACGGGACTGCCATAGGCTCGGGAACCACCGACGCCTCAGGCAATTTGACGATGCCAGACGGGCTCGCCCACTCGAACATCGTGGCTGGGCTCGCCGGATCCGTGGTCACCGCGACCGCAGCGTCGCCCACCGCGACGCTGTCGGTCGGAATACAATACAATGGTTACCCTTGCGAGGCATTCGCCGATGTCGGCTCGACCGGCGAGCCCATACATGTCGGCTCGCTGGTCGTCTCCAACGGCACCATCACGCTGCCGAACGGCCAGCAGGCGACGACAATCATTGCGTGCCTCGGCTATGTCGCTCCCTTCATGTCGGCGAAGCTCGCCTATGCGGCGCAACTCGGATCCGCGCTGACGCAGAAGAAGCGCGTCGAGCATGTCGGACTCGTTATGTACGACACCCATTATCAGGGCCTCCAGTTCGGCCAGCGCTTCGATGCGCTCGACAGCCCGCCGCTCTATGAGGCCGACCAGCCGACGCCGGCGGGTACCGTTTGGAGCGAATATGACGAGCCAATGATGGAAGTGCCGGGCGAGTGGAATACCGATGCGCGGCTGTGCCTGCTTGCCCAGGCCCCGACGCCCTGCACGCTCGGGGGCGTGGTGATCGGGATGACGACGAACGAGAGGGGATGATGTCGCGGCGCGCGAGACCGATGACGGAGCCCGGGCAAAAGACATGCGTGCGCCTGCGTCCTGCCATCGCCTCCGACCTGCCCGAGATCATCGGCGAACCGTTGCCCTACCGCATCCGCGCCATCACCGTGCTGGCCGATGACCGCGTGATCGGCATGGGCGGAATCGCATTCCCGCCATACGGACCGGTGATCGCATTCGTGCAGCAGGCCGCAGACGCGAAGAACTATCCGGTCGCATTCCATCGCGCCGGATTGCTGGCAATGCGAATGATCCGCGACGCCGGCATCATGCAGGTGATCGCCACCACGGACCGCGACAACCCGACCGCCATTCGTTGGATCCGACGGCTCGGCTTCGTGACGTCGGCGGCACAGCCGTTCGAGGACAAGCTGCTGTTCGAATGGAACCGCGACGACACGGTTGTCGCTCCGAACGAACGGACGACCGCCGACGACACCGGGCGCTCACGCACAGGTGTCTGACCCGACCCGGTGAATCGCCGCCGGAATTCCGCCTCAGCGGCGAGCGTCAGCCGGCCTCGTCTCCGAAACCATCTCGCTGCATTCGCATCCTCCCGTCCGTTCCGACGGCTGTCTCGGCGCGACACCGCCGAGCCCCTGTTCGCAGGAGACCCACCTCATGACCACCCTGGACATTCGCGGCACAGTCGTGGGCGAAACCGCCGTCGCCATCAAGGCGCCCTGCCGGGTCGCGACCACCGGCGCCAACATTACGCTCGCCGGCGTGCAGACGATCGACGGCGTCACGGTCGGCGGGAGCTCCAAGCGCGTGCTGGTGAAGGACCAGACGAATCCGAGCGAGAACGGCATCTACGTCGCGTCTGCCGGAAACTGGGTGCTGGCGGCGGACTGGACCAGCAACAACAACGTCGTGACCGGCACGCTGGTGCTGGCTGCCGGCGGCACCGTGAACGCCGGCATCCTGTTCGCACAGACCTGCACCGACAATCCGATCGTCATCGGCACGTCGAACATGACCTTCGTCCCCGAGGCGACGATGGTGGCCGGACAGCAGACGGCGACCTCGATCTCAGGTCTCACGATCGGCTCGGGAACGCAGACGCTTTCGATTCAGGCCGGCAAGAACTTCTACGTCAACCAGTGGGTGCTCATCCAGGAGACGTCTAACCCGGCCAATCAGATGCTGGGGCAGATCACATCCTACGGCGGCACCACGCTGGTGGTGAGCGTCGCGGCCGTCGGCGGTTCGGGCACCCACTCCGACTGGACCATCGTTCTCACCAACTCGGCCGCGGCGGCCGGCTACCAGCCTCCGACCGGTTCGGGCAACGTCACCGGGCCGGGCGCGGCCACGTCCGGGCATCTCGCCGTGTTCAGCGGCACCACCGGAAAGCTGCTGGCAGACGGCGGCGTCGCCGGATCGCTCGCCAACCTGTCTGCGCTCACCGCCCAATATCTGTCGGCCTCGGCGGTGATGTTCGGCGTCAACATGATCAATGGCACCATCGCGGCGTCGGCAGCGGGGAACGCGTTGACGCTGGCGATCAAGACGCTCGCCGGCAACGTGCCGAGCGCCAGCGACCCGGTGTGGTTCGTATTCCGCGACGCGGCGCCGGCGAACGGCGATTATTCCGTCATCGCCGTGACAGCAGCGCTGTCCGTCACGGTGCCGGCCTCGTCGACCCTGGGATTCTCCAACGCGACGCCGGGCCGAATCTGGCTGACCGCCGTCAACAGCGGCGGGACGGTCTCGCTCGCCGTCATCAACTGCTACACGCAATCGAGCGGCGACATCTTTCCGCTGGCGGGCTGGGGCATCGCCGGCGTAACGGCGTTCGACGGTGGCGCGAATAATGCGCAGACCTTTTATGGGGTGACGACGCCATCACCGGCAGCCTGGCCGAGATCAAGACGCTGGTGAGCCGGCGCATGGATGGGCGGCCGTAAGTTCTCCAGGCCACAACCGAACCGCATCCCCCATCTTCCGCCACAGACCGCGAGGCCCCCCGCACGATCGAACCCTGCCCGCCCGACCATCCCTTTTCCGCGCATATCCCCCGCTGGCCGGTTCGGCCGGCGGGGGCTTTTTTGCGTTCGGAATTGCCCCAACCCTTCCCCGCACAAGGGAAATTTGCTAGTGCTGTGTTTGCGCACGCCCAATCCGCGAGCCCGACATTCCTCGCATCGATCCGGACAGGTTGCCGATGCGGGTGGAACAACAGTGTCGGTTACTTCATCCCAGGGAGACGATTCATGCGAATCAACAAGCCGTTCTTGTATGCGAGCGTGGCGGGCGTGTTGGCCGGGCTGATGGCCGTCGGCGCCAACGCGCAGACGGCGGCGGCGCTCAGCGGCCAGGTGTCCTCGGCCGAAGAGGGCGCCATGGAAGGCGTGCTCGTCAGCGCCAAGAAGGCAGGGTCCACCATCACCACGACGGTGGTGACCAACGACAAGGGACAATACAGCTTCCCGGCGGACCGGCTCGAGCCCGGGCACTACAACATCACCATCCGCGCGGCCGGCTACAATCTGGTCGGCCCCAAGCAGGTCGACGTCGCCGGCGCCGCTGCGGCATCCGCCGATCTCAAGCTCGCCAAGACCAAGAACCTGCCGGGGCAGCTCTCCAGCGCGGAATGGCTGGCGAGTGCGCCGGGCAGCGACCAAGTCAAGTCGTTCCTGCCGGATTGCGTGGGCTGCCATACGCTCCAGCGCGTGTTCTCCGCCATGCACAGCCCGGAGGAATGGAAGCAGGTGTTCGGGCGGATGGGCCGCTACGCGCCGGAAAGCGTGCCGACGCGCCCGCAGCTTCTTCTCGCCGGCGGTCCGCGCAGCGAGCGGCCGCGCGTTCCCGCCAATATGATGGACGCCGCCGCGAATTTCCTGTCCGGCGCCAGCATCAACAATCCCGACAATGAAGGATTCAATTTCAAGACACTGCCGCGGCCGAAGGGCAAGTCCACCCGTGTGATCGTCACCGAATACGATCTGCCGCGCAAGGAAGCGCTGCCCCATGACGTGATCGTCGATGCCGACGGCCATGCCTGGTATTCCGATTTCGGCAACCAGTTCGTCGGCGAGCTCGATCCCAAGACCGGCAAAGTGCGGGACTATGCGCTGGAGACGCTGCGCCAGGATCAACCCAAGGGCCCGCTCGGCCTCGAATTCGACCCCGAGGGCAACATCTGGGTCGGCATGTCCTATCAGGCCGGTGCCTCGAAGATCGACCGCAAGACCAAGCAGGTCACCACCTATCCACTGCCGAAGGAGTGGCAGGGCATCACCAGCCAGACCAACATGGTGACGCCGACCCACATGAATGTCGACGGCAAGGTGTGGATGGAAGACACCGAAAACGGCCGCGTGTTCCGCCTCGACCTCACCTCCGGAAAGTGGGAGGACCGCGGCGTCGCCACCACCGCGAAGGGCGAGACCATCCGCGGCTACGGCGTGCCGTCGGACAAGGACAACAACCTCTATCTGATGTCGTTCGGCGACACCCGGATCGGCAAGCTCGATGCCAAGACCAACGTCGCCCAGATCTGGAGCACCGCGTTCGCCCGGTCGCGACCGCGCCGCGGCCGATTCGACGACCAGAACAGGCTGTGGTTCGCCGAATATGCGGCGAACCGCATTGCCATGTTCGACCCCACCACCGAGCAGATCAAGGAATGGAAGCTCCCGACCGCGTGGAGCCAGCCCTACGACGTGGTGCCGAGCAAGGGCGCCTCGGAAGTATGGACGGGCTCGATGTTGTCGGACCAGGTCGTGCGGCTCAATCCGAAGACCGACGAGATCGTCGAATACCTGCTGCCGCACACCACCAATATCCGGCGCGTCTTCGTCCAGGAGAGCGGACCGCGCCCGGTGCTGTGGGTCGGCAACAATCACGGCAGCGCTATCGTCAAGGTCGAGCCGCTCGACTAAGCTGCTCCGCACCACCGGGCGGAGCGGTCGATTGGTCGCCCCATCCCCGGCGGAGAATGCATCGATGCTGACGCGCCGCACGATCATTGCCGGCTGCGGCATTGCGGCGGTCGCTCCGCTGGTCGCGGCGGCGCGGGCGCAGGTCGTCAGGAAGCCGGTGCGCATCATCGTGGGCTTTCCGGCCGGCGGCGGCACCGATGTGATCGCCCGCATCCTGGCGGAACGGCTGCGCGGCGCCTATGCGGCGACCGTGATCGTGGAGAACAAGCCGGGCGGCGCCGCGCGCGTCGCCATCGACGCCATCAAGAGCGCCGAGCCGGACGGCAGCGAGATCCTGTTCACCCCGGATTTTCCCATCACCATCTATCCCCACAGCTTTCGCTCGCTGAGCTACGATCCGCTGCGCGATCTCGTGCCGGTCGCGCCGGTGGCGTCAGGACCGCTGACCTACAATATCGGTCCGGCGGTGCCGGACCGCGTCGCCTCGCTCGCCGCCTTCGTGGAATGGTGCAAGGCCAACCCCGACAAGGCGCTCTACGCGACCACCGCGGCCGGCGGCACGCCTCATTTCGTCGGCGTGATGTTCGCGGCCGCCGCCGGCCTGAAGATGACACCGGTCCACTACCGCGGCGGCGCGCCGGCACTGCAGGATCTCGTCGGCGGCCACGTCCCCGCGAGCATCAATCCCATGAGCGAGGCGCTGCCGCTCGCCAAATCCGGGCGGCTACGCATTCTCGCGGTGTCGAGCACGCGGCGTTCGAAATTCCTGCCCGATGTACCGACCATCCGCGAAGCCGGCTACGACGTAGTGGTCGACACCTGGCTCGGCGTATTTCTTCCGGCCAGAGCGCCGCCCGAGATCGTGCGAGTGCTCAGCGCGGCGATCGCCGACGCGGTCAAGTCGCCGGAGATGGTCGACAGCCTCGCCAAGTTCGGCAGCGAGCCCAGGTTCCAGCCGCCGGACGCGTTCGCCGCCACCGTCAAGGCCGACACCGCGCGCTGGGGCCCGGTGGTCAAGGCGTCCGGCTTCGTCGCCGACGAGTAGCGCGCAGCGGCGCCGTGCGGTGCGACGCCCGGCATGCTAAAAAGGGGCCGCCCTACCAGGCCGTCGGAGCGGTCATGCCCATGGATAATTATTTTGAAGAGGCGTTGGGCGGCCGCATCGACGAGATGTTGGACGCCTGCACGCGGTGCGGCAAATGCGTCGAAGCATGCCCGGTCAAGACGCCGGCCGGGGTCGCTGCTCCTGCCCGGGAAGTCATCACCGGCGTCATCGACATCCTGCACGGCGGCGAAGGGCCGGCGGCCTCGCGCCGCTGGGCTTCGACCTGCATGCTCACGGGCGACTGCATCAAAGCCTGCGAGGAGGGCGTCAACCCGCGGTTCCTGCTCGCCATGGCGCGACTTGCCATGGCCAAGACGAAGGCCGAGCCGCGCGAGCGTCGCCGCGAGGGCGTCGAGGGTTTCCGCAAGCTCAATCTCGACGTCACCGTGCAGTCGCGCATGCAGGCGGGCGACGACGTGCTGGCGCGGCTCGGCCAGAAGGTCGCGGCCGGCGACACCGCCGGCGACGCAGCGCCGGACTTCGTCTTTTATACCGGCTGCAATCTCCTCAAGACGCCGCATATCGCCTTGCTCGCCCTCGACATCATGGATGCGCTCGGGGTTACCTACAAGGTGATGGGGGGTCCTACACATTGCTGCGGCGTAATCCAGCTGCGCACCGGCGACACCGCCACATCCGCCAACATGGCAGCGAACACCATGACCAAGCTGGCGCAAACCGGACAGGTGCTGTCGTGGTGCCCGAGCTGCCACGTCCAGTTTTCCGAAGTGATGATGCCGGCCTATGAGCGCAGCACCGGCAGCCGGCCGTTCGAGATGACGCCGTTCATGCGTTTCCTCGGCGCGCGGACCGACGAGTTGCGGCCGATGTTACGCCATGCGGTGCCGTTGCGGGTCGCCCTGCACGGCCATCCCGGCATTCCCGGCGTGGTCGAGGCGGCCCTCCGGCTCCTCACCGCCGTGCCCGGCGTGGAGGTGGTGGACCTCGGGCTGCCGCAAGTCGGACTCATGAGCAACGCGCTGCGCACCCTGCCGGATTACAAGCGGCAGCTCCAGCTGCAGGAGCTCGAGGCGGCCCGCGACGCCGGGGTGGAGGCGCTGGTCGCGGTCTATCACGCCGACCATCGCGAGCTCTGCGCCCACGAGCGCGACTGGCCGTTCGTGGTGATCAATCTCCTGGAGGTGATCGGCGCAAGCATGGGCATCGCCTATCCCGACCACTACAAGCGGCTCAAGATCCGGCAGGACGTCGACCTGATCGTGGCGGAATGCCGCGATCTCCTCACCCATCACGGCATTCGCGACGACGATGCGCGCCGATCCATCAAGGCGATGCTGGAAGACCAGCCGCTGCCGCTTCAGGGTGAACGATAGGCCGACATCGATCAACCGCGGAAATGCCCCGCCCCACGGCTACGGCCGGCCGGTAGTGAGGAGCCCCGGTTCAAACTGCGTGCGCGCGACAACCTTGCATGGTCAAGCGACGTGTCGGGCCGCCGGCAGCCCCGCGCCGAGCGGGAGCTCGCCATTCTGGCCGCGCGCGTAGAAGTCCGGCGCCGCCCATTCGACGCGATTGCGCCCGCTTTCCTCGGCGCGGTAGAGCGCGCGGTCGGCCCTCCACAACAGTTCGGTGAAAGCCATTGTCGAGCCGTCGTGAAGCGCCAGCCCGATGCTGACGGTCGCACCGACCTTCTCGCCCTCGATCACCTCCGCCTGTTCGGCGAACACATTCCTGATCCGCTCCGCGACCGCAATCGCGCGCTCGTCCGCGAACCCATACAGCACGACCGCAAACTCTTCGCCGCCCAGGCGGCCGACGAAATCGGAGCCGCGAACCGCGCTGCGCGCCGTCGCCGCGAACATCTGCAGCACGCGATCGCCGAACGCATGGCCGAAGCGATCGTTGATCGATTTGAAATTGTCGAGGTCGACCAAGAGCACGGCGACTTCCGGAGCCCGCTTTCGAAACCGTTGAAACAACCGTTCGTTCTCGGCCAGGAGGCCACGCCGGTTCCAGACGCCGGTCAGCGGGTCGAGCAAAGCCGCGGCCTTGTGGATGAAGGCCGCACGCTCCTTGGCCATCGCCATCAGGATGAAGGCAATGGAAATGGTGAAGAGCGGCGCCTCCGAACTCAAGACCGTGAACCAGATGCTGGCGAACACCCGTTCGGTCCCGGCAGGGTGCGGCAGCAACATGATGAGGGGAGTGCGAAGCAGGAACAGCGCGCCATGGGCGAACAGCAGAAAGACCGCCGGCAAACGCGAGACCGACTGGCAGTCGGGGCAGTACCAGAGTTCCGCCGCCGCGCCCCAGGTGTAGCCGGCGATGATGAAGGCGCTCAGCAGGGATCGCAGCGGGATCGACTGCTGGAAGGCCGGGATTTGGTTTGCGAGCAGCCAGATGATGCCGCCGGCGCACAACAGCAGCGGCTCGAACTTTCTTCCGGCATAGATACGCGTGCCGGTCCAGGTCGCGGCGAAGGAGGTCAACAGGACGACATTTGCGAAATCGATGGTGATCAGATCGTTCACCTGCCCATATAGGCCGAACAACGAGATCGAGCCGGCTCGGAGCAGATGCGCGCTTCCCCACCAGGCCACCGCGCGGATTTCGAAGTTCTGCGCCCACATGAACAACAGTAGCAGTCCAAGCATCGATTCGACGGAAATCGATACCGAAAACAAAGCGCTGACCTCGTCTGACATGAACGCCCGCCCGTGACTATGTGAATGTGGAGTTCCAGCTGCAAAGGCGACGACTAGCCCGCCGCGTCCAAAAAATGTCTGAATGCGATCCCGACACGACCGAGAGCTTGGCCGGCGCGGTGGATGATCGGTGACCGGAATCGTTCAAATGTCGACTATCCCGACGTGGCGGCTGCCGCATCCCCGATGAGCCAATCATCCCCTATGAGCCCGCCTGCAACGGGCCTCGCGAACGAAAAATCGCAGCCGATACCGGGGCGTCGGCTTTTGTCGAAGGTAATTGGAAACCAAGACGCCAGGCTAGACAGGCGTTTTTGCACATTCTTGCGCCACACCCTTGACGTCGCGCGAACTTGTGAAACCATGATGGCAGCTTAGTGAGCGGGATCGCGACATGAGCGAAGCCATTCCCGTGACCGCCTCAACCGCAGGCAAAGCCCTCGCCGGCTTGCCGCTGACCGCGCGCCTGACGCTTTTGTTCGTAGCCCGATTGCGGCGTGGCACGCTGGAGGTGAGCTTGCCGAACGGCCGGCGCCTGCGCTTCGGCGGGATCGAGCCGGGCCCGGCCGCCGTCATGATGATCAACGATCTCGGATTCGGCCGGCGCTTCATCAGCGGCGGCGATATCGGCATCGCCGAGGCCTATCTGCGCGGCGAATGGGAGACCCCGGATCTCACCCAATTCCTGCTGCTGTTCTGCGTCAATCACGACCTCAGCGAGACGATGCTGGAGCACCGTCCGTTCGTGCGACTGTGGCAGCGTCTTCGCCACCTGATGAACCGCAACACGAAGCACCGCGCCAAGCGCAACATCTACGCCCATTACGACCTCGGGAACCGCTTCTACGAGAGCTGGCTCGACGAGACCATGACCTATTCCTCGGCGCTGTTTACCCAGGGCAGCAACGATCTCGCGACCGCGCAGCGGTGCAAGTATGAAAGCCTCGCCCACGAAATCAGGTTGGGGTCCGGGCAAAGCGTGCTCGAGATCGGGTGCGGATGGGGCGGCTTCGCGGAATTCGCCGCACGAAACTACGACGTGCGCATCGTCGGCCTGACCATCAGCCGCAAACAGTTCGACTATGCGAAGGAGCGCATCTTCGCCGCCGGACTGGGCGACAAGGTCGACATCAGGCTGCAGGATTATCGCGACGAGCGCGGCACCTATGACCGGATCGCCTCGATCGAGATGATCGAGGCCGTCGGCGCGGAATACTGGCCGGCCTATTTTGGCCAGCTGCGCGACCGGCTAGCGCCGGGCGGCGTCGCCGGCATCCAGGCGATCACCATCCAGGATCGCTATTTCGACTCCTACCGGCGCGAAATCGATTTTATCCGCCGCTACGTTTTTCCCGGCGGCATGCTGCCCTCGCCCGGCATTCTCAGGGATCTCGGCGACCGCTTCGGCCTGCCGCTGATGGCGGAAAAGGTGTTCGGCGACGACTATCCGCGCACGCTGGCAGCATGGCGCGACCGTTTCCGCTCGGCCTGGCCGAACTTGGCGCCGCTCGGATTCGACGAGCGGTTCCGCCGGCTGTGGGAGTACTACCTCGCCTATTGCGAGGCCGGCTTTCTGTCCCGCAACATCGACGTCCGGCAGATGATTTTCGCCAAGGCCGGCTGAAAGGCGGGAGGGCACGAACTTGTAGCGGCCGCACTTCCCCGATAGGTTCGATATCATCATCGACCGCCGATGGGATCGCAGACCGAATGCACATTCACAGTGGAATTGTCGATGCCATCGGCCACACGCCCCTGATCAAGCTGAAACACGCATCGGAAGCGACCGGCTGCACCATCCTCGGCAAGGCCGAGTTCATGAATCCCGGTCAGTCGGTCAAGGATCGCGCGGCGCTGTTCATCATCGAGGATGCCGTCAAGAATGCTCGCCTGCGCCCCGGCGGCGTGATCGTCGAGGGAACCGCGGGAAATACCGGCATCGGCCTGGCACTGGTGGGTAACGCGCTGGGGTTCCGCAGCGTGATCGTCATCCCCGACACGCAGAGCCAGGAAAAGAAGGACATGCTGCGGCTGTGCGGCGCCGATCTCGTCGAGGTGCCCGCGGTGCCCTATTCGAATCCGAACAACTACGTCAAGGTGTCTGGACGACTGGCCGCGCAGCTCGCAAGGTCCGAGCCGAACGGCGCGATCTGGGCGAACCAGTTCGACAATGTCGCCAATCGCGACGGCCACATCCACACCACCGGTCCCGAAATCTGGGAGCAGACGGACGGCAAGGTCAACGGCTTCATCTGCGCGGTCGGCACCGGCGGCACGCTCGCCGGCATCGGCATCGCGCTCAAGGAGCGCAACAAAAACGTGAAGATCGGGCTCGCCGATCCGCTCGGCGCCGCGCTCTATAGCTATTACACCACCGGCGTGCTCAAGTCCGCGGGCTCCTCCATCACCGAAGGCATCGGCCAAGGGCGCATCACCAAGAACCTGGAAGGCGCGCCGGTCGACATCGCCTTCCAGATTCCCGACGAAGAAGCGCTCCCGATCCTGTTCGATTTGCTGGAGCACGAAGGCCTCTGCCTCGGCGGATCGTCCGGCATCAATGTCGGTGGCGCGATCCGGCTGGCCCGCGAGCTCGGGCCCGGCCATACCATCGTCACCGTGCTTTGCGACTACGGCACGCGCTACCAGACCAAGCTGTTCAATCCGGAATTCCTGCGTTCCAAGGGATTACCGGTGCCTTCATGGATGGAGCGCCGTGCGGCCATCACGGTGCCGCTCGAGAAAATTTGACGAAACGCGCCCCAGCGGCCCTGGATCTGCTGGATGCAATCGGATCGGGCATCGCGAGCGTGCTGCAGCCGTTGTGTTTTGCGCCATCACGCCCTATTTCGTGATCCTCGCCGCCATGCCGCGGCCGCAGGAGAGCCGCACATGGTGCAGCCGCCGCCACATCCGCGCAGCCGATGGCTGGTCACCACCGACTGGCTCGCCGCCAATCTCGCTGCTCCCGGCCTCGTCGTTCTCGACGGCTCCTATTATCTGCCGGCGATGGAGCGCGATGCCGCGGCCGAGTATCTCGCCGGGCACATCCCGGGCGCGCTGCGCTTCGATATCGACGAGGTCGCCGACCATTCCAGCGCGCTGCCGCACATGCTGCCATCGGCGCCGGCGTTTGCGGCCGCCGCAGGGCGGCTCGGCATCGGCGACAGCGACACCATCATCGCCTATGACGGCCACGGCATTTTCGCCTCGCCGCGGGTATGGTTCACGTTCCGCCTGTTCGGGGCAACGAACGTGTACATTCTCGAGGGCGGCCTGCCGAAATGGAAGGCGGAGGGCCGGCGCGTGGAATCCGGCGCGGTGACCCGACCCGCCACGACCTTCACTGCACACAAGAACGCGGACGCCGTGGCGACGCTCGACCGGGTCCGCGACGCCCTCGCCGCCGGCAGCGCGCAAGTCGTCGACGCAAGGCCCGCCGACCGCTTCCGCGGCGAAGCGCCGGAGCCGCGGCCAGGCCTGCGGTCCGGCCACATTCCCGGCTCCTTCAACGTGCCTTCCACCACTGTCGTCGAAAACGGGTCGCTGTTGCCACCGGACCGGCTGCGCGCGGCCTTTGGCGCCGGCGGCGTCGACCTCGAGAAGCCGGTGTTGGCGAGCTGCGGCTCCGGCGTATCGGCGGCGATCCTGTGGCTCGCGCTCGACGCTCTGCGCAAGGAGCCGGCCGCGCTCTATGACGGCTCCTGGGCGGAATGGGGCGCACGGGCGGACTTGCCGGTGGCGACCGGCGCGGCAAAAACCACCTGACGACTTACCGCAATATCTGGCTGAGAAACAGCTTGGTGCGTTCGTGCCGGGGCTGCCCGAAAAACGGCTCCGGCGCGTTGATCTCGACGATCTGCCCGGCATCCATGAACACGATCCGACTCGCGACCTGTCGCGCGAACGTCATCTCGTGAGTGACCACCAGCATCGTCATGCCGTCGAAGGCGAGTTCGACCATGGTGTCGAGCACCTCCTTGACCATTTCCGGATCGAGCGCCGAGGTCGGCTCGTCGAACATCATAAGCTTGGGGTTCATGCAAAGCGCCCGCGCGATGGCGACGCGCTGCTGCTGGCCGCCGGACAGCTGATTGGGATATTTGGCCGCCTGCTCGGGAATTTTCACCCGCGCCAGCAGCGCCATCGCGGTTTCTTCGGCCTGCCGCTTCGGCGTGCCGCGTACCACAATGGGCGCCAGCGTGCAGTTCTCCAGCACGGTCAGGTGCGGAAACAGGTTGAAATGCTGGAACACCATGCCGACGTCGCGCCTGATCGCCTCGACGCGCCTGACGTCCTTGGTCAGCGCCAGGCCGTCGACGACGATTTCCCCGCGTTGAAATTCCTCGAGCGCGTTGACGCAGCGCAGCAGGGTCGATTTTCCGGACCCCGACGGACCGCAAATCACGATGCGCTCGCCGCGCGCGACCTCCAGATTGATGTCGGCCAAAACGCGGAACTCGCCGAACCACTTGTGCAGCCCGGCGATCGTCACCGCGGGGCCTGCGGAAGCGCCGGGCCCCGACCCATCCCGTTTCACCGTGTCGCCCGTGCTCACCGTCTGTCACCCACCGCCAGCCGCCTTTCGATGCGCGCGGCGTAGCGCGACATCGCGTAGCAGAACACGAAGTACACCAGCGCCGCGAAAATATACCCGGTCGCGCTCGTCACCGGCGTCGACCATTTGGGGTCGGCTCTCGCCACTTCGATGGTCTTGAGGAAATCGAAAATGCCGACGAAAAACACCAGCGTGGTGTCCTTGAAGAGCGCGATGAAGCTGTTGACGATGTTCGGTATGGTCACCTTGAGCGCCTGCGGCAGGATAATGTGGCGCAGTGACTGCCAGTAGCTCAGCGCGAGGGCGTTGGCGGCATCATATTGGCCTTTTTGCACGGACTGCAGGCCGGCGCGCACCACCTCGGCCATATAGGCCGAGGAGAACAACGCGACGCCGACCAGAGCCCGCACCAGCTTGTCGGGCGACCAGGTTTCCGGCAGGAACAGCGGCAGCATGACGCTCGCCATGAACAGCACGGTGATCAGCGGGACGCCGCGAACGAATTCTATGAACAGCGTCGACAGCAGCCGGATCGCCGGCATCTGCGAGCGCCGTCCCAACGCCAGCACGATCCCGATCGGCAGCGACACCACGATGCCTACCGCCGCGACCACGATGGTCACGAGCATGCCGCCCCACAGCGCCGTGTCCACCACGGCCAGGCCGATCGCGGGAGCGCCGTGCAGCAGGACGAAGCTCAGCACCGGCAGCACGGCGAAGAAATAAATCGAGCCGAGGTCGCGGCGCGGCGCCTCGAGCCACAGCAGCCACGCGGTCCCGAACGCCAGCAGGCCGAAAAACAGGTCGACACGCCAGCGCGCAGCGATCGGATAGGAACCGTACATGGTGTAGGCGAACCGGTCGCCGATATAGGCCCAGCAGGCGCCGACCTCCGGCCGCGCCGCCGACGCCAGGCAGGCCTCGCGATCCGAGCCGCTCCATACCGCGTCGACGAACAGAAAATCGATCGCCGGCGGAACGATCATCCCGAGCAGCAGCATGATCAGCAAAGTCAGCACCGTGCTCACCGCGCTTCCGAACAGGTTGGCCCTGGCCCAGCCGAGCCACCCGACGCTCGTGAGCGGAGGCGCGAGCGGGGGCGCCGGCGCCGTGCGCACATAGGCCGGCGTCCCTGCGGTCGCGGGCGGCAGCGCCGCGATCGGAGCATCGATCGCCGTCATCGCTCCACCACGGCGACGCGGGCGTTGTAGGCATTCATCACCAGCGAAGTGATCAGGCTGAAGCTCAGATAGACCGCCATGGTGATGACGACGACCTCGATCGCCTGCCCCGTGATGTTGAGCACCGTGCCGGTGAAGATCTGCACGAGGTCCGGATACCCGATCGCGACGGCAAGCGAAGAGTTCTTCGTCAGATTGAGATACTGGCTGGTCAGCGGCGGAATGATGACCCGCATGGCCTGGGGAATGACGATGAGCCGCAGCGTCTGCACGCGGCGCAGCCCGAGCGCCTGGGCCGCCTCGGTCTGACCGTGCGAAACCGACATCAGGCCGGCGCGCACCACCTCGGCAATGAAGGCGGCGGTGTAGATCACGAGGCCGAATAACAAGGCGACGAGCTCCGGCAGAACTTCGACGCCGCCGCTGACGTTGAAGCGGCCGGCCTGCGGATATTCGAATTCCAGCGGCGCCCCCATCGCGAGAAAGGCGGCGACGGGAGCACCGATCACGATCAGCAGCGTGACGGGAAAGCGTACCGCGGTCGATCGCCACGCTCCCGCGCTCCGTTCAGCCAGCGTGTTGAAGGCGTAACCGAGGAGCGCCGCCGCGACCAGCACGAGGGCGACATACCAACCGTCGACTCCGAGCGGACGCGGCATATAGAGGCCGCGGTTGTTGAGGAGCAGGCCGCCGGGAAGCACGAAGCCGTTGGCGAAATCCGGCAAGGCCTTGAGGACGGCATTGTACCAGAACAGGAGCTGGAGCAGCAGCGGTACGTTGCGGACGAGTTCGACATAGCCGGACGCCAGTCGGTGCACCAGAAAGTTCTTGGAAAGCCGGGCGATGCCGATGGCGGTTCCGAGCAGCGTGGCGAATATGATGCCGAGGCCGGCGACCAGCAACGTATTGGTGAGGCCCACCCAGAAGGCGCGGCCGAAGGTGGAGGACTGCGAAGAGTACTCGATCAGCGTCTGGCTGATGTCGAAGCCGGCGACGACGTTCAAGAAACCGAAGCCCGACGCGATCTTGGCGTGAGCGAGGTTCTCTGCCGCGTTGCGAACCGCCGCATAGGCGAGGACGCCGAGCCCCGCGCACAGCATGACCTGGTACGCGATCGCCCGCAGCTTCGGATCGCGGAAGATCGGGACCTTCGGCATCCCCTGCGATGATTGCGGCATCGCCCTGTCCGGCCGCAACGGAGTCAGCGGATCGGCGGCGCGTATTGAATGCCCCCCTTCGTCCATAACGCATTGAGGCCGCGCGCGATCTTGAGCGGCGACCCCTGGCCGACATTGCGGTCGAACACGTCGCCGTAATTTCCCACCAGCTTGACGATGCGGAAGACCCAGTCCTTGGTGAGCCCGAGACGCTCGCCGAAATTATCTTCGACGCCGAGCAAACGCCTGATCTCGGGATTGTCCGACTTCATCTGCTCGTCGACATTCGCCTTGTTGACGTTGAGCTCTTCCGCGTTGAGCATGGCGAAATGAACCCATTTGACCAGATCGAACCACTGGTCGTCGCCGTGGCGGACGAACGGCCCGAGCGGCTCCTTGGAGATGATCTCCGGCAACACGACATGATCGTCGGGCCTGGCGAACTTGAGCCGCGTGGCGTAGAGACCCGAGGCGTCGGTGGTGAACGCATTGCAGCGATCGGTCTCGTAGGCCCTGACGGCCTCGTCGAGAGACGCGAAGGTAACGGACCTCAGGCGCATCCGGTTGGAGCGGAAATAATCGGCCAGATTGAGCTCCGTCGTCGTGCCCTGCTGCACGCAGATCGTGGCGTCGTTGAGCTCCAGCGCCGAATTCACCTTGGCGGACTTGCGGATGATGAACCCCTGCCCGTCGTAATAATTGACGCCGGTCGCATTGAGCCCGAGCTGAGTGTCTCGCAGAAGCGACCAGGTCGTGTTTCGCACGAGGACATCGACATCGCCGGTCTGCAGCGCGGTGAAGCGGTCCTTGGCGGTCAGGGGGACGAACTTCACCTTGTTCGCGTCGTTGAAGATCGCGGCGGCGACGGCACGGCAAAGATCGACATCGAGGCCGGTCCAGTTGCCCTGGGCGTCGGGCAGGCCGAAGCCCGGCAATTGCCCGTTGGCGCCGCAATTGAGCGCGCCCCGCTGCTTGACCGTGTCGAGGGTTGCGGCATGGGCCAGGCCGGCCGCCATCACCGCCGCTGCGGCGGCGAACAACGCATGGGCAAAACGCTTCATTTTCGAGCCTCCCAAGACGATGGTGTCGACCATACGACCTTGCCCGCTCCGGTGCCGGACCTTCGTTGCCGTATGGACGAATCGACTGGCTTGTCGATCGAACCTTTCGGATCGAACACCTTCAATGCCGACAGCCGCACCCGACCGCTCGTGGCCGATGCGACCATTCCCCCAAATTGAATTCTTCATCGTATCTAGAGATCGGTTGGCAATCGAGGTCAAGGGGTTGACTGCCGCACCCGATGCCGCGGTAAATGGCGCCGATTGCGCGCGCGATCGAGCAGCGGGCAATATGCACGTGGGCCCGGCGCGGAATCCCTCCATGACCAGCAAGAGCGGCGACGGCGACGGCGGTCGCAACGATGAGATCGCAACGCGGCTCACCCATGCCGGCCGCGAGCCCGCCGCCCATCACGGCTATGTCAACCCTCCAGTCTACCACGCCTCGACCATGCTCTATCCGAGCGCCGAGGCCTACCTCGCCCACCGCAGCCGCTATCAATATGGCCGGCGCGGCACCCCGACATCGGAGGCGTTCCAGGAGGCGCTCAGGGACATCGAGGGCCGGCAATGCGAAGGGGTGGCGCTGCTGCCGTCCGGACTCGCCGCCATCTCCACGGCGCTGCTGTCCGTGCTGCGTGCCGGCGACCACGTTCTCGTCACCGACAGCGCCTATTTTCCGACCCGCAAGCTGTGCGACACCATCCTCACCCGTTATGGCATCGCCACGACCTATTACGACCCGGCGGCCGGGTCCGCTATCGCATCGCTGCTGCAGGCCAACACCCGCGCCGTGTTCGTCGAGAGCCCGGGCTCGCTGACCTTCGAGATCCAGGATATTCCGGCCATCGCCTCCGCGGCGCACGCGCGCGATGCGGTGGTCCTGATGGACAATACCTGGGCGAGCCCGCTTTATTTCCGTGCGCTGGAAAAAGGCGTCGACCTCTCGATCCAGTCCGGCACCAAATATATCGGCGGGCATTCCGATCTCATGCTCGGCACCGTCGCCGCCAACAAGGCGAACTGGAACCGGCTGAAGGAAACCGTCTATGAGATGGGCCTGTGCGTCGGTCCTGACGACATGTTTCTCGGCATGCGCGGCCTGCGCACCATGGGGGTGCGGCTCGCCCGGCACCAGGCGTCTGGACTTGAAGTCGCGCGCTGGCTGGAGGCGCGGCCGGAGGTGCTGCGCGTGCTGCATCCCGCCCTCGAAAGCCATCCGGGACACGCCATCTGGAAGCGCGATTTCAGCGGCGCCTGCGGCCTCTTCAGCGTCGTCTTCAAGCCGGCGCCCCGGGCCGCCGTCAATGCCTTCCTCGACGCGCTCAGCCTGTTCGGCATCGGCGCCTCCTGGGGCGGCTTCGAAAGCCTCGCCATCCCGTTCGACTGCGCCTCGATCAGAACGGCCAATCCCTGGGCGCCGGGCGGCCCGACGGTGCGCTTCCACATCGGTCTCGAGGATGTGAACGACCTGATCTCCGATCTCGAACGCGGCTTTGCCGCCTTCGCCGCGGCCGCGCGCTGAAAGCAGACAAGAGGATCGAGCCTGGAAAAGCAAACGAGCCGCCGGGGGACGACCTCGGCGGCTCGTCGCACCGCGCGGAAGGAGCCTATCCGCGCGACTTTCGGCCAAGAGCGTTGTGGCCAAGAGCTTTGTGGTTAAGGTTTTGTGGCCGAGAGCGCAGCGGTTCGACGACAATCGGAGAGCGCTCCGATCTTCGTCATCTGAACCGTTCTCGGGACTCGGCGCGATCTCCGCCGCGCCAGAAGGCGAAGCGGCGAAAACGCGGCGTTCCGACTCGCGACAGCACCTCGAAACGCTGCTTCTGGCTGTCGTCGAGGCTCTGATAGAGCGGGGCCGCCGCATCGGCATAGCGCTTGAGCGCCGCCCCGCTCCTGGTCAGGGCATCGGCACGCCGCTGCGCGCGCTGGATCGGATCGCCAGACTGGTCCCGATCATTGCGGAGCGCATTGATCTCTTCGCCCCGCTGGGCGGCGAGGTCGCGATAGGCCTGCTCGAAGGCCGGCCATGATTTCTCCTGATCCGGAGTCAATTTGAGCCCGGCATGGAGCCCGGCCATGCGCGCGTCGAGAAAAGCCGCGCGATCCTCGGCGCGGGGCTGCCAGCGCCGTCCGCCGTCGCGCCCACCCCCAGGCTGCTGAGCATAGGCATAGACGGAAGCAAGCAGCATCACCGCTGTGGCGCCGACCACAACCTTCCTCATCATTGCAAACCTCCTGTGGATATTCGGGTGAGCCATGTCATATCCGACCAGGCAGGAATACAAGTTACGTTTTACTTACAGTCTCATTACCAAACGGCAATCATCAGAGCGTCGTAAGCTTTGCGCAGCCACTTCGGGCGCGATGGCTTCGTTGCGCTGCAGCTGTCGGATTCAATCTACCTGGTCGTGGGAGTCTGCGACAGGCAGTTGGAAGCCTTCGTGGTGCGGGCGGAGGGACTCGAACCCTCACGGGGTTACCCCCAACGGATTTTCATACCAGCTACGGCTTTCGCCGCCGCCAAACCGGCGTTTGTGGTCTGGACTATACCTTCACCATGGCGGAGAAATCCGCTTTAGGTGCTGCCCGTCTAGTCTCTACACCTTCCCTTTCGGGCTTGGCTCGGGATTGCCATCTGACAGGTTTCCCCGAATTTGAGCAGTTCTGCGTCCCGGGTTTCCCGCGGGCGCACCCAAATGATCTTCAAGTCCGTTGCGTCTACCGTTCCGCCACGCCCGCGTGGTCCGAAGTCTGGCCGCCCCCTTCGCGGCGATGAGAGTTCATCTTCGCCCTCGCCCCGCTTGCGGTCCGCTTGCGGGGAGAGGGTCGGGGTGGGGGGCGTTTCTACGAGCTCAGACTCGCGGATGGTCCCCTCACCCGGATCACTGCGCGATCCGACCTCTCCCCGCAAGCGGTCGCAAGCGAAGAGCGGGGATTTCTCTGCCCGCCAAATCACCCATCAGCATCATCCCCCCAGATCGAGGCCCAGTCGGCGCCCGAGATATCGGTGACGCGCCCATCACGCTCGAAGAACTTGTTGGGCACCTGGAACATCGCCAGCATCAGCCCGCCCTCGGGACACCATGCCGAATGGCGGCTGCCGGCCGGACGCCAGACGAAGTCGCCCTTGTCGACTTCGAGGCCGGCGTCGGGTCCGTCGCGGTCGACCAGCTTGCCTTCCAGAACCAGGGTCTGCTCGATCTTGACGTGCTCATGATCGGGCAAGACCGCGCCGGGGGCAAAGCGCATCAACGCGGTGACGAGGCCGCTGTCGCGGTCGAACAGCAGGGTCTTCACCTCGCAGCCGGGAAAGCGCGTCTGCTTCCATTCCAGTTCGCCGACGCGGACGTGATGGGAGCGCAGATCGTGAGCGACGGTGCTCGGGGTCGGTGCATCCATACCATGCTCCTTGCGGCTCGAGGCGGCCTCTCGGTTCGGCCGACAGGATAGCAAATCCGCACGCCGCGCCTACTTCTCTTCGCCGCGGATCGGCGGCTGGAAGGCGAGCCCGGTGTCCCAGGGAAAGTAGATCCAGGTGTCCTGGGACACTTCGGTGACGAAGGTGTCGACCAGCGGGCGTCCCATCGGCTTGGCATACACGGTGGCGAAATGCGCCCGCGGCAGGAGGTCACGCACCACCTTCGCGGTCGCGCCGGTGTCGACGAGGTCGTCGACGATGAGCACGTCCTGGCCGTCGCCGTTGATCCGCATTATCTCGTCGGCGACCCCCTTGAGCACCCGCAATTCGCCCTGCCTGGTGTGGTCGTAGCTCGCCACGCAGATGGTCTCGATCAGGCGGACATCGAGTTCGCGCGCCACGATCGCCGCCGGCACCAGGCCGCCCCGCGTCACCGTGACGATCGCCCGGAACGGCCCGGCGCCGTTCAATCGCCAAGCCAGCGCCCGGGCGTCGCGGTGGAATTGGTCCCATGAGACCGGAAAGGCCTTTTCCGGAATTTTCGACCGGGTCATCGCTTCCCGTCCTCACGCTCGAACCTATTCTTCTTCGGACTCGTTCTCGGCCTCCGCCTCGGCAATCGCCGCCTTCGCCGACTTGATGAAAGCCTCGGCGCCCTTCTTGGACTCGCGCAGAATCTGCTCGATCTCATTGCGCATCCGGTCGAGGTCGAGCTTGAGGCCGCCGGCCGACGGCTTTTCCGTATCCATCACATAGGCGACCATGCGCATGTTGAACGCCATGCTGAGCAGGACGTGGGAGATGATCGCCTCCGGGACTTCGAGATCGTCCATGTAATCGGAGACGAGTTCATAGATGGCGCTGCTGTGCTGCTCCACCTCGTCCATGAACTCCTTGACATCCGGGTCGTCGGGACGATCGTCATCTGAGCCCATGAAATACTCCCCCTGCGGCGCGCCCTACAATGCCTTGAGCCATTCGACGACCTGCGCACGCGCCTGCCACGCCGTGGTGAGATGGCCGGCCGCGACCTCGATATAGCGACTGGCCGGATTCCTGGCGCCGCGCGTGAACGCATAATCGCGGCCGCGCTCATGGATGGGGTCGCTGTTGCCCACCACCCATAGAAACGGAATCGCACGCAGGGCGGCGGCATTCTTGGGGATCACCGCCGGCCCGTCCGGATCGAACATGCTGAGATAGACCGCCGGAGTCGCCAACGCGATGGTCGGGATGCCCTGGACCAGGTCCGGCCAGGCGCGCCGGTCCTGCTTCCCCGCCGCATACATCTGCCTTGCCTCGGCCAGCGCGTCGTGGGTGCGGGCGCGCATTTCCGCAGTCTCCGGCAGGTGGCCCGGCGCGATGGCGACCACCGCAGCGACCACGCTGCGGCGCGCCGCATAGCCGATCGCCGCATTGGCGCCGAGGCTGTGCCCGACGATGACGATGCGGTTGGCGCCCCGGGCCTTGAGGCCGGCGACGGCGGCGTCGATCTCCCTCATCGCCTGATCGAAGGTCGCCCCATACATGCGCCGGAACGACCACGGCATCTCCGGGCTCTCGACCTGGGCGCCCTCGGCCTCGAGGGCGCCGGGAATGCCGCCGTCGAAAGCGCCTGGCCAAACCCCCTTGCCGTGCAGGAATACGACGCCGGTGCCCTGCAGGCTCGCCGCCTGCAGCGGCGCGGCGGTGACGATGACGAAGGCGACCAGCATCAGCCGGATCATGAGCCGTGCGACGGTGGGCGCGGCGATTTCCGGCGCGGCGGCGAACCAGCGGTACCCGGCCATCTTCATCGGCGCCTCTTCATCGCTGCAGCCATTGCCGCTCAAGCTCCTGCGAGACGGACGCGCACCTGCGTCAGCATGGCTTCCACCGCCGCTTTGGCCGCTTCGAGACGCGCGGGATCGCGAGCCCGCACCACGATATTGGTGTTCGGACCGCGCACCTCGTCGACGAAGGGATAGCTGCCGATCAAGACCTCGGCATGGGCCTTGGCGATTTCGCCGAGTTCGGTGCCGATGTCGCCCTCGCGGCAATCCGCCCGCACGGTTTCCGACAGCATCCTGGCCCCGGTCGCGAGTTTGGGCGCGACCTCGTCGAGCATCGACTGCATGATCGACGGCACGCCCGCCATGACGATGACATTGCCGATCCAGAAGCCCGGCGCCGCCGACACCCGGTTGGGGACGAGGTCGGCTCCCTCCGGAACGCGGGTCATCCGCATGCGCGCCTCGTTCATCTCGGTGCCCAGCGCGGCATACCGCTCCTTCATGATCGCAACCGCGCGCGGATCGTGATCGATCGGGACCCCGAACGCCTTCGCGACACAGTCGGCGGTAATGTCGTCATGGGTCGGACCGATACCGCCCGTGGTGAAGACATAACGATAACGCCCCCGCAGCCCATTGAGCGCCTCGACGATCGCCGCCTCGTCGTCGGCGACGACCCGGACCTCGCGCAGGTCAATCCCGATTTTCGTCAGGTATTCCGCGATATAGCCGATGTTCTTGTCCTTGGTGCGGCCCGACAGGATCTCGTCGCCGATGACGAGTATGGCAGCGGTCACGATCCCCGATGACGGGCCGGCGTCGTTCATGTCGCCCGCCACCGAATTGTCGTGCCGACGAAGGATGTCATCGCCTCGCTGCCGTCCCTGGAGCCCACCGTTCATAGACCGATCGCCCCGGCAGGGACAACACTCGTTGCGCCGACGTTTTGCCGACGTCTTCTTGCCGGGTCGGTCGACCCGACGCTTGGCCAACGGCTGGTCTCTGATTCGGCGTACGGTTTGCCTGAGGATGCGCTAAGGCAGCCCCAGTTTCTGCCTATTTTTTGGTCAGGAACCGGATTTCCACGGGAAGGCAATGTCGCCAGCATCCGGGCGATATCACCGCCGGCATCGCCCTCTGGTTGTCAACGAGCTGATCGAGTGAATCGGATGCTTTTGGCGTGAAGCTTGCTACGTTTAGGCGACGACATGGGGCTCGCGGTTGGTGCGGCCGCAGGGGTAGGAATGGCAGTTGCATTCGACGAGATGACGGAAGCGGGCGGCCGGGTGCGGCCGGTTTATGCTGGCCTCGAGAACTGGCTGCGCGAACTGGCGCCCGAGGTGCTGGAGCATCGCCGCCGTGAAGCCGAATTCCTGTTCCGGCGTATCGGCATCACTTTCGCGGTCTATGGCGACGCGGATTCGACCGAGCGACTGATCCCGTTCGACGTGCTGCCGCGCATCCTGTCCGCCGACGAATGGGCGAAGCTGCGCCTCGGTCTCGAACAGCGCGTCAAGGCGATCAACCTCTACATCAAGGACGTCTATGGCCGCCGTGAGGTCCTCAAGGCCGGCATCGTGCCGGAGGACCTGGTGTTTCAAAATCCGGTGTTCCGCCCGGAAATGAACGGCCTCAAAGTCCCCCACGACATCTATGTCCATGTGGCCGGCATCGACATCGTGCGGGTCGATCCCGACACCTTCTACGTGCTGGAGGACAATGCGCGCACGCCCTCCGGGGTCTCCTACATGTTGGAGAATCGGGAAATCATGATGCGGCTGTTCCCCGAGCTGTTCTCGCGGCACCGCGTGGCGCCGGTGGAGAACTATCCCGACGAACTGCTGGCGACCTTGAAGTCGGTGGCGCCCAAGACCGCCTCGGCCGACCCGACGGTGGTGCTGCTGACGCCCGGCATCTATAATTCCGCCTATTACGAGCACTCGTTCCTCGCCGACAAGCTCGGCATCGAACTGGTCGAGGGGCGCGACGTCGTGGTCAAGGGCCAGGTCGCCTATATGCGCACCACGGAAGGCCTCAAGCGCATCGACGTCATCTACCGGCGCATCGACGACGACTTCCTCGACCCGCTGTCGTTCCGTCCGGATTCCGCGCTCGGGGTCCCCGGCCTGATGGCGGTCTACCAGGCCGGCAATTTGACGCTCGCCAATGCGGTCGGCACCGGCATCGCCGACGACAAGGCGGTCTACAGCTACATGCCGGAGATCGTGAGATTCTTTCTCGGCGAGGAGCCCATCCTCAAGAACGTCCCGACCTGGCGCTGCCGCGAGCCCGAGCACCTGTCCTATGTGCTCGACAAGCTCGAAGATCTCGTGGTCAAGGAGGTCCACGGCTCCGGCGGCTACGGCATGCTGATCGGCCCCAAATCCGACCAAGCCACGATCGCGGCGTTCCGCGCCAAGCTCAAGGCCGACCCGAAGAACTTCATCGCGCAGCCGACGCTGGCGCTGTCGACCTGTCCGACCTGCGTCGAGGAGGGGGTCGCGCCGCGCCATGTCGACCTGCGGCCGTTCGTGCTGACCGGGCGCGACCGCATCCGCATCGTTCCCGGCGGTCTGACGCGGGTGGCTCTCAAGCGCGGATCCCTGGTGGTCAATTCGAGCCAAGGCGGTGGGACCAAGGACACCTGGGTGCTGGATCAATGAGCGGCGCAGCGAGCGCGGGAAACGAGCGCAGGCGTGGAATGCGACCGGTCTCGCCGACGACCGGGGAGGACTAGATGCTCTCCCGCACTGCCGACAATCTCTACTGGCTCGCCCGCTACATCGAGCGCGCCGAATATCTCGCCAGGGTACTGGAGGCGACCTTGCGGCTCACCGCCCTGCCGCTCGCCTATGTCGGCTCCACCAATGAATGGGAGAGCGCGGTGGCGACCGCCGGCTGCCGCAAGGCCTTCTTTGCGCGCTATACCGAGGCGAACGAGGAGAACGTCTCCGAATTCCTGGCGTTCTCGGTCGACAATCCGTCCTCGATCCGCAACTGCATCGAGATCGCCCGCACCAATGCCCGCGCGGTCCGTACCGCGCTCACCACCGAGACCTGGGAAACCATCAACGGCGCCTGGCTCGACCTCAAGCGCTTCGGCAACGGCCCGACCTCGCGGGAGGAGTTCCTGCGCTTCCTGCACTGGGTTCAGGAGACCTCGCTGCGCTTCGACGGCTCGGCCTACCGCACCATGCTGCGCAACGACGTCTACTGGTTTTCCCGGCTCGGCCTCTACATCGAGCGCGCCGACAACACTGCGCGGATTCTCGACGTCAAGTACCACATGCTGCTGCCGGCGGACGAGCATGTCGGCGGTCCGCTCGACTATTATCAATGGGCAGCGATTCTGCGCACTGTCTCCGCGCTCACCGCCTACCACTGGGTATACCGCGAGAGCCTCAAGCCGTGGCTGGTGGCCGACCTCCTGATCCTCAACGAGCAGATGCCGCGATCACTGGCGAGCTGCTATGAAAACCTCGTGCGTTTCTGCGACTCCATCGCCACCACCTATGGCCGCCAGGGTCCGGCGCAGCGCCAGGCGCGCACCGTCCGCACCCGGCTCCAGAACAGCCGGATGGAGGAGATCTTCCAGACTGGCCTGCACGAGTTCATCAGCGAATTCGTCGCCGACAATAATGCGCTCGGAGCCGCCGTCAGCTCGCAATATTTGTTGTAAGCTGCACGGCATCGGCATCTCTTCGCCGCCGCCGATTCAGGGAATCGCCATGCGCATCTGCGTCGCGCACGAAACGGTCTATCGCTACGAAACCCCATGCACCGGCGTCATTCAAACGCTACGCCTGACGCCGCGCAATCACACCGGGCAATACGTGGTCGATTGGCGCATCGACATCTCCGCAGACTGCCGGCTCGAGCCGCAGGAGGA
>DASYNT010000326.1:0-8366 GCA_036008405.1 Xanthobacteraceae bacterium
TGCCGGAGGCCGCCATGCGGCGCGCCGAGCAATTGGCCGCGGCTTGCGACCTGTTCCTGGCGATCGGATCTTCCCTGGTGGTGTGGCCGGCGGCCGGATTTCCCTTGATGGCCAAGCGGAACGGGGCTCGGCTAGTGATCCTCAACCGCGACCCGACCGACTTCGACGACGTCGCCGATCTCGCTATCCGGGCCGATATCGGGGCGACTTTGGCGCCCTTCATCTCGCATTAACCATGCTGCGAAGGGGTTTGCCGTCGATCGGCGCGGTTGTACGATGTTCACAGGCGAGGCCGCATCCGGATGAAAAAAACTTTTTATGCTTTTCCCGCCGCGCTGCGATGTTATCCTTCGCTTAAGAGATTCGGGGTTGCGCCTCCGTTCGAGAGGTGCCGTTCAAGCAACCAAGCAATGGCGTGCGTCTTCATGGCGGCGGATGCGAGTGGGCCCAAGGGGCCGGGCACAAGTTTCGAACTGGAGCCTGAGGCTCTCGGTGATCTCATTGGTGACGCAACCGCGAGCGTCGTCGAGGTGGTCGGCGTCATCAAATGGTTCGACGTTTCCAAGGGCTACGGCTTCATCGTGCCGGACAATGGCGGAACAGATGTTCTGCTCCATGTGACCTGTCTGCGACGAGACGGCTATCAGACCGCCTATGAAGGCGCCCGCATCGTCTGCGAGGCCTTGCAGCGGCCCAAGGGCCTGCAGGCATTCCGCGTCCTCTCGATGGACGAGTCGACCGCGGTGCATCCCGCCCAGATGCCGCCGCCGCGCACCCATGTCACGGTGACGCCGACCAGCGGTCTCGAACGGGCCATTGTCAAATGGTTCAACCGCCTGCGCGGATTCGGGTTTTTGACCCGCGGCGAGGGCACCCCGGACATCTTCGTTCACATGGAGACTTTGCGCCGCTACGGCATGACCGAATTGCGCCCCGGCCAGACCGTGCTGGTGCGGTTCGGTCCCGGACCCAAGGGAATGATGGCCTCGGAAGTGCGCCCCGACGGCGGACCGCACATGCTCGCCTCCCATTAGGACGCTTCGTTTTTCCTCCCCGACTCGCCTCGACTTGGGAATGACTTGGGAACGGCCGGGAAGGCGTGCGTCGTGCCCCAAAACCGGAACCGGCGTGCCCGACGTGGTCTCCCCGACGACGGGGCGACACGGGGAGAATCGAAATCGTCGCCGTTGCAGTCATGGCCCCGTTGGGGTAAACGCGCGTCATGACGAGACCTCCCAGCCGCCCACTTGCCCGCCGCCCATTTGCCAACCGCCCGCTTGACTGCTTCCGCGCTGTCGCCTTTGCCGCGGCGCTTGCCGTCGCCTGGCTGACGGTGCCGCTTCCGGCCGGAAGCGCCGAGCAGCAGACCCTCGAGATCGTCTCCAAGTCCGGGGTCCATGTCTTCACGGTGGAACTGGCCGTCACCGACGAGGAACGCCAGCGCGGGCTGATGTTCCGCCGCTCCTTGCCGGAATCCGAAGGCATGCTGTTCGACTTCAAGGCCGACCAGCCGATCTCCATGTGGATGCGCAACACCTACGTGTCGCTCGACATGATTTTCATCCGCGGCGACGGACGCATCCTGCGGATCGCGGAAAACACCCAGACCGAGTCCGACCGAATCATTCCGTCGGGGGGACCGGTGCGCGCCGTGCTCGAAGTGGTGGCGGGCACCGCCAAGAAATTCGGCATCGCGCCCGGTGACCGGGTGGCGTCGCCGATCTTCCGCAAATGATCGGCTCTTGGGGCTGGTCGGACCGGCGCCGATTGCCGGCACCGGGCGGAGCGTGTATCGAAGGCCCCCGGGCGTTTCGCGCTCGGCTGCTCCGGCGGGGTATAGCGCAGCCTGGTAGCGCGGGAGTTTTGGGTACTCCAGGTCGCAGGTTCAAATCCTGCTGCCCCGACCAGCCGGGTCGTCGACTTCACTCGATCGAACAACGGGGCGGATCATGACCGCACGCATCTACAAGCCTGCCAAGACCGCCATGCAATCCGGTACTGCAAAGACCAAGAGCTGGGTGCTCGATTACGAGCCGGCGGAGCCCAAGGAGGTCGAGCCGTTGATGGGATGGACGAGTTCCGGCGACACCCGCCAGCAGGTGCGCTTGCGCTTCGATTCCAAGGAGGAGGCGATCGCCTATTGCGAGCGCCACGGCATTCCCCATCAGGTGTTCGACCCCAAGCAGCAAAAGCGCCGCGTCATCGCCTACGCCGACAATTTCGCCTTTTCGCGCCGCACGCCTTGGACTCATTGACCGCGGACTCATCGACGGTGGCTGCCGGGTCGGCGCCGCGACGCCGATGACGCACCGAAGGGCGCGAAATCCGGATGACATGGCCGGGCGGCATGCTAATTTACCCACGGCGGTGTTGATCTGGCTACATACCGCGAGGAATTGCTTGCAAGCGTCGCGCATGAGCGGGCGCGGCACCAGGAGGAAATGATGGCACGCAAGGGCAGTGGACAAAAGCAATCCGGTCCGAATGCAAATGGTCCGAATGCAAATGGTCCCAATGTAAGCCGGCGCAATTTCATGGCCGGGGTCGCGGTGGCGGGAGCCGCCACTGCGGTGTCGCCGCCGGACGCAGCCGTCGCCGCGACCGCACCGGTCGCCGACACCGGCGATACGCCGGCGCGGCGCCCCTCCGCGCTGCGGCCCAATGCCCGCATGGTCGCGGCCGAGACCGGCATCCCGAAGGAATTGCCGAAGTCCCATGGTCCCGATGGATCGGACTTCATGGTCGACGTGATCAAGACCCTCAACATCGACTATGTCGTCTCCAACCCGGCTTCGAGCTTCCGCGCCCTCCATGAGTCGCTGATCGACTACGGCGGCAACAAGAAGCCGGAATTCATCACCTGCACCCACGAAGAATCGTCGGTTGGCATGGCCCATGGCTATTTCAAGGCCACCGGCAAGCCGCTCATGATGCTATGCCACGGCACCGTCGGCCTGCAGCACGCGACCATGGCGATCTACAATGCATGGTGCGACCGCGTTCCCGTGATCGTCATCGGCGGTACCGATCTCGACGCTGCCTATCGGGCCCCCGGCGTGCCGACCTACCATTCGGCCCTGGATATCAACGCGCTGGTTCGCGACTTCACCAAGTGGGACGACCAGCCGGTGTCGCTGCAGCATTTCGCCCAGTCGATGGTCCGCGCCTACAAGATCGCGATGACGCCGCCCCATGAGCCGGTGATGATCGCCCTCGATCTCGGCCTCCAGCAGGAGGCGATGAAGGATCACGAGCGCCAGAGCATCTACATCCCGAAATACGTGCCGACGGCGCCGCCCCAGGGCGATAGTGGCGCGGTGCGGGAGGCCGCCCGCCTGCTCGCCAATGCGGAACGTCCGGTCATCGTCGCCGACCGTGCCGCCCGCACCGCCAAGGGCACGCGCCTCCTGATCGAACTCGCCGAAACGCTGCAGGCGCCGGTGGTCGACCAGGGCGCGCGCATGAACATGCCCAACACCCATTATCTCAATCAGACCGCTCGCACCGCTGCGCTCATCAACAATGCGGATGTGGTCATCGGCCTGGAACTGTCGGACTACTGGGCCACGGTGAACAGCTTCGTCGACAACGGGGCCGACGACATCGGCATCAACGAAAGCAAGATCAAGCCGGGCACCAAGCTGATCGGCATCAACGCGACGCCGCTGGTCACCAAGTCGAACTACCAGGACTTCCAGCGCTTCCAGGTGCTCGACGTCGACATGGTGGGAGACGCCGAAGCGACCTTGCCGGCGCTGATCGAGGCGGTAAAGGCGGCCATTCCCAACGACCGCAAGGCGGCGCTGGAAAAGCGCGGCGAGGCCCTCAAGAAGGCCTATGCGGACGCGCGCGACCGCACCAGGGCGGCCGCCGCCGTGGCATGGGATGCAGGCCCGGTCAGCACCGCGCGCCTGTCGATGGAAATCTACAACCAGATCAAGGACCTCGACTTCTCGCTGGTGTCGAGCTCCGGCAATGTCAGCGGCTGGCCGAACCGGTTGTGGCGCATGGAAAAGCACCATTCCTGGCTGGGCTCGTCGGGCGGTTCCGGTGTCGGTTACGGCGCCCCTGCCGCGGTCGGCGCGGCGCTGGGCAACCGCGACATCGGCGGCCGTTTCTCGGTCAACATCCAGTCGGATGGCGACCTCATGTACGCGCCCGGCGTGCTGTGGACGGCGGCGCGACACAAGATCCCGATCCTCAGCGTCATGCACAACAACCGCGGCTATCACCAGGAAGTCATGCACGTGCAGCGCCTCGCCAACCGGCGCAACCGGGTCGCCATGCTCGGCAAGGATCGCAGCCCGATCGGCACCAGCATCGAGAATCCGGACATCGATTACGCCGGCTTGGCGAAGTCGATGGGCTACTGGACCGCCGGACCGATCAAGGATCCGGACCAACTCGGCCCGACCATCAAGAAGGCGGTGGAGGTCGTCAAGGCCGGCGAGCCGGCGCTGATCGACGTATGGACCCAGCCGCGGTGAGGAAAACCCACATGCAGTCTCGTCGCGTAATGTTGGCGCTGGCGGCGTTCGCCGCCGGCATGGTGGTCGGCAATGCAACCGGTTTTGCTGCGTCGGCCGAGAAGGGCAAGCAGCTGTTCCTCAAGAACGGCTGCTGGCAGTGCCACGGCGAGAGAGGGCAGGGAGCCGTGACCGGATTCAAGCTCGCCCCCGACCCGATTCCGTTCGAGACGTTGCAGACCTTCGTGCGGACGACCAATCGGAACATGCCGCCTTATCGAGAACAGATCCTCTCCAATGACGATCTGGCCGATATCTACGCCTATCTTCAGTCGATCCCGAAGGGGCCGGACCCGAAGAGCATTCCGCTTCTCAACCAATGACCGGGGGCCCCGGTTCGGCCGGGGTAGGGACGTGACGCAGGAATGCCAGCCTTCGCACCCGGCGGAGGCTGGCATTTTGCGCTTGACGCCGGATTTTCCGGAATCGGGCGAAGCCACCGCGGCGGACGTCGCGAACGTTGGCGACGACGCCGGTGCAATTTTGCGGGTGGGTGGCCGGCCGGCCCACCGGGACAGTGGCGTCGAGCCGGTGGGGTCCCCGGCATCGCAGAACCACCCGGGGTTCGGCGAACTGCGCGGCTTCGGATACCCGCCGGCGCCGGTCGGATACGGCATCGGGCGAGGTCGAAAGGGCGTCGTCTTGAACCTCCCCAATCTCATCACGCTCGGGCGCATTCTGCTGGTGCCGGTCGTGGTCTGGGCCATCGCCTCCCACGAAATGCAGGCCGCATTCGTCCTGTTCCTGCTTGCCGGGGTCAGCGATGCCGTCGACGGCTTCCTCGCCAAGCGCTTCCACATGACGAGCGAGCTCGGCGCCCATCTCGACCCCCTGGCGGACAAGGTGCTGATCGTGTCGATCTACATCGCGCTCGGCATCACCGAGGCGATCCCACGCTGGATCGTGATCCTGGTGGTGTCGCGCGATATCCTGATCGTCGGCGGCATCATGCTCGCGGTGTTCCTGGGCAAGCCGATGAAGGTGAAGCCGGTCCTGGTCTCCAAGCTCAACACGGTGGCGCAGATCGTGTTCGCATGTCTCGTGCTCGCGGCGCTCGCCTTCGGCTTCACCGCCCGGCTCGCCGAGCAGATCATCATGGGCACCGTCGCGGTCCTGACGCTCGCCTCGATCGGCTTTTACGTGCGTGAATGGGTGGTCCATATGAGCGCCGCCGAGCTCGACGGATGAGCTTGCTCCATTCCGGCAAGGAACCCCGATGATGGGCCTGCCCGAGGCCGGACCACGCCAGCTGGCGTTCGAACTCGACCCTCGGGAGAACTTTTCCCGCGACGACTTCCTGCGCGGGCTTGGCAATGCGGCGGCGCTGGACCTCATCGAAGCCTGGCCGAACTGGCCGGTGCCGGTGGTCGCTTTGATCGGCCCGGAGGGGGCGGGGAAGAGCCACCTTGCCGCGATCTGGGCGGCCGCCGCCGGCGGGCGAATCCTCGCCAGCGGCGCCCTCGATGAAGCCGCGGTGCCGGCCGCACTTTCCACCGGAGCGCTGGCCATCGAGCGCGCCGGCAACGACGACTTGCGCGATGTCGACGAGCGCGCGATGTTCCATCTGCTCAATCTCGCCCGGGAGCAGCGGGCCTTCGTTCTCCTCACCGCCCGTACCGCGCCGGCCGGCTGGCCGATCGCACTTGCGGACCTCGCTTCGCGGCTGCGGGCCGTTCCGGTGGTCACGCTGGCGGCGCCCGACGACGCCATGCTGCGCGCTGTTCTGGTCAAGCTGTTCGCCGATCGGCAGCTCGCGGTCGATGACGGCCTGATAGGCTATCTCATGGTGCGGATCGAGCGTAGCTTTGCGGCCGCACGCCGCGTCGTCGCGGCGCTCGATCGCGAGGCATTGCGCCGCCAGCGTCCGGTCACCCGGGCGCTGGCGTACGAGATCCTGGATTCGGCTCTCCCTTGACACCGGGTCCGCCCGGGTGCGGCAAGTCTCTTGTGTCGCCGGTTGTGTCATAGGATTGTTGCGATCGGTTTCCACTATGCGGAATGCCCCGAGGCACTATGATAGAAGCTGCGCAAGCGACTGTTTCAACGACGGAATTCGTCGATCAGCTGAAGCTTTCCGACGTCGTCCCGGCGGCCGGCATCGCCGCGGCCGGACCGGATCGATTCGTCAACCGCGAACTGTCCTGGCTCCATTTCAACCGTCGCGTGCTCGAGGAGGCAGGCAATCCCAGCCACCCGCTGTTGGAACGGGTGCGGTTCCTGTCGATTTCCGCCAACAATCTCGACGAGTTCTTCATGGTGCGCGTCGCTGGTCTCAAGGGCCAGATGCGCGCCGGCATCCTCACCCGCAGCCCGGACGGATTGACCCCGGCCGAACAGCTGAGCCGGATCAATGAGGCCGTGTCGGGCCTCGCCATCGACCAGCAGATGCGTTGGCGTGAGCTGCGCACCGAGCTCGCGGCCAACGACGTAGTGCTGGTCGAACCGGAGTCGCTCAAGAAGGCGGATCGGGCGTGGCTCTCGGACCATTTCCTGCGCAACATCTTTCCGGTATTGACGCCGCTCGCCATCGATCCCGCCCATCCGTTCCCGTTTATCCCAAATCTCGGCTTCTCGCTGGCGCTCCATCTCGTGCGCGCCAGCGACGGCGAACCGATGAACGCGCTCATCCGCGTTCCCCAGAAGATCGAACGCTTCTTCCGCATCCCGTCGCCGCCGGACAGGGCCGCGCGCCTCATCACGCTGGAGCAGATCACCTCGCTGTTCATCCCCAAGCTGTTCCCGGGCTACGCCGTCAAAGGGCAGGGGGCGTTCCGGGTGATCCGCGATTCCGACCTCGAAATCGAGGAAGAGGCCGAGGATCTGGTGCGCCAGTTCGAGACCGTGCTCAAGCGCCGCCGTCGCGGGTCGGTCATTCGCCTGGAACTCGACGCCGCCATGCCGCCGGACCTGCGGCGATTCGTGCGGCGTGCGCTCGCGGTCTCGGAAGACGAAGTGTTCGTGGTGGACGGCGTCCTCGCGCTCGCGGAACTGTCTCAGCTCACCGCGGTAGATCGCCCCGATCTCGAATTCGTGCCCTACAATCCGCGCTTTCCCGAGCGTATCCGCGAGCAGGCAGGCGATTGCTTCGCGGCGATCCGGCAGAAGGACTTGATCGTCCACCACCCTTATGAATCATTCGACGTGGTGGTGCAGTTCCTGCAGCAGGCGGCGCGCGACCCCGACGTGGTGGCGATCAAGCAGACGCTCTATCGGACCTCCAAGGACAGCCCCATCGTGCGCGCGCTGGCAGAAGCCGCCGAGGCCGGCAAGTCGGTGACCGCGCTGGTCGAGCTGAAGGCCCGCTTCGACGAAGAGGCCAATATCCGCTGGGCCCGCGACCTCGAACGCGCCGGCGCCCAGGTCGTGTACGGATTCTTCGAGCTCAAGACCCACGCCAAGCTGTCGATCGTGGTGCGCCGCGAGGCCGGCTCGCTGACGTCTTACGTTCACGTCGGTACCGGGAACTATCATCCGGTGACCGCGCGCATCTATACCGACCTGTCCTATTTCACCGCCGATCCGGCGGTCGGTCGCGACGTTACCCGAATCTTCAACTACATCACCGGCTATGCGGAGCCGGCCGATCTCGAGCGGATGTCGGTGTCCCCGATCGGCCTCAAGAAGTGCATCCTCGACCACATTGCCGCCGAGATTGTCCATGCCAAGGCAGGGCGCCCGGCGGTGATCTGGATGAAGATGAATTCGCTGGTCGATCCCGGGATCATCGATGCGCTCTACGAGGCGTCCCAGGCCGGCGTCGCAATCGAGCTGATCGTGCGCGGCATCTGCTGCCTGCGGCCGGGCGTCGCGGGCCTCTCCGAAAGCATCCGCGTCAAGTCG
>DASYNT010000327.1:0-12899 GCA_036008405.1 Xanthobacteraceae bacterium
CACGACTATCACCTGGTCGATCCGAGCCCGTGGCCGGCGGTCGGCGCCACCGCGGCCTTTTTCATGGCGGTCGGAGCCATCGGGTGGATGCACCACTCGTTTTCGGCAGCGCCATATCTGTTCGGGGCCGGCGCCATCGGCGTGCTCTACACCATGGTGTCGTGGTGGCGCGACGTCATCAACGAGGCCGAGCACGGCGGTTTCCACACCCGGGTCGTCCAGATTTCCCATCGCTACGGCATGATCCTCTTCATCGCCTCCGAGGTGATGTTCTTCGTGGCGTGGTTCTGGGCTTATTTCAACGTCGCGCTGTTCCCGACCGATATCCATCAGGTCGAGCGCGCCGACCTGATCGGCGGGGTGTGGCCGCCCAAGGGGATCGAGACCTTCAATCCCTGGCACCTGCCGCTGCTCAACACGCTGATCCTGCTCACCTCTGGCACCACCGTCACCTGGGCGCATCACGCCCTGCTGCATGGCGACCGCAAGAGCCTCAAGCTCGGCCTCATCCTCACCATCGCGCTCGGCGTTTCCTTCACCTGCATCCAGGCGTTCGAATACAGCCATGCCGAGTTCCACTATGCCGGCAACATCTACGGCGCCACCTTCTTCATGGCGACCGGGTTCCACGGCTTCCACGTCATCATCGGCTCGATCTTCTTGACGGTGTGCCTGATCCGCGCCTATGCGGGCCAATTCAGCCCGACCCAGCATCTCGGATTCGAATTCGCGGCCTGGTACTGGCACTTCGTCGACGTCGTGTGGCTGTTCCTGTTCGCCTGCATCTATGTCTGGGGTGCCAGCGCGACTCACGGCTGATCGCCGCCCGGTCGGGGGCGCGTCCCGCCCCTTCAGAATCCGGTGGTTCGGTGTTCGGGCAGTGCGGGGCACATGTCTCAGCATGAGGCTGCAATGTCGGACGAGCGCACCTACCCGCCGATCTCCCCCCTCGTCGCCGGGGTGATGTGCCGCTGCCCGCGCTGCGGCAGGGGTAAGCTGTTCGACGGATTTCTCAGCCTGCCGCCGCGCTGCAATGTGTGCGGCCTCGATTATTCCTTCATCGATGCCGGCGACGGGCCGGCGGTGTTCATCATGTTCTTTGCCGGCTTCGTCGTGGTCGGCGCCGCCCTCATCGTCGAGGCGCTCTATCAGCCGCCGTTCTGGCTCCACGCCCTGTTGTGGCTGCCGCTGATCCTCATCACGACCATCGGTCCGCTGCGTCCGATGAAAGCCCTGATGATCGCGCTCCAGTATCACCACCGCGCCGCCGAAGGCCGGCTCGAGCGCAAGCCCGGCCGGTGATCATGGATGCCATCCGGCGGCGCCCGGCGCGCCTGTGCCCATGACCCCGGCCGGCACCACCTCGCCCGGCGCGCCCCCCGCCGACACCTCACCTCCCCGGCGCGGCGTGCTGACGACGAGCCTGTTGGCCGCGGTCGCGCTGGCGATCCTCATCGGCCTCGGCCTCTGGCAGTTGGAGCGCAAGGCATGGAAGGAGGGCCTGATCGCGACGCTGGAGCAGCGCCTCGCGGCCACCGCGGTCGCGCTGCCGCCGGCCGCGCAATGGGCCACGCTCGCGCCCGAGCGCGACGAGTTCCTCCGGGTCGCCTTCCCGGCCGAGTTCCAGCAAGACAAGGAGGCCCTGGTCTACACCTCCGGGTCGAGCATGCGCAGCGACACCGGCGGCCCCGGCTATTGGGTGTTCACGCCGGCGCGCCTGGGCGACGCCCGCATCGTCATGGTGAACCGCGGCTTCGTTCCGGAGGGCCGGCAGAACCCTGCGAGCCGGCGCGACGGCGCGGTCTCCGGGCCGGTCGACATCACCGGCGTGCTGCGCTGGCCGGAACCTCCGGGCCTGTTCACGCCCGCCGGCGACCCCGTCCGCAACATCTGGTTTGCCCGCGCTTCCGCGGCCATGGCCGCCGCGAAGAACATCGTCGACGCCGCGCCCTTCTACGTCGAAATGGAAAGCCCGGTGCCGCCAGGCGGCCTCCCCCACCCCGGCCGCGTGCAGCCGAGCCTGCCCAACAACCACTTCCAATACGCCCTGACCTGGCTCGGCCTCGCCACGGTGCTGGTCGGGGTCTACGCGGCCTGGATGGTCGGACGCTGGCGGGGACGGAATTGAGCGGTGCCGGACCAGCGGACGCCACCGTCGCGGACGATGTCGGTACAACGCGAAAGGAGACATCCGAGCGCGGAAGTGAAGGGTGGGTTATGACCCGGAGGACCGCACGCACCGGTTGCAAGGCGAGTGTGCCTTCGGTAGGCTTGCCTATCGCATGAATTCAAGATTGGTTCGGACGTGCAAGAGGGCAAGATCAAACGCTTCCTCACCGGTATCATCCTTGCCGTGGCTGCATTATCCGCCGCGCCAGCCTCCCGGTCGCAAGCGGGAGAGGGGACTCGTCACGGCCGGTGAACACCCGGGCGAGTTTTGACGGCGATCGGACAGCTTCAGCCAGATCGAACCGAGACAGGGGTGGCGCACAGGAGACCGACGATGAAAACTCTGGTTACCCGACGTCAGGCCTTGGCGGCCGCCTCCGCGCTCACGCTCGCTCCCTTTGCCGCCGGCGCAGCCGAACGCGAGAAGGTCGGGATGCAGCTCATCCTCGCGGCCGATGTTTCGGGGAGCGTGAATGCGACGCGCTACAGGACCCAGCAGGACGGCTATCTGGAAGCGCTGGGGGATCCGCGCGTGCGCGATGTCATCGCGGAACTCGACCCGCCGATCCTCGCGATTACCTTCATCGCATGGGCGCGCGACCAGCAAGTGATGGTGCCGTGGACGCGGGTGCATGATGCCGCAACGATGGATGTGTTCCGCAACCGATTGAAGCAGGAAGAGCGTCCGCGCATCGGCGTCAACACCTTGATCAGGCGAGCCCTCACCTTCTGCGGCGCCCAGTTCGACCAGGAGTTCGGCGGCGGCCGGAAGGTCATCGATGTCTCCGGGGACGGCGACGACAACCAGGGCGTCGTCGGCCTCCACGAAATTCGCGACCAACTGGTTGCCAACGGCGTGGTCATCAACGGCCTGCCGATCATCGTGAAACCGCCCGAATATATCTTTCCGCCCCAACCGCCCGAAGGCCTCGACGTCTACTATCGCCGGCACGTGGTCGGCGGCGACGGGCACGTCGTCATCGAGTCGATCGGCTTCGACAACTTCAAGCAGGCGATCCTGCAGAAGCTCCTGCTCGAGATCGGATAACCGGTTCGGCCCGGCCTGCGCGTGCTGTCGGCTCGCTGGGAGCACCCGTCGCCATCGGCCGCCAAGCTCGGCGGCGGTTTTTCGACCCTTCTCGACCTCGGGCAAACATGATGCGCTGCAGCGAGGTGGCGGAGGGGCTCCGGCCCTTGTCGCCGGAGGCGCACTTGTTCGCCGCAGCGGCTCCGCTACAATCAAGCCGGGAGCGAAACGATAAGGTCGCAAGGCAGTGATTGCGGCTGCTCAGGGGGTCATAAAGTGGCGCGACATCGAATCCTCGTCGTCTCGACCATTGTCGTCGCCCTTGCCGGCGGGGGCGCGTGGTACGAACTTGAGCGCGCTGACCCCGTGGTGAAAACGGCGTCGGTTGCGGTCCCCGTGACCGTAGCAATCGCCTCCAGGCAGGATTTGCCGATCTACCTGACCGGGCTCGGCGTAGTGCAAGCATCGTTCACGGTAGGCATTCGTCCGCAAGTCGACGGCAACCTCGAGCAGGTCCTGTTCAAGGAAGGCGAGCACGTCCGTCAGGGCGACGTGCTGGCCAAGATCGATCCGCGCCTCTACCAGGCGGCGCTCGATCAGGCCAAAGCAAAAAAGGCGAAGGACGAAGCCCAACTGATTTCCGCGCAAAAGGACCTCCAACGGTCCCGCACCCTGGTGGAGAAGAACTTCGAGACCAAGCAGGTGGTCGACCAGCAGCAAGCCAAGGTGGATCAGGCCAGCGCTTTGATCGATGCCGATCAGGCCGCGATCGAAACCGCGCAGACGAACCTCGATTACACCTCCATCGTCGCGCCGAGCGACGGCCGCATGGGCGTCCGCATGATCGATCCCGGCAACATCGTGCACGCTTCCGATTCCTCACCGATCGTGATGCTGACGCTGACCAAGCCGTCGGCCGTCCTGTTCACGCTGTCGGCCCGTTCGCTCAATGACGTCCGTGACGCCATGGCGCGCGGGCCGGTCGAGGTCACCGCGTTGAGCCAGGACAACCGCCGCACCCTCGGCAAAGGCACCCTGCTGCTGATCGACAACATGGTCGACCAGGCCAGCGCGACGATGCGCCTGAAAGCAATGTTCGCCAACGAGGACGAGCAGCTTTGGCCGGGAGACTTCGTCAATGCCAAGGTTTCGCTGAACGTGATTCGCGACGCTCTCACGATTCCTTCGCCGGCCATCCAAGCCGGCCCCGACGGGAAATTCGCCTGGGTCGTCGCCGAAGGAGATGTGGTCCAGGCGCGTCCGATCACACCCGGACCGACGACCGGTGACCGCACCCTGATTACGTCGGGGCTTGCCGAGGGCGACCGGGTCGTCGTCACCGGCCAATACAAGCTTCGACAGAACTCGAAGGTGACGTTGACCTCGCCTGCACCAGCCGCGGCCGAGCAGGCGCTGGCGCCGTGAATATCGAAGACCGTCCACGACGATGAGCGAATCGCATGTGGTGCCACAGCCCGTTGCGTGGCGCGCACGGCTATTTTCGTCAGCATGACGAAGGCGCGCGGCCTTTTTTGTCGTGCGGGAGCGAGGAAATTGGCCCGAAGCGGCCGACCCTGTTCATTCGAACATCTCGTTGGCGGTCGCGAGGAGTGTCGGGGGCACGGTAAGACCGAGCGCCTTGGCGGTCTTGAGGTTGACGGCGAACGTATATCGGTCAGTCGCCTGCACCGGTAAGTCGCCGGGCTTCGAACCTTTGAGGATGCGATCCACGTAAGTGGCCGCTCCTCTATATTCGTCGGCCAAATTGATGTTGCTGCCGTACGACATTAGTCCGCCGTTCTTGGCAAAACCGGCTCCTGAGGCGATCGACGGCAGGCTATAACGGCCTGCTAGATTGGCGATCAGCGAATAGCGCAGATTCGTGAAGGTGTCGCTCGTCAGGATCAGCCCGCCGTTTGGTTGACGCCCGATACTCTCCAAGGCGGGTTCGATATCGGCAGTAGCCCGAACCGGCGCGGCGATCACCTGCACTCCGAGAGATTCTGCAGCTGCCTCGATCGCATACATGAAGAATTTCAATTGGGGAGACGTGTCCGGATTGTACATGACGGCGACCCGTGCAAGGCCGGGCGCAGTTTCCTTGAGCAGACCGAGCCATTTGCCGCCGATCGAGAATTCGTATCTGCTGAAACCGGTGATATTGCCGCCCGGCTGCCTCACGCTCGCGACGAAACCCTGCGCGACCGGATCGGAGACCGACACGAACACGACCGGCACGGTGCTGGTGACTTGCCGGATCGCGGTCAGGTTGGTCGTGGAAGCGACCAGGATCACGTCCGGCATCAGCCCGATCAACTGCGCCGCATAGGTCTGCGAGAGCCCCGCATTGCCGGCGTTCCAGCGAACGTCCACGCGGAGATTTTGGCCTTCGACCCATCCCGACTGACGAAGTCCCCGGATGAAGACTGCCACGTACGACTGAAATTCCGTATCAGTCGCAACGGTATTCATGAGCACGCCGACCCGCCGCACTCCTTCAGGCTGCTGCGCGCCGACCGCAAGCGGCCACGCCGCGACCGCGCCAAGCCCCGCGATGAACCGCCGCCGTCGCATCCAACACCTCTCAAGCCACTATATGCAGCCTATCGCGGTCGGGGCCGCATGTCTGGCCTTGATCTCAATCTTTTTCGCAGCGCGAGAGGCAGGTCCTGGCCCACAGAGGTCAATTCCTGCCAGCGCCGAAGGGGTTCCGCCTGCGGCGGCCCCGGAATGACGCGCCCAGAAGCATCGCGGCGAACCCGTCCCGATTCTCGGGCTGTCGTTGGGCGGTCGTGCCCACAGGCTGTCGCGCCCACGGCTTGCGCATCGATTCTCAAAAGCGATACCTTGCCGACACAACGGCATCGCATGTCGCAGCGCGGCAGCATCGTAATGATGCCTGGGGGAGGCTCGGTGGCGGTTCGCCAGTTCCCCGCCAATGCGCCCTTCGATCCGTCGAAGAGATGACGATCGCGGCCGGCGTGACGTCGAGGCCGTTGCCGAGGATGACGGTGCGTCGGGAATGAAACAGGGGAGAGCATGTTCATGGATGCGGGGAAATTTCTGGTTGTCGCGCTGTCGTCGGCGGTTCTGGGATTTGCAGGTCCGTCGGCGGCGCAGGAAGCCCGGAAACTGTTCATCGAAGGCGACATGGTGCGCGGCAACACGCCGTCCGGCGCGACCGGCGACGTCTGCGTTCTCGCCAATCAGTTCAAGCGCAAGGAGAACGTGATTTTCCGCATCCGCGTGCGCAACGTCATGGGGCAGCCGCTGGACGACAAGAATATCAAGAGCCTCGTGGTCGAACTGTCGGACGGCAATAGACTGCCGGCCCGATTTGGCAGCCGCCCGCCGAACTCCGTGCTCGCTTCGCTGGGCCTCACGGCGCCGACCGATCGTTTCTGGTCGGCGGCCTGGCTGATCCCGCAGGACTATCCGACCGGGTCCCTGAGCTATCGGGTGGTGGCGACGGACACCCAGGGAAACACGCAAAGCTGGGAGCCGTTCAAGGACCCGCGCTCGTTGCCCCTGGTCGTGCCCGGCGCCGTGGAATACGTCAAATAGGCGCGCGAAATTCAGGCGCAGCGGCCGCGCGGGCGGCACGATTCCACTCTCTTGGCCGGCCCCGCCGACCCCGCGAAGGAGCGCTCCGGACGATCGCTCAGACCGCGAGCATGCGTTCGACTGCGCGCCTTGCGCCGACCGCCGCCGCCGGATCGATGGTGACCTCGTGGGTCATCGTCTCCAGCGCCCGCCGAATCCCCGGCAGCGTGATCCGCTTCATGTGCGGACACAGGTTGCACGGCCGCACGAACTCGATGTCGGGATATTCGACAGCGACGTTGTCGCTCATGGAGCACTCCGTCACCATGACCACGCGGGCCGGCCTCTTGCTGCCCACATATCCGATCATGGCGGCGGTCGATCCGGCGAAATCCGCCTCGGCGACGACTTCAGGCGGGCACTCCGGATGCGCCAGCACGACCACGCCGCGGTGCTGTTCGCGCAGCAGGCGTATCTCCGCGGCGGTGAAGCGCTCATGGACCTCGCAATGCCCGGCCCAGGAGATGATCCCGACGCGCGTTTCGGCGGCGACGTTCTGCGCGAGGTATTCGTCGGGAAGCATGATCACCCGATCGACCCCGAGCGACTCGACGATCTTCTTGGCATTGCCGGAAGTGCAGCAGATGTCCGACTCCGCCTTCACCGCCGCCGACGTATTGACATAGGTGACGATCGGGACGCCGGGGTAGCGCTGACGCAGCAGCCGCACGTCGGCCGGTGTTATGGAGGAAGCGAGCGAGCAGCCGGCGGCGGCATCCGGGATCAGCACGGTCTTAGCGGGATTGAGCAGCTTCGCCGTCTCCGCCATGAAGTGCACGCCGGCCAGAACGATGACATCGGCGTCGACGCGGGTCGCCTCGCGCGCCAGCGCCAGGCTGTCGCCGACGAGATCGGCGACGCAGTGGAAAATCTCCGGCGTCTGGTAGTTGTGGGCGAGGATGACCGCGTTGCGGGTACGCTTGAGCGTGAGGATGGCGTCGATGTCGCGGGCGAAGAACGGCCATTCGATCGGCGGGACCACGCTCTTGACCCGCGCGTAAAGCGGCGCGGTGCGGGCCAGCAGGTCGGTCGCGGCGGTCTCGGCAAGCATGGCGCACCTATATGCTCATTCGGAGCATTAATGGGAAGCACGAATGCCGCGCTGCTCCTGACAAAACGCGGCTCCGCTCGGCTTATGCTAGATGTGAGCAAAACCCGGCAATGTCAAGCCCGCCGGTCCGCCGCCGCCGGACGCTCAGGCCGGCCGGGACAGCGGCAGCTTGGTGCCGACGACGGCCCGTTCGAGCAGCACCTCGCGGCGGAACCGGACCAGCCTGGCCGGCCGGCCGCCGGTCTGCGTCGAAATCTCTCCGGTGTCCTCGACCAGTCCCTGCTGGTCGATCAGCCGGCGGAAATTCTGCTTGTGCAGCCGCCGCCCGGCCAGCGCCTCGACGGTGCGCTGGAGCGCGAGCAACGTGAAGCTCTCCGGCATCAGCTCGAAGACGACGGGCCGGTACTTGATCTTGGCGCGGAGCCGCGCGATCCCAGTCGCCAGGATGCGGCGATGATCGTGCCGCATCAGCGCTCCCGGCAACGGATCGTCGACGGGGCCGCGCCGGTTCGCCTCCGGCACCAGGCCGGCCTCGAAGAGCAGCTCGTAGCGCTGCAGCGTGAGTTCCTCGTTCCACGAGCGGCCGGACAGGCCGAAGGCAATCGCAACGCGATTCCTGCGTTCGCGCCGCATCGCGGAATCGCCGGCTCCGGTGGCCCATGCGCGCAGGCGCGGTGCGATGGCCTGCGCGACCAGGGCGGGCGCGCCGGCGCGCCAGTCCTCCCAGGGCAGAAAACGGTACCAGGTCTGCCAGCGCGGATCGCGCTCCCCCGATGCGTGGGCCTCCCTGGTCAGCCCGAGATAGCTGATCGAGACCAGGCGCTCGCCGGCGCCGTCATGCATGCGATCGCGGTCAGCGAAGGTGTAGAGCTGCTCGATGTATCCCAGCGGATGATGGGTCTGGCGCTCGACCCATGATCGCAGGCCGATCTGGAGCGTCCGGTGGTCCGACGTGAACGGGCCGGTGGGCAGCGCTTGGGAATCCTGGATCGTGAGGACGCGCGGCTCCTCCGCGGTGACGGCCACGATCACCGCGGTCAGCTCGACCCGCACGGCGGTATGATCGGCTTCGGTCAAGGTCGGAAATGCCCGGGTTGCAACGCTGGCCGTCATTCGCTCAAGCTTGGACAATGCACATTATGACATGGCGCAGCCGAGTCGGCCCGATGGCGGACGCCCGCGCTGCCGTTTTCCGCAGGCGTTGCGGCGGTGCCGGGACTTGCCACCAGAAACGCCGGTTGCGGCGACCGGCGCCGGTTCGGTCGCGGTGCCCGCCGATCGCGGCGCGGCTCACCTTGTATTCAGAGCGGCCCGGGCGCTCCGGCCACCGGCACCGGCGCGAGGAACAGGAACTCGGTGTCGTCGTAGCGGCGACGGTCGGTCGCAGTGAACCCGTCCGGCGTCTGAAAGCCGGCGTCGGCCGCTTCCTCGACGACGACGAGGGCGTCGGGCGTCAGCCAGCCGCCGGCGGCGAGCGAGCCGAGCGCGCGCTCAGCGAGACCTCGCCGGTAGGGCGGATCGAGAAAGGCGAGCGAGAACGGTTCGACCGGATGGGCGGCGCCGAGCTTGGTCGCATCGCGGCGAAAGATGCGGGTCACGCCGCCCAGCCCGAGGGCCTCCACGTTCTGGCGCAGCAGCGCGCGCGCCTCCGCGCCGTCGTCGATGAACAGCGCAAACCGGGCGCCCCGGGACATTGCTTCGAGGCCGAGCGCGCCGCTGCCGGCGAAGAGATCGAGCACGCGCGCCCCGGTGACCGGGTCGCCATGGCCGTGAGCGAGGATGTTGAAGAGCGACTCGCGCAGCCGGTCGCTGGTGGGCCGGATCGCTTGCGATTTTGGTCCCGCCAGGATGCGTCCGCCGAGCCGGCCGCCGACAATCCGCATTCAGCGATCCCGGTCGGGAGGCGCGCGAGGCCGTGACGGTCGCGGTCCGGACGAGCGGTCGCGCGGCGGCGGACGCGGCGTGCGCCAGTGGACCGGCTTTTCCGCCGGCTCCGGCTTTGCTTCCGGCCTTGCTTCCGGCCTTGCTTCCGGCTTGGGCTTCCTGGTGCCGAACCGCTCCACCAGGATGCGGCGGCCCTTGCGGTCCTTGAGGAGGCCGGCGCGCTTGTCGGGCCGCGCTTCGTCGGCGATCTTGAGGTCGTCGCGGCGCGAGCCGCGATAGGTCCGCCGCAGCGGCGCGTCGTCCTTGCGCCAAGCGTGTCCGCGGCGCGGTCGCCCCGGCGGCTTTTCCGGGCGGTCGTCGCGCGGGCTGCGGGCGTGGCGGAACGGCTTGTCGCCCCGCGGTGCCTCGGCGCGCTCATGGCGCGGCCCGCGCTCGGCATGCGGTCCGCTTGCGCTCTCGCTCCGCGCCGGGTCGCCGCGCTTGCTACGCGCACCGCTCCGCGGCGCAGGCTCGCCCCGCCATCTGTCCTGGCCACGCGGCGGACGGCGTTCCTCGCGCCGCTGTTCGCGCGACCGCGCCGGCCGGGCCTCGCGCTCGGTGGCGGGGCTGATGAAATCGCAGCCGGCTTGGTCGGCGACGGCTTCGCCGAGCCGCTCGCGCAGCACCGCGGTCTCGACCTCCTCGATCGCGCCGTCGCGCAATTCGCCGAGCTCGAACGGGCCGAACGACACGCGGATCAGCCGGTTGACCTGCAGGCCGAGATGGCCCAGCACGTTGCGGACTTCGCGGTTCTTGCCCTCGCGGATGGCGAAGCCGAGCCACACATTGGCGCCCTGCTCGCGTTCGAGCTTCGCTTCGATCGGCCCGTAATTCACGCCCTCTATCGAGATGCCGTCGCGCAGCCTGTCGAGTTCCGCCTGCGCCACCCGGCCATGGGCACGCACGCGGTAGCGCCGCAGCCATTGGGTGCCCGGCAATTCCAGCACGCGGGCGAGGCCGCCGTCATTGGTCAGCAGCAGGAGCCCCTCGGTGCCGATATCGAGGCGTCCCACGCTCATGAGCCGCGGCAGGCCCGGCGGCAGGGCGTCGAAAACGGTCGGGCGCCCCTGCGGATCGCCGCTTGTGGTCACGAGGCCGGCCGGCTTGTTGTACAGGAACAAGCGGGTGCGTTCGCGCCGCGGCATCGGCTTGCCGTCGACGGCGATGCGGTCGCGCCCGGTAACGTTGACCGCCGGGGTGGCGATCGGCTTGCCGTTGACGGCGACGCGGCCGGCGGCGATCCACGCCTCGGCGTCGCGGCGCGAGCACAGGCCGGCCCGCGCCATCACCTTGGCGATGCGCTCGCCGTGGCGCGCATCGGTGTCGGCCGGTGCGGCGCCGGTGCGACGGGAAGGCTTGCTGCGGTCGTCGCTGTTGCGGGTCATGCGCTTGGTCTCGCCGTGGTCTCGGCCTCTTGCCTCGGCCGGTCCGGTCGATAAGCATGCCGGCTGATAGCAGAGTTTCACCGCGAGAACGAGCGTGGCGGATTGTTTCATGGCGGGTGCTCTCATGGCGGGTTCTTTCATGGATCTGGCGCTTGCGGAGGCCCGTGCCGCGGCGGCTGCGGGGGAGGTTCCGGTCGGCTGCGTCATCGTCCGCGGCGGCGATGTTCTGGCTCGCACGCGCAACCGCACCCTGGCCGAGCGCGATCCCACCGCGCATGCGGAAATGCTGGCGATTCGCCAAGCGGCCGCCGCGATCGGCTCGGAACGCCTCGTCGAGTGCGATGTGCACGTGACGCTCGAGCCCTGCACCATGTGCGCCGCCGCACTCGCCTTCGCCCGCATCCGCCGGCTCTATTACGGCGCCGCCGATCCCAAGGGCGGCGCGGTCGAAAGCGGCGTGCGGTTTTTTTCAAGCCCCACCTGCCATCACCGGCCGGACATCTATGGCGGCATCGGAGAGCGGGAGGCCGCTGCCCTGTTGCGCGGCTTTTTCGCGCTGCGGCGGTGATGGTGGTTCGGCCCGGCCGATGGCGTGGCGGGACCATGCTTCAATGACGCCGCGGATTCGGTTCGCTCTATCCCCGCTGTGACGGCGATCGATCGTCGAGCCGGTTGCCGCTCGGCAGCACCGCGGCGCCGCCGTCGCCGGGATTGCGGCGCGGGCGGCCGAAGTAATGCGACAGCACCGGCAGCGCCAGCGAGACCACGAACACCCGCGTGAGGTGATGCGCCCCGACGAACACGGGGTCGAGGTGCAGCGCGAGGGCGAGGATCATCATCGCGTCCACCGAGCCCGGCGCATAGGCGACGATCACGTCGGCGAGCGGCAGCGACACCGTCGCCGTGACGATGCCGCCGACCGCCCCGGCGATGACCAGCGACACCACGAACGCCCCGAAACCGGCGCCGAGATAGCGGAGCATCAGGCGGAACGGCGTTCCGGTGAAGCGCGCGCCGCTCACCGTGCCGAGGCCGACCATGGACGCCGACGCCAGCCAGAACGGCATCGTCACGCTGACGAAGGCGCCGCCATGGAGCACCGCGGAGAGCACCATCGGGCCGAAAATCAGGCCGCCGGGGAATCCGAGCCGCAGCAGGCCGAGCGCCGCGGCGGCGCAGCCTCCCACCAGCAGCGCGAACTCGAGCGGCGCGTCGGCGATGCCGAGAGCGCCGGCCGGCAGGCGCGCCGGCCCGGCGATGCCGAACGCCGACAGCACCGCGGGCACGCCGATGGCGAGGATCACCACCCGCAGCGTCTGCACGATGGCGACGCCGCGCACGTCGCAGTCCTTCTGTTCGGTGGCCAGCGCCATCACCTGGCTCAGTCCGCCCGGCACCCCGGCAAAGACTGCGGTGATCGTATTCCAGCCATGCACCTTGGTGAGATAGGTGACGGTGCCGAGGGTCACGCCGGCCATGGCGACGGAAATCATGAACAGGCTGAACGGCCACGCCGACATCCCCTTCACCGTCTCCGGCGTCACCACCCCGCCGATCGATATGCCGAGGATGATGAAGAACGCGCGCGCCAGCGGCTGCGGCACCGAAATGGGACGGCCCAGCAGCGCCGCCACCGCGGTGAACAGCATCGCGCCCGCGAGCCAGCCCGCCGGAAACGCGGCGGCGTTGAGCGCAAGTCCGCCGATTCCACCGATCACGAGGGATTCGACGAGGTTGCGAT
>DASYNT010000328.1:0-15862 GCA_036008405.1 Xanthobacteraceae bacterium
CCCACAGAAATCGGCTGGTGTCGCTCGAGCCGAAGACCGGAGCAACTCCGGCTTTGGTCATGCAGTAGCCGACCGTCAGTCCGCACCATGAGAAATAATCATCGTGCATGACCGAGGCACAATATTCGGCCATGTTGGGGTAAGCGGAACTTATGAAACGCAGCCAATCCAAGATGGTCGAATTCGGGCCGTCACCCGGCGCCCAGTGCGTACCGTCGATCGATCGCATGGTGGCGAGCCAAGGAGGAGTGGTGTCTGCCATGGGCGTGCCCCTCACTTCTGACGTGTCGGCAATCGGCGTGCCGCCGGCGGCGAACGGGGGCGGCACGTGTTGGGACTTGTCACTACTCGTCCCTTCTCGATCATGCGACGAGCCGGTCGGCGTAACGACCGGATTTGATCGCTTGCGTGGTCCGCGCCGTCCGGGTGCCGCCATCGCCTCTACTCTGGATTCCTCGGTCCAGAATACCGCCATCATGCAGCGAGCCGACAATCAACTGTCATTGGGGCGATATCGCTGCCCGACTACGAAACTGCTTTTCATGTGCGGATCAGACGGTCGACGGATCCCCTCAAGCCGAAATATGACCGCGGCCTGGGGATGAAAACAACATTTTCATGGTCGCCTCCTGGATCGTGTTCGGCGCCCAATAAGCGTAAAGTATCTCAGACTTTTTTTGTGTGAATTGGCTCACACTTGAGGATCGTTGTTTCCTCTTGCAGCGCGGGAGGCCGCAAGGCCCTTCGCTCCTCTTGCTGCTGCGCAGTAATGTCGCCGCGATCTTGCGTGCGGCCGAGCCAGGGACCCCGGACGTCGACCCTGGTCGAGCGCATCCTCGCGAGCCACAGCGCGGTCGCCTCGGCCGGGGAAAGCGCCGCCTTGGCGGTCGAGTTGCACCGCGCACTGCAAACCGCTCCCGACAATCCGGATTTCTCCGCCGTCGGCCGGCGCTACGTCGACGCGGTCACCACATGCCGGGTGCCGCGGGAGCGCCGCATCGTCGACCTCCGCCCCCCTGAGAGCGGCCACCGCGTCACTTGCGCGCCGGAAACAGCGCCATCGCCTCATCCGCCAGCACGCCCCCGGTGATCGAGATGGGCGAGAAGGTCGCCCGGCTCGCCAGCTCCGCGCTCGAAATCATGATCTGGTCGATCCGCGTCGCCAGCTGGTCGATGGATGCTGCGAAAACCAGCCGGCCGAAATGGCACCAAAGGATCGCCCCCATGCACATGGCGCACGGCTCGCCGCTGGTATAGAGCGTGCTGCCGCGGAGCGCCTTGCCGCCATGGGCGGCGAGGCCGCTGTGGATGGCCACCAACTCGCCATGCGCGGTCGGATCGTCCCTGGCTCGTCCGAGATTGCGTCCTCGCGCAATCACGTTCCCGTCACGCACGATCACCGCGCCGAAAGGAAAATCGGCACGCCGCGCCTCTGCGAGCGCCATGCGCATGAAGCGCTCGTCGTCCGGCGCGGCGGGAGCCGCCGCCGCAAGGCGCGTCATTTCCGGTAGGACGGCGGTACTGGCGAGCGCCGTCACCACCATGCGCCGGCTCGGAACGCGACAGTCACATGCGGTGCTGCCCGTGCAATTGCAGACATCGGCCATCATCATTGCTCCTCTGCCCGACGCGGCTCGCGAAAGCCGGCCTCGCCGCGAACGACCGGCACGATCGCGGTGGACGACAGCTCGATCTCCCGGCGGCGATCCGGCCCACAATCGCCGGGTTAAAGCCCACTCAACCCGATCATCGGCAGCAGCCGTTGCAGGATCGCCGCAAGGCAGATCAACGCGACCAGGATCTTGAGCAAGTTCGCCAACCGTCCGTCGCGTACGAACTTGTCGATGAGATAGAAAAGGATCGCACCGACGACGATGACGGTCGCTATGTTGATCAGGAGCAGAAGCATGGCGGCAACCCTTCATGACTGATGGTCGAGTATGGCACCAAAAGTCCGATCGCGCCCATTGTTCCCTCGTTCGTGCGCGCCCGCCCAAACGGTCCGACCGGAGTCCCCGTCATGCCGCGCACGGTCGCCGCGACCGGCCGTCTTGCGGGACCGATGGTATTCACGGGACCGGCGCGATAAGGTCCCGGCAAATTCAAGGCCTGCCGGCACACCGGCCGGTTTATCGCGGCCCAGTCCGTCGCGTGCCGGTCCGCGGTCGCGCCTGTCCGCAGCCGCCCCCTTTTCGGAGGCTCGGGAATTTGGCTAGATTGGCGTGGTCAGGGGAGGCTTGTAAGACTTCCACGCCGCAAATTTCTCCGTCGAGCGGCGACCGCTGCTGCGCTCCCGGCGCGCAGGGGAACGGCCGAACGCGCTTGAGTTGCGAATCGGAGCTTTGGGAGATTTACGAGACGCCGTTGAAATGGAGGGGATTATGTCAGACGCCATGTCGATGCGGTCGTCGAACTGGTTCAACACGAAATACGTCACCTTCGCGATTATCGGCGCCGTGATGGCTTACGTGCTCTATCACAACGAACGCTTCCTCATCGAGCCGACGAACCCGGTGTGGCGCCACTACCAAGCGCTCGGGTTGTTCTTGCTGGCGCATGGCGTGGCCGGCGGCAGCGCGCTGATTCTCGCGCCGATGCAGTTTTCCGAGCGCTTGAGACTGCGCTTCACCAAGCTGCACCGGGTCGTCGGGCGCATTTACGTGGTTGGCGCCCTCATCCTCGCTCCCCTCGGTGCTTATGTTCAATATCTCGACGAGAAGCTGGGCGTTTTCCCCAGGTCCTTCACGATCGAGACCGTGATCCAAGCCTCGCTGTTGATGATCACGACCGGGATCGGCTTCATCTTCGCCTACAAGCGCATGATTCCGCAGCACCGCGAATGGATGACCCGCAGCTATGCCGTCGCGCTGACCTTCTTCGTGATTCGGCTCATTCTCGGAGTCACGGGCTGGGAGCATGACCCCGTGATGGTCGAAACCGTGGTCTGGTCCTGCACGGCGTCTGCGGTGCTCGTCGGCGACCTCGCCAACCAGTTCCATGAGCTTCGGTCCATGCGGCCACGGCGCACGAGAGCGCCGATCGCGCAGGCCGTTCCTGCAGAGTAAGCGCTCTTCAGGTCCAGCCACGAGATCTTCGACCGTGCTGGTCGCGCCGGCGAAGATGTCAATTCGGTGGTTTCTCCCAACTCGGCCGGCCGGTTCATCGCGGCAATGCAGGTATAATAGCCACTACCGAACAGCGTTATCACCAGCTACTTCCGCCGGGCGCGAGCGAAATAAACACAGTACCCGCTGCTGCGGAATCCCTTCAGGACTTCGGTTTCTTCGAAGGCTTCGACTTAGCCGAACTGTTGAGCGCGATCGCCTGGCGAACGAGCACCTTGAAGGCGGTCTCGTCGACTTCCTCTCCTTCGTGGATGTCGATCGCGCGGCGTACGTTTCCGTCGAGACTCGAGTTGAAGAGACGGGCCGGATCCTTCAGAGACGCGCCCTTGGAAAAGGTGAGCTTCACGACTTCCTTGTAGGATTCGCCAGTGCAGATGATGCCGTCGTGCGACCAAACCGGAGTGCCCCTCCACTTCCACTCCTCGACGACGTCCGGATCTGCTTGCTTGATGAGCTTGCGTATTCTGCCGAGGGTTTCCCCGCGCCAGTCCCCGAGTTCGGCGATTCTTTTCGAGATCAGCTCCGATGCCGACTGGCCTTGGCTCGCGTCCGCCTTTTTCATGTTCTCATCCTGGACGTTCCGGATATATTTCATTTGCAAGACGGCGGAGGATAGTCATGTAAGATTTCGGAGCGATGTTACGGCGGGCGTTCATCTTTGCATAGCCGATGGCAGCTCCGGGTCATCAAGGGGCGACAGAACATGTTGGCGACCGCGCTTTCGCTCGATGCGGCCGGAGCTGGAGGCAGGCGATGAGAATTCCGCGCCGTAGATTTCTGAATTTGGCAGCAGGCGCCTTCGTTGTCCCGGCGCTGCCGCACATCGCCAGGGCGCAAACCTATCCGAAACGGCCGGTGCGCATCATCGGCGGATTTCCCGCTGGCGGCACCGTTGATATCATCGCGCGGCTGACGGGCAAGTGGCTGGCCGAGCACCTCGGCCAGCAAGTGACGATCGAAGCCCGACCGGGCGCCGGCAGCAATATCGCCGCCGAGGCGGTCGTGAGGTCGCCACCCGACGGCTACACGCTCCTCATGGCATCGAATGCCAACGCAATCAACGCCACACTCTATGACAAGCTTGATTTCGACTTCCTGCGGGATATCGCACTGGTCGCAGGCGTCGCCCGCGTGCCGCTTGTGATGGTGGTAAATCCCTCGTTTCCCGCAACGACGGTTCCCGACTTCATCGCCTACGCGAAGGCCAATCCGGGCAAGATAAACATGGCATCGGCCGGTAACGGCACCCCTCCGCACCTCGCCGGCGAGTTGTTCCAGATGATGACCGGCGTCAGCCTGACCCACGTGCCGTATCGAGGCGACCCGCCCGCGCTTACCGATCTGCTCGGCGGACAGGTGCAGGTGACCTTCAGCACCCTTCCCCCGACCATCGAGTATATCAGGGCCGGCAAATTGCGCGCACTGGCGGTGGCCACCGCGACGCGCTCGCAGGCGCTGCCGGGAACGCCACTCCTGGCCGACTATGTGCCGGGCTTCGAGGCGAGCGCATCGGTCGGCGTCGGGGTGCCCAGGAGCACCCCCGTCGAGATCATCGACAGGCTCAACAACGAGATCAATGCGATGCTCGCAGATCCCAAGATGAAGGTACGGCTTGCCGACCTGGCCGCCGAGGTGCTCGCGCTTTCGCCCGCCGATTTCGGCAAGCTCCTCGCGGAGGAAACCGCGAAATGGGGCAAGGTGATCCGGGCGGCCAACATCAGGGCGGAGTAAGAACCGCAGGGCGCGCCGAGCCGCACAGCCGGTTTCCCGATAGGTCTGCTGCGCTGCACCATCTTTCCCGGCCACGCGTGCAGGTCGGGTCAATTTCCGCTGCCGAGCTTCGCGGGCGTCGGCGACGGCACTCCCGGCCGCGACCGGCGGGAGCACAGCTACCGCATAAGGCGCAGGTACGGTCTTGCCGACAAGCCTGTATTGCGGCAATCTCAGGTGGAACTGGCCGGTCACCGAGCGCGTGCCGGCGTAGTTTGCACCAGCCCCCGGAAACCTCCGGACCAGGACATAAAGGGGAGGACGATGAAGAAGCTCTTCGTGACCGCTGCTGTTTTGTCGCTTGGCGCCGCAGCAGGATTTGCTACCGCCGTGCAAGCCGCCGACACCCAACCCTTGTGGGCCTGGGGGTTTGAGACGCCGCCACCGGCCGTCATGCCGCCGCCGGCTCCCGCGGCCACCCCGACTCCGCCGGACAACGTCAAGCTGCTCTCGGTGCCCGGGTCGAAGTTCAACTTCACCCGCGCCCAGGTCGCCAACCGCCATGCGCCCGCCGACTGGTTCCCCGAGGACCATCCGGCGATGCCCGACATCGTCGCCCATGGCCGGGATACCGCGCGGCCCGAGATCTTTGCCTGCGGGTTGTGCCACTATCCCAACGGCAAGGGCCGCCCCGAGAACGCCAATGTCACCGGCCTTTCCTACGAGTACATCGTGCAGCAGTTGACCGACTTCAAGAACGGCCTGCGCAAGACCTCCGATCCGAGAAAGGCCAACACCGCGTTGATGGCCGGATTTGCCAAGCAGATGACGGACGACGAAATCAAGGCGGCCGCCAAATACTTCTCTGCCATCCCGGCGACCCCCTGGATCAAGGTGGTGGAGAGCGAGACGGCGCCCAAGACCAAATCGCAGGGGGGAATGTATCTCACCCTCGAAGGTGCCGAAGCCGGCACCGAGCCGCTCGGCCAGCGCATCATCGAGACCCCGGTGAGCGCGGAGCACACCGAATACCTGCGCAACCCGCATTCGAGCTTCATCGCCTATGTGCCGCCGGGCAGCGTCAAGAAGGGCGAGCAGTTGGTCACGACCGGCGGCGGCAAGGTCACGGCATGCACGGCCTGCCACGGCCCCGACCTGCGCGGCCTGGGCCCGGTTCCACGGCTTGCCGGTCGCTCGCCGAGCTATATCGCGCGGCAGCTCTATGACATGCAGCACGGCAACCGCGTGGGCGCCTGGAGCCCGCTGATGGCTCCCGTGGTGAGCAAGCTCGACGCCACCGACATGCTGAACGTCTCGGCCTACCTCGCTTCTCTGGAGCCGTAAGAACGGGGACGCGTGACCTCGAGGAAGCCCAGGCTTCCAGGCGAGACCACGCGCACAGCCCAAACGACCGAAGCGCGATCCGTCTCCATTCGAGCGGATCGCGCTTTCGCTTTGGGATACACAGAATCCGCAACGTTATCGGACGCGGCCATCCGGTTCGGGACGGCAGGGCGCCATCGATCCGCTCGGTGAAGCCGTGTCGCGGTGGGGATGCCGCCGCCGGCGCGGCTGTCCCGCCTCAACCTCGAACCGCCAGCGCTAATTAGCCGCGGCGGCCCTGGTTTTGCTGGGTGTCCAGCCAATCCGACAAGGAGGGGCCCTTCTCGCCCGATTTGCCCGACTTTTTCTTTTTTGCAGCCGGCTTGCCGGCGGGGCTCCGTTTGGGCGCAATCGGACCGTTGGCGGCTTCGGCCGCCAGACGAAGCTCTCGCAAGCGCGCCGTCTTTTCACGCATGCGCTGCGCGTCTATCTCGATCTGCGACATCGCCTTGGTTCCCGCTTTCTCACGCTTCTCCTTGAAGCCATCGGCCATGGTCAGTCCCCCTTTTGGAGCCGCGGCGCTCCGCACGATCGAGACGGAGCAGGCGCGGCCGCCGCGCGGCGCCACCTCGGCCGACCATGCCTTCCCCGCCGCGCAAAGTCGAGGACGATGCGCGGCTGTGCCGGACCGAATCCGGCTCGCTCGGGCGGCAGCGCCGGAAGCCCCGGTGTCGGCCCGTTCGTCCAGCGGCATCATGCGCGCCAGGGTTCGCCGGACGGCGCGTAGATGGCGGCGTGGCAGGCGTCCGGGAAGCGTGTTATTTCTGCGCCGGGCTGTCTTGAACAGGAGGAGATGAATGCGAGGCTTGATCGTTTTGGCGGCGATTGCCGTCAGCAGCACGTCGGTGTTGGGACAGGAATGCATCCGGCCCGAATGGGGCAAGTGCGTGTCGTTCCCGAACGGCGGCTCGCATACCGGCATGTCGATCCAGAAGGAGAAGATACAGGCGGAGGTCACCCCCGGCCCCGATATTTGCGTGAGCAACGAGGAGGAGATCGGCGGTTACACCTTCGCGCGGTTCCACCGCAACGGCATGCCGTGGCCGAATGCGGACTGGGCGGCGAACGTCGACGATTTCTGCTTCTACAAGAAGTGAGCTGCGCACGAGCATAGGGCGGGCTGCCCAATCGCGCCCGCACTTTTTCTGGGCCTCGCCGGCCCATCTCAGAAGGGCGCCAATCGAGAAAAAAGCCCCGGCGATCCGCCGGGGCTTCTTCGTCACAATGTGAGAGCGGGCCGCTACGACTTCTTCGGCCAGGGCACGCCCTGGTAGCCGAGCGGTACCGAGCGGATGCCCTGGTAGTTGAACTTCTGCACGCGTTTACCTTCATAGGTCTCGGTGGTGTAGAGGTTGCCCTTGGAATCCGAGGCGATGCTGTGCACGCCGTAGAACTGGCCCGGCTGGCGTCCGCCGTCACCGAACGAGGTGATTTCCTCGAGCGTGTCGCGCACGATCACGCGCACGCGCTCGTTCTGGCCGTCGGCCAGCATCAGGAAGCGCTGATCGGGATCCTTGGAGAACACGATGTCCCACACCGATCCCGCGCCTTTGGTGTTCTTGGCGAAGAACTTCTCCTTCACGAAGGTGCCGTCCGGCTTGAACACCTGAAGGCGGTCGTTCTGGCGGTCGCAGACATAGATGAGGTTGTCCACCGAGCGCTCGATGCAGTGGACGGGATTGCGGAACTGCTGCGCCGGCGGGCCGCTCGGATTGTAAGGACCGAGATTGGTGTCGTCGGGCTTGTTGCCGTAGGCGCCCCAGTAGCGCTTCATGACGCCGGTGTCGGCGTCGATGACGGCCACGCGCTTGTTGAGGTAGCCGTCGGCGATATAGGCTTCATTGGTGGACGGATCGACCCAGATCTTGGCGACACGGCCGAAGTTCTCCAGGTCGTTGCTGCCCTTGTTGCCGCCGAGATGGCCGACCTGCATCAGGAACTTGCCGTCATTGGTGAATTTGAGGATCTGGGCATCCTTCTCGCCATTGCCGCCGATCCACACATTGCCCTTGTAGTCGACATGGATGCCATGGTTGGACTGCGGCCACTCGTAGCCGGGGCCCGGACCGCCCCATGACCGCAGCAGGTTGCCGTCGGAATCATAGACCAGGATCGGCGGAGCAGTGCGGCAGCATTCGGCGATCGGCGGATTGAGCTCTGCGCCGCGCTCGTTGTTGTGCAGCCCGCCGGCGCCGCGGTGGATGATCCAGACGTGATCGAGCTCGTCGACCCATACGCCGATGGTCCAGCCCAGCAGCCAGTTGTTGGGCAGCGGCTTCGGCCACAGCGGATCGACTTCGTACACGGGAGCCTGGACGGTCGCGCCCTGGGCCTCGGCGTGCTTCTGCAGCACGGCCTGGCCGACACCGAGGCCGAAAATGCCGGCGGCGAGCGCCGCGCCGCAGACGAATCTACGCTGGCGCAACAACTTGATCATGATGCCTCCCTATGCCGTTCATTGTTCTTGGGCACGATTATAGCCGAATCGAACGCACATGAAATGCGGAAATTCACCGGCTGGGGCCGAATTCGTCCAGCCCGGGAATGGCTTCCCGGCTGACGGCGTCCGGTCGGTCGGCAAGCCGGCAGCACCGGTACGGATACAGGTGCGGGGACCGGCGGGGTACCGATGGGGCCGCCGCGACGGTCCCAATATCGGCGCTTGCTTCCTCGCGGGCGACGCTATAGCCGAACAGGTGGCTCGTCAGGGGGAGTCCCCTGTCCTCGTGTCGGGAGTCAAGGGCGTGCGTTGTCTCGAACGTGTTGCGCTGAAGCGGCTGGCCGCGGCCGCGCTGGTGGCCCTCGCATGGGCGCTCGCGTCGCCCGCCGCGGCCCATGACATCCCGGCCGACGTCAGGATCAACGCCTTTTTCAAGCCCGCCGGCAACCGGCTGGAGCTGCTGGTCCGCCTGCCCCTCGCCTCCCTGATCGATACCGATTTCCCGACCCGGGGAAACGGCTCGCTAGACATCGCGCGCGCCGACGAGCCGATCCGCGGCGGCATCAAGGTGTGGCTCACCGACAATATCGACGTCTACGAGAACGGCACGCAGCTCGAAAAGCCCCGCATCGTCGCGGAGCTGGTATCGCTGCCTTCGGACAAGTCTTTCGCCTCATTCGAGGGGGCCCGCGCCCATGTGATCGGGCCGCCGCTGTCCAGCGATCTCGACCTCTATTGGAGCCAGATATTCCTCGACGTGCTGCTCGAATATCCGATCGAGTCCGACCGCTCCGAATTCGCCGTGGACCTGCGGGTCGATCGCCTCGGCGGCGCGGTCAACACCGCGCTGCGCTTCATGCCACCCGGCGGCGCCGTGCGCGCGTTCGAGTTCCACGGCGCCAGCGGCCTCGTCTATCTCGATCCGCGTTGGTACCAGGCGGTGCTGCGTTTCGTGGTCGAGGGCTTCTGGCATATTCTCGACGGCACCGACCACCTGCTGTTCCTCGCCTGCCTCGTCATTCCGGTGCGACGGCTGCGCCCGCTCGTCATCATCGTCACGTCGTTCACGGTGGCGCATTCCATCACCCTGTTCGCCTCGGCGTTGGGGTTCGCGCCGGACGCGCTGTGGTTCCCTCCCCTGATCGAAACCCTGATCGCCGCCACCATCCTGTTCATGGCGTTGGAGAACATCGTCGGCTTTAATCCGGCGCGGCGCTGGATCTATGCGTTCGGGTTCGGATTGATCCACGGTTTCGGGTTCTCCTTCGCCTTGCGCGAGCAATTGCAATTCGCCGGCGACCACCTCGTCACTTCGCTGCTCGGCTTCAACCTCGGCGTGGAAATCGGCCAGCTCTCGGTGCTGGTGGTGCTGGTGCCTGCGCTCAACCTTCTGTTCAAATACGTGGTGGAAGAGCGCATCGGGGTCATCATCCTGTCCGCACTGGTGGCGCACACGGCGTGGCACTGGATGATCGAACGCGGCGAAGAGCTCAAAAAGTTTCCGTTCCCGAGGCTCGACGCCGCTTTCTTCGTCAGCCTGATGCGCGGCCTGATGGCGGCGCTCGTGCTCACCGCCCTGGTGTGGCTCGCGAGCGGCCTGGTGCGCCGTCTGATGCAGGGAAAGGACGATGTCGCGGACGGCGCTCTCGCCAAGGTCCCAGCCGAGAGGCATTGACGGCCGCCGACCTGGTGCCGCACTTGCTCGCCGGCACGTAGCCGCCGGCCACAGGATGTGGCCGGATTTGCACCCCGCTCATTGCTGGGCATGACCCGCACGACCGCCGTTTCCGACAGCTGCGCTACGTTGATGGCGACCTGCAGTTCTTTCCCGGCTAGGTCTGATCAACGCCCCTGGTGACCCAACGATCAAGAGCAAAGATAACCCACAGCCAGGCCCCGACGAACAGCGGGACGACGATGAGCGCCCGCAGCTCGGCCCCTCCAAAGCCTTCGACGATGACCCAAATGAGAGATACGACCGCGCCTACGCGCCACAGAGCGCCGAACGTAAAATCCGAACGCTGCTCGCCCAGCATGGGCACTTGGTCAATCATCGGGCTTTCCATCTTTGGCCGGAGTGCAAATATGCCACAAAGGCGAGCGGAGGGACATTGCGCCAAAATGGCGCAATGTTTGTCCGGGCGAACTCGTGGGATTTTGGAGCCGGCAGGTGGGGACATGGATCGGCACGCTGCCGGCGACGGCACCGCGGCTCGAGCGATGCGATTCCGATGGGCGCTTCCGGCTTCTGGAATTCGGCTACTTCAGTTCCAGGACGACCGGCCCCGATACCGGATCGGTGACGCCCAGGCCACCGCCGAGATCTTCGAGGGTCGCGCGGAACGTATCGAGGGTCGCCACCATGTGGGGACGCGCCGCGGCGAGGGCGTCCATGTCCGTCCATTCGGCAATGATGCAGTAGGCGCGTTCCCCGGTCTTGATCATGTTGGCGCGCTTCAAGCCCGGCCAGTCGGCCTCGACGCTGCGATGCCGATCCAGAAATTCCTGCTCGCGGCCCGGCTTCACCCGGAATCGAACGGCATTGAACGCTGTCATGGCATTTTCCTCCGGTTCTGCTCAGGCAGGCGCGGCAGGGCCTCATGATCCGGCCGGCCGCGCCGATCCGTCGTGAGGCGACGAGGCGCAGGGCCTTGCAGACGAAATGCGCGGGACATGCCCGCGCATTCGATACTGGCGAAGGCCCGTGCCGCCGCCGACCTCCGTCGGAACGCCATGGAGACGGCGTTCCGGCGTCTTGAGAATGATCCGATACGAAACGTGCGGACCATTCGCTATCATCCGCTTACGGGAGCACCTCCACAAAGCCGAGCCGGCCGGCGGTATCGCCGCTGAAGAAGACCCGATTGGGATTGGTCGGATCGAGATCGATGCGGCGCGGATCGGACTGCGCCTCCGGCAACGGGAACTCGACCCACTCCTCGGTCCTGGGATTGAAGCGGGCGATCTTGTCGACCTTGTGCTCGCTCATCCAGACGAGATTGTTCTTCTTGTCCACCACCACGGAATAGGCGCCGGCATTGGCGGTCGGCGGCGAGAAGATCTTCATCTCCTTGGTCTTGTGATCGATCTTCATGAGCTTGCCGGCCTGCCACAAGGCCACCCACACGTCGCCATTGGCGTCGGCGCCCATGCGGCGCGGGAAGGCGTGGCCGCCCTCATAGGGGATCTTGTACTCCTCGACCTTGCCGGTGACGGGATCGATACGTCCCATCATGTCGATGTTGTCCTCGGCCCACCACACGGCGCCGTCGCCGGAGACGGTCAGGCCGTAGGCGCCGGGCTCCTTCTTGCCCTTGGCACTCGGCGATTCGAAGAACTTGTATTCGGCGGTGCTGGGATCGAGCATGCGAACCTCCTTGCCGAGCCCGGTCGCATAGATCTTGCCGTCGGGCGCAATGGCCATGCTGTTGCCACCGGCATTGCCGTGGCCCTTGGGCCACTGGAAGCTCGCGAATTTGTCATACTTGGTATCGTAGCTCAGCCACCGGCCGTTGGGCCCGTCGGCCACCCACAGGATGCCGTTCTGATCGATTTGCGGGTTGCCGAGCCGCTGGCGGTTCGCCGCCGCCGGGCCGGGCGGAGGCTTGATCTCGACGAATTCATAGGTCTTGGGGCTGAAGCGGCCGAGCTTGCCGGCCCGTTCTGCCACCCAGGCATTGCCGGTCGGATCCGCGGCGGTGTCGTGCGGCTCGGCGAACCGATCGACCAGATCATACGTCACGGCACGATACTTCAGGGCCTTGCCGGTCAGTAGTTCCCGCGGTAGGCGGCTGTTGGGATCGTAGGGCTGCTCGGGCTTGAAATTGGCGGCGAGATAATTCGCGGCCGTCGCCGCCTCCTCATTGGTGATGTCGGGGACGTTCGTGATCGCCATGTTGCCCCGCATCCGCTCGATGATGTGCTGCCATTCCACCAGCGGGGTGCGCTTGACGACGATGCGCTGGAGATCGTGGCAGGTCGTGCACCGCTCGGCGACGAGCGACTGCCCGTTCCCCGCCGGGAGGGCCTGCGACACGCCGGAGATCTGCTCCTCGGGGAGGCGGTGCGGCCACGCCGGCGCCAATTGCGGCGACTGTTTGCTGGCGAGCGCGAGATCGACCTTGGCGCTCTGGCCGGCGGCAACGCTCACCGGCGACGACGCGCTCTCGAAACCGGCGCCGATGCCCTGCACCGTGTATTGGCCGGCCGGCAGATCGCTCGCCTGGAAACGGCCCTGGTCCTGGCTGACCACCATGAAGGTCAGGTGGCGATCGGCATTCTTCAATTTCACCATCGCACCGACGACCGGCTTGCCGCCGGCATCATTGACCACACCCTGTACCGAGCCCTGGTCGTCCGCCGCCCGGGCGGCCCCGGCGACGAGCACGGCTCCCGCCGCAACCCCGAGCGCGAGACGTCGCGCGATGTTCCTGAGCATCATGTGAATTCCTCCGTCTGGCTTGTCGAATTCCGGCTTTTCGAATTCTGGCTTGTCGAACCGGCTGCTCTCCCGACCGCGCCGCTTGTTCTCGAAGGTCTTTTTAGTCAGGCGCGGGCGGCCGGTAATCTAGTCCATTCGATTCACCGGCGCGAGGTGGCCGGGCCGGCGCGGCCCACAATTTTTTGTCGATCGGCCGGAGCGATTTCGCCGCAGTGGCGGGTGGCAAGGCGCGCGGCCGCAGGTCCCGAATCTCCGACGGCCGGGCATATGCCGCGCATTTGCGAATTTTCATTGCGACGGGAACCATCTATGGTTGCCGACCGCGCGCCGACCGCCGTCAATTGTCCACAAGTGCATCGCACGCGCGCCAGCCATTTCGCCCGTTCTCGCGGGCGACGGAACGGGAGCAGACAATGCCAACGCTGATCATCAACGGCCAATCCCACAATGTCGACGTCGAGCCCGATACGCCCCTGCTCTGGGTGCTGCGGGACACGCTCGGCATGACCGGCACCAAATATGGTTGCGGCATCGCCCAGTGCGGCGCCTGCACCGTGCATGTGAACGGAGTGGCGACGCGGTCCTGCTCGGTGCCCCTGAGCGCCGTCGCCGGCGCGCAGATCACCACCATCGAAGGCCTCGCCGCCAATGGCGTGCTGCACAAGGTCCAGCAGGCCTGGCTCGACAACGACGTGCCGCAATGCGGTTACTGCCAGTCCGGCATGATCATGGCGGTCGCGGAGCTGCTCAAGACCAAGCCGAAGCCGACCGACGCCGACATCGATTCGGCCATCACCAACATTTGCCGCTGCGGCACCTATCAGCAGGTGCGCACGGCCATTCACGCCGCAGCCAACGCGTGAGGAGGTCCGCCATGAATTATGTTCCCAACATCGATCGACGTTCTTTCGTGGTCGGCGCCGCCACGCTCGGCGGCGGCCTCGCGCTGGGCCTGCGAATCCCGTTCGGGCCCGACACGGCGCGTGCCGCCGACGGCGCGCCCGAAATCAATGCCTGGGTGGTGATCCGCCCCGACGACACCGTCGTGGTGCGCATTGCCCGCTCGGAGATGGGCCAGGGCTCCCTCACCGGGCTCGCGCAACTGGTCGCCGAAGAGCTCGAATGCGACTGGTCGAAGGTGACCACCGAATTCCCGACTCCCGGCCAGAACCTCGCCCGCAAGCGGGTGTGGGGCGACATGTCCACCGGCGGCAGCCGCGGCATCCGCACCTCCCACGAATATGTCCGGCAGGGCGGCGCCGCCGCACGCGAGATGCTGATCCAGGCCGCGGCCAATGAATGGAAAGTGCCGGCGTCCGAATGCAGCGCCGCCGACAGCGTGATCACCCACAAGCCGTCCGGCCGCACCACCACCTTCGGCAAGGTCGCCGAAGCGGCCGCCAAGCTCGAGCCGCCCAAGAACGTCAAGCTCAAGGAGGTCAAGGACCGCGGGCAAGGGCGTGAAGCGCCTCGACACCCGCGACAAGCTGACCGGAAAGCAGGTCTACGGCATCGACCTCAGGATGCCGGGCATGCTCGTCGCCGCCATCAGGGATTGTCCGGTGCAGACCGGCAAGCTCAAGAGCTTCGATGCCGCCAAGGTCGCCGGCATGCCGGGCGTGAAGAAGGTGGTGCCGGTCGGCGATACCGGCGTCGCCGTCGTCGCCGACACCTACTGGCATGCCCACAAGGCCATCGAAGCCCTGCCGGTGGCCTGGGACCTCGGCGAAGCCGCCAAGGTGTCGAGCGCCAGCATCGCCAAGTTCCTCGCGACCGGGCTCGACGCCGAGCAGGCCTTCGTCGGCAACAAGGCGGGCGACGCCAAGGCCGATCTCGGCAATGCCAAGCGCAAGATCGAGGCGGTCTACAGCTTTCCCTACCTGAACCACGCCACCATGGAGCCGATGAACAGCACCGCGCTCTGTACGGCCGACGGATGCGAGGTATGGAGCCCGACCCAGAACGGCGAGGCGGCGCTCGCCGCGGTCGCGGAGGAAACCGGCTTCCCGGTCGGCAAGTGCGACGTCCACAAGGTGCTGTGCGGCGGCGGATTCGGCCGCCGCGGCCGTGTCGACTATGTGCGCCAGGCGGTGCAGATCGCCAAGCAGATGCCGGGCACGCCGGTGAAGCTGATCTGGTCGCGCGAAGAGGACATGACCCATTGCGCCTACCATCCGGTGACCCAGGCCAAGCTCACCGCCGGTGTCGACGCCGACGGCAACGTCACCGGCTTCCACATGCGCATCTCCGGCCAGTCGATCTCCGCCTCGCTGGCGCCGGAGCGGATGGACCCGTCGGGCATGGACCCGGTCGTGTTCCAGGGCCTGTCGCCGAACTCGCCGGAAGGCAATTTCGGCTACCAGATCCCGAACCTCCTGATCGACCACGCCATGCGCAACACCCACATCCTGGCCGGCTTCTGGCGCGGGGTGAACGTCAACCACAATGCGATCTACTCGGAATGCTTCATCGACGAGGTCGCCCATGAGCTCGGCCAGGACCAGCTGGCGTTTCGGCTCAAGATGCTCAAGCCCAAGCACGCCGCGGTGCTCAAGGCGGTCGGCGACAAGGTCGGCTGGGGCACGCCGGCGCCCCAGGGCGTCCATCGCGGGCTTGCCCAGTACATGTCCCACGGCAGCTACGTCGCGGCCTGCGCCGAGGTCTCGGTGACCGCGCAAGGCGCCTTGACCATGCACCGCATCGTCGCCGCGATCGATCCCGGCGTCGCCGTCAATCCGGCGCAGATCGAGCGGCAGATGTCGG
>DASYNT010000329.1:0-8137 GCA_036008405.1 Xanthobacteraceae bacterium
CCGGACTGCGGCCGGAAAAACTCCGCCCCGAGGAGTCCGGGCTGGAAGAACCCTCGCCGGAAGGCCGCTGGCCTGAAGAGCCCTGGCCTGATGAGCCCTGGCCCGAAGAGCCTTCGCCTTCGCCTTTTGCATTCCGGTCGAAGTTCATGCGGAACCAGATGTCCTTTCGCGGGCGGTCAGTGCGCCATCAATACCGGCAACGTCGCACTCGCCAGGATGTGCCGCGTCGCGCCCCCGAATACCATTTGGCGCAGGCGACTCTGTGTATAGGCGCCCTTCACCAGGAGATCGCAGCCATGCGTTCTCGCATGATCGAGAATGGTCTCGCCGGTGGTCCGCGCGCCCGGCGCCTCGGTGACCGCGGTGGCGGCGACGGCATTCATGCGCAGATAATGCGCGAACTCCTCCCCGGTCGGCCCGGGCGTCATGCCGCCCTCCACCGCCAGCACGGTCACGTGCTCCGCCTCGCGCAGCAGCGGCAGGGCGAACGCCGTGGTGCGGGTCTGCTCGGTGCTGCCGTTCCAGGCGACGAGCACGTTGACGCCGATGATCCCGGGCGATGCCGCCGGCGCGATCAGCACCGGGCGGCCGCTCTCGAACAGCGCCGCTTCCAGTGGCGGCATGCGCGGATCCTGCGCGGCGCGGCCGGGGCGTCCGAGCACGATGAGATCGAACAGCCGGCCGTGGCTCCCGACGAAGGCGTCGCCATGGGCGCCGGTACGAACCCAGCGCTGGGAATACACCGCCGGCTCCTGCCCGGCGGGAGGCACGGCGTGGGCCTGCATGAAGGATTCGAACAGTCGCTGCGCGTGCCGTTCGATCTCCTCGTCGCCCTCCTGCACGCTCGCGATGGTCAGGCTGCTCACGGGATCGACCGCTACGAAGTCGGCGGCGGCGGGATAGACGGCAACCCCCTCCATGCAGCTGCCGAAGCGCTGCGCGATCAGCCGCGCGGTCTCCAGCACCGCGGCCATCGAGGCATGGTCTTCGGTCGGAATCAGGATCGTCTTCATGGCACCGGCATTCGATTATGGGAGGAAGCGACATCGGAGCCGGGCAATCGTGCTGCGGGCGACGAATGCAAGCGGCGCCGCTCCCGGCAGGTCGGCGAGGCACGCAACACAAAGGCCGTTCGCGGGAACACTTCAGCCTGCTCCCGCCAGGGCTTGCTCGAGATCTCCGATCAGATCGGCAGCATCCTCTATTCCGACCGATAGCCGCAGCAGGTCGGGCGGCGCGGGCGATCCGGGACCTTCGATCGAGGCGCGGTGTTCGACGAGGCTCTCGACGCCGCCGAGCGAGGTCGCCCGCTTCCAAACGGTCACCCGCGCGGCCGCTGCGATCGCGGCGCTCTCTCCGCCGGCGACGCGAATGCTGAGCATCCCTCCGAAGCCGCCGCGCATCTGGCGCGCCGCGACGGCGTGACCGGGATGGTCGGGCAATCCGGGATAGAGGGTAGCCACGATGCGGCGATGACCGACAAAATGTTCGGCGATCGCCTGTGCGGTGCGGCCGCAGCGTTCCACGCGCAAATGCAGCGTGCGCATGCCGCGCAGCAGCAGCCAGGCCTCGAAGGAACCCAGGATGGCGCCGTGGCTGGTGCGGATGGCCGCGATCCGCTCCCAGAATTCGTCATGGCGCGCGGTCACCAGCGCCCCGGCCACGACGTCGCTATGGCCGTTCAAATATTTCGTGGCCGAATGCATGACGATGTCGGCGCCGAGCGCGATCGGCCGCGTCAGGATCGGCGTGGCGACCGTGCTGTCGATGGCGAGGCGTGCGCCGGCGCCGTGGGCGATGTCGGCGGCGGCGGCGATGTCGGTGATCGTCCAGGTCGGATTCGCCGGGCTCTCGATCCAAACCAGCTTGGTCCGGCCGCGCTGCACCGCAGCCGCGAGCGCCTCGGTCGCGCCGGCATCGACGAAATCGACGACCACGCCCCGATCCGCCGCGCAACTCTTCAGCCAGTTCCGCAGCCCCCAATACATGACCTGCGGCGCGACGACATGGTCGCCGGGTCTGAGCGCAAGGAATACCGCTGTCGCCGCCGCCATCCCCGATGCGAAGGTGAGGCAGGATGCCCCGCCCTCGAGCCTCGCCAGCAGCGCTTCCGGCAGGACGAATGTCGGGTTGGTCGGCCGACCGTAGGAAAAACCGGCCCGATACTGGTTATCGGCATCGCGGATGAAAGTGGTGGCAAGATGCACCGGAGGAATGAGCGCCTTGGTCGTTTCGTCGATCCAGCCGAGCGCCTGCGCGGCCATTGTCGCTGGGTGGCGGGACTCCACGATCTGCTCCCCTTTCGGTTCTCGCACGGGATCATCGTTTGCCCAGCCATTGGCCACCCACCGAAGCCTGCTCAGATTCCCGAGCCGGTGAACGAGCGCGGCGCCGGCGCCACCACCTGGCCGCCGGACGTCGTCACCTTGAGCACGGCAAGGCCGCGCTGGTTGGAGCCGTCAGTGCGGAAGCGAAACACGCCGTCGATCCCGGTGTAGCCGGACGGATTGGTGAGCACGTCCACGGCGAAACGATGCTGACCCTGGGTCTTGACGAGCGCCGCCACCAGCGCCACCGCATCATAGGCGAGCGTCGCCTGGCGCACCGGATCCTGGTGATAGCGGGCGCGATAACGCTCGGCAAAGCCGCGATATCCGGTCGGCTCGGGCGCGGCGAACCAGGCGCCGTCGAGCAGCGGATTTGCGAAGATGCGCTGGTCGTCGCCCCACAGCCCGGTGCCGAGCACCGTGAACTGGCGCGGATTGACGCCTCCGGCCGCGAGCGCCTGGAGGATGTCGGCGACGCCGTCGCCGCTGTCGGGGATGAACAGGGCATCGGCATGGCCGGCCGCCTGGGCGACCTGCTTCACCAGTTCGCCGAGCTTGGTGCGATCCTCGCCGTAGTGCTCGACGGTGACCACGCGTCCACCGCGCTTGGCCACCACCTGCGAGAATTCGGCCTCGACCACGCCGCCATAGGCGCTGGAGGGAAACAGGGCGACGAAGGATTTCTTGCCCTGGGAAATGGCGTAGGCGACGATGCGGTCGACATCGCTTTCGGGCAGGAAGCTGAGCAGATAGGCGCCCGACGCGGCGACGTTGCTGTCGGTGGAAAACGCGATCATCGGGACGCCGCGGGAACGGGCGACCTGCTTGGCGCTGGTCACGGAATGAGCGAACAGCGGCCCGACGATGATCTCGGCGCCTTCATCGATCGCCTGCATCGTCGCCTGCTGGGCGCCCGGCGCGGTGCCGCCATCGTCCTTCACCACCAGTTGGATGTTGGCCCCGCTGAACTCGGCGAGCGCCATTTCTGCGGCATTGCGCATGGACTGGCCGGCGATGCCGGCATTGCCGCCGGCCGACAGCGGCAGGACCACGGCGACCTTGACCGCGCCGGTGCCGAGCGGCGCAGCCACCGACGCCGGGGCCGCGGCCGGCGCATCGAGCCCGGGCGAACCGCTACCGAGCAGACTAGAGGCGCCGCAGCCGGCCAGCAGCGCCGCCAGCACCATGGCGGCCGCCCGCCACCACGGGGAGCAGGCGCGAAGAGCCTCAGGGCTCTGGCAGGGCATCAACCGGTCTCCGTCATGGCGCCGTGGCGCCGCTTCTGGCAAATCGCGATGACTTCAAGTGTGGCATTCAGGCATATTGTCGGCAAATCGGCCGATGAAAAGCATGAAGAGCGTGCCTCTGCCCGCCGAATCAAAGAATTTGATCCCATGACCACCCCTGACCACGCCAAGGCGGCGACCAAGGCAGCAACCAAGACGGCGAGCCCGGCGCGGCACTACCGCGTCTTCGCGCAGGATATCGAGGCGGCGAGGGCCGCGCCAGGATTGTATCTCGTGGCGACCCCGATCGGCAATCTGGGGGACGTGACGTTGCGGGCGCTCGAGACCCTGGCCGGGGTCGAATTGGTGGCCTGCGAGGATACCCGCGTCACCCGCCGGCTGTTCGACCGCTACTGCCTCGCCACGCCGCTCATCGCCTATCACGACCACAACGCCGCGGCGGCGCGGCCGAAGCTGCTGGCGCGGCTCGACGCCGGGGCGGCGGTGGCGCTCGTCTCCGACGCCGGCACGCCGCTGATCTCCGACCCCGGCTTCAAGCTGGTGCGGGAAGCCCAGGCCGCGGGCCACAAGGTCACCGCGGTGCCGGGAGCCTCGGCGGTCATGGCCGCGATGGCGAGCGCCGGCCTGCCGACCGACCGGTTTTTTTTTGAAGGCTTCCTGCCGCCGCGGGAGCAGGCGCGGCGGACCCGGCTCGCCGCGCTTGCCGAGGTGCCGGCGACGCTGGTGTTCTTCGAGACCGGGCCGCGCATCGCAGTCATGCTCCACGACCTCGCCGCGGCGTTCGGCGACCGCGAAGCCGCGGTGTGCCGCGAACTCACCAAGCTGTACGAGGACATTCGCCGTGCCGATCTCGCCGGCCTCGCCCGCGCCTGGGACCAAGGCGCCGAGACCCGCGGCGAGTTCGTGGTGGTGGTGGGCCCGCCTGCCGCCGCAGCCGCGGTCGAAGCTGAAGACCTCGACGCCCTGCTGCGCCGAGCGCTCGCCGCCGCCTCGCTCAAGAATGCCGTCGAAGCGGTGGTGGCCGCGACCGGACAGAAGCGGCGGCTGGTCTATCAGCGCGCGCTGGCGCTCGCCCGGAGCGAGGCCGATGGCGAAGGATGAGCCGGCGACCAAGGGCAAGCCGCGGCCGCCCGCCGATCCGGAGCGCCGCGTCGCGTTCCGCTTCGGCCTGTCGGCCGAAAGCCGCGCCGCGGCCCTCCTCATCGCCAAGGGCTACCGCATCCTGTTCCGCCGGTTCAAGACCCCGGTCGGCGAGATCGACATCGTGGCGCGGCGGCGCGGCGTGCTGGTGTTCGTCGAGGTCAAGGCGCGCAGCAGGTTCGACGATGCCGCCGAGGCGATCGGCAAGCGCCAGCAGGGGCGCATCATCGCCGCCGCCGAGTTCTGGCTGGCCGGCCATCCGGAGGATGCGGCGGGGGACATGCGCTTCGATGTCGTGCTGGTCGTGCCCGGGCGGCTGCCGGTGCACCTGCCCGGCGCCTTCGATGCCTCGATGTGACCGCCCCCGGCGCGACGGTTTCCGCGCGGGTTTACGAACGGCCCGGCCCGGGCTACTCCACCAGCGCCTTTTACCCTCTGCCGGATCGGCCCCGCATGACTGCCCACCGCAAGCTCGAAGTTGCCGTGCAGATGGACCCGATCGCACGGATCAATATCCGCGGCGATTCGACCTTTGCCTTGCTGCTGGAGGCGCAGGCGCGCGGGCACCGCCTGTCCTATTACACGCCTGACCGCATGGCGCTGCGCGACGGCGAGGTGTTCGCGACGGTGGCCCCGCTCACGGTGCAGGATGTCGAGGCCGCCCACTTCACCCTCGGTGAGGAAAGGCGCGCCGCGCTCGCAACCTTCGACGTGATCCTGATGCGCCAGGACCCGCCGTTCGACCTCGGTTACATCTCGGCGACCCATCTGCTGCAGCGGCTGCATCCCAAGACCTTGGTGGTCAACAGTCCCGCCGAGGTGCGCAACGCGCCGGAGAAGCTGTTCGTCACCGAGTTTCCCGACCTGATGCCGCCGACGCTGGTCACCCGGGATCTCGAAGAGATCAAGGCGTTCCGCGCCGCCCATGGCGACATCGTGATGAAGCCGCTGTTCGGCCATGGCGGCGCCGCGGTGTTCGCCCTCACCGCCCGCGACGTGAATTTCGGCTCGCTTTACGACCTGTTCGCGGCGACCTTCCGGGAGCCCTGGGTGGTGCAGAAATATCTGCCGGAGGTCGCCAAGGGCGACAAGCGCATCATCCTGGTCGACGGCGAATTCGCCGGCGCGGTGAACCGGGTGCCCCAGGAGGACGACCTGCGTTCCAACATGGTGCGCGGCGGCGTCGCGGCGGCGACCGACCTCAGCGAACGCGAACGCACGATCTGCGCCCGCCTTTGCCCGGCGCTGCGCGCGCGCGGCCTGCTGTTCACCGGCATCGACGTGATCGACGGCTACCTCACCGAGATCAACGTCACCTCGCCCACCGGCATCCGCATCATCCGCCGGCTCGGCGGCCCCGACATCGCGGCGATGATCTGGGACAGCATCGCGACCAAGGTCGCGGCCGCAAAATAGCGCGCGTCAGTGCAGGCGGCGCGGGTCGTCGCCCGCACGGCGGGCCGTCACCTGCTGTGCCCAGACGATGTGCGACTGCCGGATCGCCGCGGCGAATTCCTCGACCTCGCAGCAAGCCGATTCGGCGGCGATGCGGGCTTGACGCGCGTTGTGCAGTTCGAGTTCGACGGCCTTGAAGTCGATCATGGGGGAACCTTTCGTGAAGAGTTGACGAATGGTTAGCCTGAGTCGATCTGTTCTGCAAATGTTCTCTTTCGTGCCGAACCAGATTTTTACGGTGCGTCGGATGTTTGAACCGTTCGCTCAGCGGAGCGGTTCTTTGCCTCGCATTCTCAAAGCCTGTGCCGGCGCGCGTCACCGCCATCACCCGGCCGCGGGAAACCTCGCCTCCAGGATGTCGCCGATGAACAGGCAGGCCTCGTGGCCTTCCCAGGTGCCCGTGTGCATGGCGGCACGGGTGAGGGCATCTTCCAGCACGCGCCGGCCCTCGTCGGCGTCGATCACCCCCTTGACAACGAGCAGGTCGAGCAGCGCCGCGGCGATAGCGCCGCCGGCGACCCCCATTCCCACGGCCTTGGCATTGGTGTCGGTCATGACGGTCCTCCGGAGATTTCGGATTGAACCTATCACGCCGTCCCGCCGGCGCTGATCGCGGCGCGGTCATTGCGGGGTGCACCCTCGCGCCAACACGGAATCCGGGTTCGCCGCCGTCCAGGAATGGCTATGCCCCCGACGAAAACCTGCAAGGTGACGCATGGCCGACAATTCACGCGCTGCAACGTGCGGACAAACCACACGCCGGCCGGCGGTGTTCTGCAAATGTTCTTGCCCGGCCATTCCCCTTGGGTTAGGATGCGCGACGTCTGGGGGAGCCCCATGGTCCAGCGTGTATCCACGGTCGCGTTCGAGGGCATCGAGGCCCGCGCGGTCGATGTCCAGGTCCAGGTCGCGCCCGGCATTCCCGCCTTCAACGTGGTGGGGCTGCCGGACAAGGCGGTATCGGAGGCCCGCGAGCGGGTCCGCGCAGCGCTGATCGCATCGGGCCTCGCCCTTCCGGCGCGGCGGATCACCGTCAACCTCGCCCCGGCGGACCTACCCAAGGAGGGCAGCCATTACGACCTGCCGATCGCGCTCGGCCTGATGGCGGCGATCGGGGCGATCCCCCATGATGCGTTGGGCGGCTACACCGTGCTGGGCGAGCTCGGCCTCGACGGCTCGATCGCGGCGGTGGCCGGCGTGCTGCCGGCGGCGATCGGCGCCAATTCGCGCGGCGAAGGCCTGATCTGCCCGGCCATTTGCGGGCCGGAGGCGGCGTGGGCGAGCCCGGAGATGGAAATCATCGCCGCCGCCTCGCTGATCCAGCTCGCCAATCATTTCAAGGGCAGCCAGGTGCTGTCGCGGCCGCAGCCCAAGGTGCGCGAGGCGGAGGGCTCGCTGCTCGACCTCATGGACATCAAGGGCCAGGAGAGCGCCAAGCGCGCGCTCGAGGTCGCCGCCGCCGGCGGCCACAATCTCTTGATGATCGGGCCGCCCGGCGCCGGCAAGTCGATGCTGGCGGCGCGGCTGCCGTCGATCCTGCCGCCGCTGTCGCCGGCCGAGCTGCTCGAGGTTTCCATGATCGCCTCGGTGGCCGGCGAGATCGACGGCGGGGCCCTCACCAACAAGCGGCCGTTCCGCGCGCCCCACCATTCCGCCAGCATGGCGGCGCTGGTCGGCGGCGGGCTGCGCGCCAAGCCCGGCGAGATCTCGCTCTCCCACAACGGCGTGCTGTTCCTCGACGAGCTGCCGGAATTCGATGGCCGTGTCCTCGATTCGCTGCGCCAGCCGCTGGAGACCGGCGAGGTCGCGATTTCCCGCGCCAACGACCGCGTCACCTATCCCGCGCGCTTCATGCTGGTCGCGGCCATGAATCCGTGCCGCTGCGGGCGCGCCGGCGAGCCCGGCTATGCCTGCCGGCGCGGCCCGGTCGCGCGCTGCGCCGGGGACTACCAGGCGCGGCTGTCGGGG
>DASYNT010000330.1:0-27992 GCA_036008405.1 Xanthobacteraceae bacterium
GGAGCCGCCATAAGCGAGCCCTCCTGTCGCGTAGATGAGCCAAGACGGCGTCAAGAGGATACCGAGGCGCCCACGCACCGTGCCGAGGTAGGTGGTCGAAACTTTTGCAGTCTGGGTCGTGGTGATGGGGACCCCCAACACGAACGAGCCCGTCGTGATCGAGCCGCTGTTCCGTCCTGCCACGCCCTGAATATCGGCCTCGATGCCGCCGACCAAGAGCCGGTTGAACTGCAGGTTATAGCCGATCTGGCCGCCACCGGCGAATCCCGCACCGCTTCCGAGCGGAATCGTTCGGGACGACAACACCGCCAATCCGTCTGAAACGCCGGGAGGCATGCCGAGCGCCGCGTCTGGTGTTCCCGAGGCCACGGGGTACGCGGAACTCTGTAAATCAGCATAGCCCGCGTTGAGGCCCGCATAAAGGCCTGTCCATGCCGGGGGTACGTTGGGCACCGCTTTGAGAGGCATGTCCGCGGCCGCCGCGGAGATTATGAGGGCACCAAAGACACATCCGGAAAGGAAGAGCTTTTTCACCCAACCTCCATGCTGCACGCCGATGCTTGTATTACGATTCTCGCAAGCGGTCTGTTGCGGTTCGGCAACAAAAAAGAAATTTGAGTCGCGGCGCACCGTGAATTGTTCGATGCCGCGCCACGATCGGCGACCTATCACCAACAAATGTCGCATTTTTCCGATGTCTGGAGTAGCGGCGGTTGCGCTGCGCTGCACCGGTGCAACACACTGCCGCCATGCGTCCCGCCGTCCTCAACCCCCTGTTCGCGGCGATCACCACCCTGCCCGGCATCGGCGACAAGGTGGCGCGGCTCTATCGCCGGCTGCTCGGCCGCGAGGACACGCCGCGCGTGGTCGATCTCGTATTCCATTTGCCGACCGGGGCGGTCGACCGGCGCGCCCGTCCGGTGCTGCGCGATGTCGTGCCCGGCACGATCGTCACCGTCGCGGTGACGATCGACCGCCACCGCGCCCCGCCGCCGAACCGGTCGCGGGCGCCCTACCAAATCTATGCCAGCGACGACACCGGCAGTCTCGTGATCACCTATTTCAATGCCCGCAAGGATTACATCGACCGGCTGCTGCCGGTGGGCCAGCGGCGCATCGTATCTGGCACCATGGCGCTCTATGACGGCATGCTGCAGATGGTGCATCCCGACTTCGTAGTCGAGGAGGCCGCGCTGGCGAGCATGCCCGCGATCCAGCCGGTCTATCCCCTCACCGAGGGGCTGACGCCTCAGGCGCTGCGCCGCGCCATTGCGGCGGCGCTCGAGCGCGTGCCGGCGCTGGCGGAGTGGCTCGATGCGGCCCTGCTGGCGCGCGAGAAATGGCCGGCTTTCGGCGATGCCCTGCAGGCGTTGCACCGGCCGGCGGAGCCCGCCGATCTCGCCTGGGAGGGACCGGCGTGGTCGCGGCTCGCCTATGACGAGATGCTGGCGGGCCAGCTCGCACTCGGCCTGGTGCGCGCCCATATGCGGCGGCGCGGCGGGCGGGCGCGCACCCACGCGTCCCGCCTGCAGGCGAACATCCTGGCGGCGCTGCCGTTCCAGCTGACCGCAAGCCAGCGCGCGGCGCTGGCCGATATCAATGCCGACCTCGCCAAGCCCGAACGCATGCTGCGCCTGCTCCAGGGCGATGTCGGCTCCGGCAAGACGGTGGTCGCGCTGCTCGCGGCAGCGGCGGTGATCGAAGCCGGCAGCCAGGCAGCTTTGATGGCACCGACCGAGATCCTGGCGCGCCAGCACCTGAAGACCATCGCGCCGCTCGCGGAAACCGCCGGCCTGCGCATCGCGATCCTCACCGGACGCGAACGCGGCCGAGACCGTGCCGCCACCCTCGACCGCCTCGCCGCCGGCGACATCGACCTCCTGATCGGCACCCATGCGCTGTTCCAGGACGAGGTCGAATTCCGCGATCTCGCCCTCGCCGTCGTCGACGAGCAGCACCGCTTCGGCGTCCACCAGCGGCTCTCGCTGGCGCACAAGGGCAATGCGGTCGACGTCCTGGTGATGACCGCGACCCCGATCCCGCGCACCCTGGTGCTGACCTGCTTCGGCGACATGGAAATCTCGGAACTGCGGGAAAAGCCGGCCGGCCGCCTCCCCATCGACACCCGCACGGTGCCGCTCGACCGCCTCGACGAGGTGGTCGCGGCGGTCGGCCGCGCCGTCGGCGAGGGACGCCGCATCTATTGGGTCTGTCCGCTGGTGGAGGAATCGGAGACCGGCGACCTCGCCGCCGCACAGGAGCGCTTTGCCGCGCTCGGCCAGGTTTTCGACGGCGCGGTCGATCTCGTCCACGGGCGCATGAAGGGCGCCGACAAGGATGCGGCGATGGCGCGCTTCGCGGCCGGCGAGACCCGCATCCTGGTCGCCACCACGGTGATCGAAGTGGGCGTCGACGTGCCGGCGGCGACGGTGATGGTGATCGAGCATGCGGAACGGTTCGGGCTGTCGCAGCTTCATCAGCTGCGCGGCCGGATCGGGCGCGGCAGCGGCCATTCCACCTGCCTCCTGCTCTACAAGGGGCCGCTCGGCGATACCGCGAAGGCGCGGCTCGCCATCATGCGCGAGACCGAGGACGGCTTTCGCATCGCCGAGGAGGATTTGCGCCTGCGCGGCGGCGGCGACCTGCTCGGCACCCGCCAGAGCGGCGCGCCGGGATTCCGCCTCGCCCAGCTCGCGGTACATGGCCACCTCTTGCGCACCGCGCGAGACGATGCCGCCTTGATCCTCGCCCGCGATCCCGATCTTGCCGGCACGCGAGGCCAGGCGCTGCGCACACTGCTCTATCTGTTCGAGCGCGACGAGGCGATCCGGCTGCTCGGCGCCGGGTGAGCGCGCTACGCCTCGAGCGCGCCCGTTTAGGGCGCGCTTGCATATTCTTCCAGCAGCAGGCCCGATTTTCTGCCGAATTTGCGGACGAACCCGGCGCGTGGCGCACCGGAATCTGGCGCGATATCAGGCGCATCGCTTCTGGCATGGCCCTTGCTCTGGACAGCGTACACCGAGACCCATGGCTGCGCGGGCTAGCCCGCGCGGCCCGGCATCTTTGGTCACGGCGCAAGAAGCCGTGCAGAGAACAAGCCCACAGAGAACGAGGAAGCCAGGAATGGATTACCTGAGACCTGCCGATGTCGCCAAGGCGATGGTGGAAACCGGCAGCCGGAAGCTCACCTTGTCGATTTCCGACCTTCTCATTCGCGGCATGCTGTCGGGCGCCATACTGGGCGTCGCCACCAGTCTCGCCTTCAACGCCTCTTTCACCACCGGGCAGCCGCTGGTCGGGGCGTTGATCTTTCCGGTCGGCCTGGTGATGATCGTCCTGCTCGGCCTCGAACTCATCACCGGCAGCTTCGCATTGTTGCCGTTGCCGTGGCTCCGGGGCGAGGCCACCGCGTCCGCGGTGATTGCCAATTGGGGATGGGTGTTCCTTGGCAATCTCATCGGCAGCGTCGCCTATGGCGCCCTGCTGGCGATCGCACTCACCGACATGGGCGCGATCGCGCCGGCCGGGGTCGCCGCGCGCCTGATCGCCGCTGCCGAAGCCAAGACGACGGGATACGAGGCGTTCGGCTTTGCCGGCATGGTGACCGCGTTCGTCAAGGCGATGCTGTGCAACTGGATGGTGTGCCTCGCCGTCGTGCTGGCCATGGGCACGACCTCCACCATCGGCAAGATCGCGACCGCCTGGATGCCGATCCTGATCTTCTTCGCCCAGGGTTTCGAGCACTCCGTGGTCAACATGTTCATCATTCCGACCGGCATGATGATGGGCGCCAAGGTCACGGTGGCGCAGTGGTGGCTGTGGAACCAGATCCCGGTGACGCTGGGCAATTTCGTCGGCGGTTTCGTCTTTACCGGGCTTGCGATCTACATGACCTACAGGCCGCAACCCTCCGCCCAGCCGGTCCGGGTCGCAGGGGCGTCCCAGGTCCCGGCAGAATAGCCCGGCCCCACAGTGACCGATCATCGTAATTCGAGGACGCCATGACCGGTGATTTCGAGCCCGAGCAGCAGCGTTATCTCGAAGGCTTCGTGGCCGGCCTGCAGATCGCGAAGGCGGCGGGCAGCTTTCCGCGCCCCGCCGGCGCCACACCGGCGAGCGCGGCGCCCGCTACCGTGGCGACCGGCCCGGATGCGCCCCACATCGCCGCCCAGGACCGCGTCGTCAAGGCCGGCGGCAAGCTGTCCGACCAGGAGAAATTCAAGCGCGAGCAGCATCCCTTCGACGCCTATGAAAAACTGAAGGCACAGGCCGAGGCCAACGAGCCGCCCAAGCCCGACGACAATTTCCGCTGGCGCTTCTTCGGCCTGTTCTACTGCGCCCCGACCCAGAAGACCTACATGTGCCGGCTGCGCATTCCCAACGGCATCCTCAAGCATTGGCAATTCGCCGGCGTGGCCGACCTCGCCGAGAGCCGTGCCGGCGGCTATGCCCATGTCACCACCCGCGCCAATCTGCAGATGCGCGAGGTCGAGCCGAAGAACGCGGTCGCCATGGTCGAGGGCATCCAGGATCTCGGCCTGTGCTCGCGCGGCTCCGGCGCCGACAACATCCGCAACGTCACCGGAACCCCGACCGCGGGCGTCGATCCGCAGGAGCTGATCGACACGCGGCCCTATGCCCGCGAATGGCATTTCCACATCCTCAATAACCGCACGCTCTACGGCATTCCGCGCAAGTTCAATGTCGGGTTCGACGGCGCCGGCGTGATCCCGGTGCTGGAGGACACCAACGACATCGGATTTTCAGCGGTGGAGGTGAAGGAGGGCTTCGGCATCGAACCCGGCATCTGGTTCCGCCTCGCCATCGGCGGCATTACCGGGCACAGGGATTTCGCTCATGACACCGGCGTCGTCGTGACGCCGGCGGAGGCGACCGCGGTTGCCGATGCCATCGTGCGTGTCTTCATCGACCATGGCGACCGCACCAACCGCAACAAGGCGCGGCTGAAATACGTGCTCGATGCCATCGGCATCGCGAAATTCCTGGAGCTGACGGAGGAAAAGCTCGGGCGCAAGCTCGTGCACGTCGCCGAGGAGGCGATGGCGCCGCGGCCCGTATTCGACCGCTTCGGCCATATCGGCGTGCATCCGCAGAAGCAGGACGGGCTGCACTGGATCGGCGTGGTGCTGCCGGTGGGCCGGCTGACCGCGGCGCAGATGCGCGGCCTCGCCACCGTCGCCCGCGAGTTCGGCGACGGCGACATCCGCCTCACGGTCTGGCAGAACCTGCTGATCTCCGGGGTGCCGACCGCGCGCGTGGCGGCCGCACAGGACGCCATCGAGGCGCTCGGCCTCGGCACCAGGGCGAATTCGATCCGCTCCGGCCTCGTCGCCTGCACTGGCAATGTCGGCTGCAAATTCGCAGCCTCGGACACCAAGCGCCATGCCGAGGAGATCGCGGCCTGGTGCGAGACGCGGGTCGCGGTCGACGCCCCCGTCAATATCCATCTCACCGGCTGCCACCATTCCTGCGCCCAGCACTTCATCAGCGAGATCGGGCTGCTGGCGTGCAAGGTGCAGGAGACCGAGGACGGCGACGCCGTCGAGGGCTACCACATCCTGGTCGGCGGCGGCTTCGGGCCCGATGCCGCGCTCGGCCGCGACGTCTATCGCGACGTCAAGGCGCAGGACGCGCCCCGGAAGGTCGAGCGCATCCTCAAGGCCTACATGGCGAACCGCGCCTCGCCCCAGGAAAGCTTCCTCGCCTTCGCCGAGCGCCACGAGGCCGATGCGCTCACGGCGATGTTCGAGCGCGAGGCGGCGGAATGAACCAGTCGACGCGCCCGCCGATCCTGGAGATCCTGCCGGAGTCGGCGCCGTTCACCCCGGAGCAGCGCACTTGGCTCAACGGCTTTTTCGCCGGCCTGCTGCAACTCGACGCCCCGGCAACGCCGCTGTCGGCGCAGGAGGCCGCGGCGCTGTTGCCCGGCCTGCTGGCGTCGCCCGGCACGGCTCCCGGCGGCGATGGCGATGACGGCGCCGACGACGGCGCGCTTTGGCACGATCCCGCGCTCGACATCGCCGAGCGCATGAAGCTGGCGGAAGGCCGGCCCCTGCCGCGCCGCATGATGGCGGCGATGGCGCAGCAGGATTGCGGCCAGTGCGGATCGAGCTGCCAGGAGTATTCGCTTTCCATCTTCCTCAAGAAGGAGGAGCGGCTGAACCTGTGCGTGCCCGGCGGCAAGGACACCGCCCGCATGCTCAAGAAGCTTGCCGAGGAGATCGGCACCGGGCCGCCGCCGGCCGCGCCGGCACCCGCATCTGCGCCCTCCCCGGCCGCCGAAGTCCCCGATGTTCCAGTCCGGGCGGCGCCAGGGCGCTCGCGCGACAACCCCGTGAATGCAACCGTGGTCACGCGAGTGCGCCTCAACAAGCCCGGCTCAGAAAAGGAGACTTGGCACGTCGAATTCGATCTCACCGAATCCGGCCTCGATTATGTGGTCGGCGACAGTTTCGGAATCATGCCGGTCAACGACCCCGTGCTGGTGGATGCGGTGATCGCGGCGCTGGGCGCGCCGGCGGATTTCCCGATCGGCGGCCGCGCCCTGCGCGACGTGTTGACCGACGGGGTCTCGCTCAGCCCGGCCCCGGACATGCTGTTCCAGCTCTATTCCTACGTGACCGGCGGCGAGCGCCGGCAGAAGGCCAAGGCGCTGGGTGCCGGCGACGATCCCGACGGCGACGCTGCGACCCTCGACGTGCTCGCCGCGATCGAGAAGTTCCGCGGCGTGCGCCCCGACCCGGAGGCCTTCATCGAGGCGCTCGATCCGCTGCAGCCGCGGCTCTATTCGATCTCGTCGTCCCTCAAGGCGCATCCCGGAAGGGTGTCGCTGACGGTCGACACCGTGCGCTACCAGATCGCCAAGCGCCAGCGCCTCGGCGTCGCCTCGACCTTCCTCGCCGAACGTGTGCGCCCCGGCGACACCGTCAAGGTCTATGTGCAGAAGGCGCATAATTTCGGCCTGCCCGCCGATCCTGGCGTGCCCATCATCATGGTCGGGCCCGGCACCGGTGTTGCGCCGTTCCGGGCGTTCCTGCAGGAGCGCATGGCGACCAAGGCGAGCGGCCGCAACTGGCTGTTCTACGGCCACCAGCGCCGCGACTGCGACTTCTTCTACGAGGACGAACTGGCGGGCTTGCGGGCGGCCGGCGTGCTGACACGCCTGGCGCTGGCCTGGTCGCGCGACGACAAGGAAAAATTCTACGTCCAGGACCGCATGCGCCAGGTCGGGAGCGACGTGTGGGCCTGGCTCGCCGACGGCGCCCATTTCTATATCTGCGGCGCCGTCCGCATGGGCCAGGACGTCGAGCGGGCGCTGGTCGACATCGTCGCGGAGCATGGCCGCCGCAGCCCCGGCGAAGCGATCGCCTTCGTCTCCGACCTCAAGAAGCGCGGCCGGTATCAGGCGGACGTGTATTAAGGCCGTGGTGGTGCAAGGTGATCCACCACGCCCCCATCAAGCCGATGTGAGGGACGTCCCCCTTCCCCAGCGGACGCAGGCCCTTGGCCCGGGTAGTGCCACTTCCCCTTCCCCGCATTTCCGCTTCGCTGCAATGCGGGCTACAGCCTTCACCTACCGCACCGCCGCTTCGCGCGGATAGAATATCGTGCCGTAGGGCTTGGGCGTGAACTCCGGATGCCAGGCGCACGGCCCCTCGAAGGTGGCGCGGAACTGCTCGCAGGCCGCGGCGATCGACTGTGCGGTCGGCTTGGTGCCCTTCTCGGCCCACGCCACCAGCGCGTCGAGGGTGGCGGCAATTTCCGGCGCACTCTGCCCGGTATGGGCGCGCTCGTCGGTATAGGCCTGCACCAGCCGGTCGGCGCTGCCCGCGGCGGTCACGGTATCGCGATAGGCGGCCTGCGCCTCCACCGGCACCTGGGGGTCGTTGATGGAGTGGATCGAGACCACCGGAATCGTCAACTTGCCGGTCAGGTCGCCGTCGGCCTTGAAGAGAGCGACGGCGGCGGGGTCGGCGGTGAAGCGTGCGACGTTGCGGTTGAGTTCATCGTCGTTGGACGAGCCCCGATAGCGGACGCCGGTATTATCGAACGGATTGCGTCCGCCGGTGGTGCGCTGGACGATGTCGCGGAACAGCAGCGTCGCCGCCTGCATGTGGCGCACCAGCAGGTTCTGCGGATAGCCCATGACGCCGATGATGTCGGCAAGGTTGTGCTTCTGCTGCTCGCTGCGCTGGGCCGCCGGCTTGGCAACGCCGGTGCACTCGTCGACCAGGGCGTCGAGGTCCTTCAGCGTCATCTTGGCGTCGGCAGCCACGCCCATCCATAGCGGATACTGCGCCTCCTCGGGGCGCGGCAGGTTCTTGCAGTAATATTCATAGACGGCGCGCAGGTCGACGCGGTGCTGGTAATTGAGTGTCGCGCCGCCCACCGCGCCGCTGTTGAACATGGCGCCGTCGTAGTTCAGGCTGCCGTCGGCATTCGCGGCGAGGGTCTCGACCAGCTTGGCGCCGACCAGGCCGCCATAGGAGGCGCCGTGCAGATAGGTGTGGCGCGGCTTGGCGATGCGTTCGACGAAGAAGCGGCGGGCATCGTTGGTATCCTGCCCCGCCATTTTCACGCCATAGCCCTCGCGCCGGTAGCTCGAAGCCACCCAGCCGAAGCCCCGCTTCACCGCGACCGCGTACTTGGCCAGGTCGGCCTCGCTGCCGTTCGCCGTCGGCGGCACCAAAGACGGGCCGCCATGGGCGAACACCACGAGGTCGCCGTTCCAGGTCTTGGGCATCGCCGCGAGGAGATAGGCCCCGCTCTCATGCTTGATCCCATAGCAGGTCGCGAGGCTCGCGATGGCCTCGGGACAGGCGGTGGTCTCCGGCAGCGCAGCCGGCGCTGTTTGCGCGAGGACCGGCGCACCGCCGATCAAAATGGCGAGCAGCCCGCCGAAGGGGGCCAGATGTCTGATGTGCTGCATCGATGTCTCCCGTTTCATTTCAGGTCCTTCGACCCACCGCATGGTCTCCGCGGAAGTCCAGGACGTCCGCCAGTCGTGGCCCTCAAGTCGTGGCCATCATGCCGTCGACTTTCGTGCCGCCGCGAGATGTGCCCCCCGGTCATCCGCCCGGGCTTGCAGCCGCGCGGGCCACCTTACGTTTTGCACCATGGCTTGGGTGCCTTGGGGCATTGCATCCCATCACACGAGAATGGAACGGCGAGCCCCTCCGCCACCAAAATCTGACCGACGTCGCGGCCCTTCGCTTTGAGCGCGCCGCAGGTTCGGGCCAATGTGCAAGCCCATTTGCCCAGCAGAGTTGTGGGGCACGCGCACGGGACCGGCGAGTAGTCCAAGCCGCCGGCCGAGATCAGGTCGCGCATACGCCTCGAGGCTTTGGACCCCGAGATCCCGTTCGGCCTTGCATTGAGCGCTTTGCACCTCGGGAGCAATGAACCCAAACAGGTGGATCGTCTTGCCGTCTGCGGTGATCGTGTCGCCGTCGATCACCTTGATCTGGTTGGATTCGATGGGGTATGCCGCCGCCTGCTGCGCTACCGCAGGCGCGAAGATCAAGAACAGCCATAGGATCGACAGACGCATCGAGGCCTCCCGGAACCGGACGCTCGTCCAGCTCGCACCCGACTTTATCACAAATGTTCGAAGGAGGAATTCGTCCCGATGCTGCCGATGCCATCGTGCGGAGCGAAGCGAACCCAACGACCCGCACAGAGTCGAAACGCCTGAGTCGAATCGCAACTGATGGGAGATTGCCAAGTGCTTGATTTAATGGCGGGAGCGACGGGGCTCGAACCCGCGACCTCTAGCGTGACAGGCTAGCGCTCTAACCAACTGAGCTACGCCCCCGCAATACGTGCAATTTCTGCACGTGTCAGGGACCGGTCAGATACGACCGGGTCGAATTGAAGTCAAGCAGACGAGGTCGCGACGAGATCGCGGGGCGAATCCGGCGTTCGGCGACAGCGCCTGCCGCCACGGACGCTTCTCTAAAAATACCGGATTTTGCGGGGCGATATCGCGAATCGACCCCCGGAGCCCCTCGCAAGCGCCCATGAATCGGCCTTTTCTTGCAAGGCGGACGCAGAATCCCCATAAAATTCGGGCTTTTTGCGATTTCGGCATGGTCAAACAGAGCCAGAATCAATTATGTGTCGCCGGGTGGCGCCGGGATTCGGCGTTTTTTGGCCCGTACAAGGAGGAGCTTTCAATGGCAAAGGCCGCAGCAGCACAGACCACCGTCACATTGAAACATCTCGCGGCTGCCCTCGCCGGCAGCCACGAGATGGCTAAGAAGCAATCCGAACTCATCCTCAACGACCTCGTCGGCCTGGTGGTCAAGCACCTCAAGAAGGGCGACCGCATCCGCATCGGCGGCCTGGGAATCCTTCAGGTGCGCAAGCGCGCCGCTCGCATGGGCCGCAATCCCGCGACCGGCGAGCCGATCAAGATCAAGGCGAGCAAGAAGGTCGCCTTCCGCGCCGCCAAGGAACTCAAGGAAGCCGTCTGAGATTTCATCGGATCGAGCGCAGCCAGGGCTGTCCGGAGCTTTCCGGGCAGCCCTGCTGTCTTTGGCAGTTGTTTTGGCAGCCGTCCCGGTGATGTGCCCCGGTGTCGCGCTTTGAGCCCCGAGGCGTCATGCTGCGGCAGCGGTCATCGACCAACCGCCCACGTGCGGCCGCCGACGCAGACCGGGCCCAAGCGCTGCCAGGCCCAAGCGCTGGCAGCCCCATGGCGGGGCTACGCGGCGCTGGCGGTTATCGCGCCTCGTCCCATTTTTTCTTGAGTTCCATGAGTCGTTCTCGGTCGGTTTGCCGCTTGGTGGGCGGCTTCCGAACAAACACAGCATGGATAACGGAGTCGATAATGGCGCGGCCTGTGCGCCGGGCGAGTCTATATCGGATCAGCATGCGACGAAGCACAGACCAGCTCGTTCTGAGGCTGCAATTGTGGGACAAATCCTCGGCGCCTTTCCGGACACGACCCGGTACGACGTTCCGTCTTTACCCGTAATGCACTCAGAGATATCTGATTTCGCCATTCTTTTCTCCAATGGCATTCATTCATTGATGCTCTTGCCCCGCCGACGTCGCATCGAGCCCAAGGTAACGGGGCCGCGCTCTGCGATCGCTTCGGCAAAACGAGCGGTCCAAAATAGGCCCTCGCTGCCGATCAAGTTCCGACCCGGCCGCTCACCGGCCGCAGCGACAATGACGTCGAGGCCGATGACCGCACCTCGCCCCTCGACGCTCGCGGCGGCCGACATGCAAAAAAAATTCGAAATCATCGCGGTCCCGCGCCATGGCCGCGGTGTTGCGCACGGTCAGCGCGCCGTAGCGCTTGATGATGGAAATTGACGGTCGGTCATGAAGCCACGATCGGCGATTTGGGCCGGCGCCACACCAAGGGCAGCTTCCTCGGCGCTTTCCGTGAACGTCGGGCGGGTTCCGGCGACCTCGTGGCCCCGCACTTCCGCCCCTGGGGATCGCGCGCTGTAGCGTCCGCTATTTGAGTAAGTCCTGTCGCCGCCGAGCTTCATGCTTGGCGACAGAAATTGCCCCCGCCGCCGACTGCGCATCGCAGCAGCCGGGAAAAGGGAGCGAGAAGAAGTTCCGGCCCTTACCGTGATCAAGCTGCGGATCGCTCTCGGGCACCTCTCTATGCCCCCTTCGAAGCGGGTGGCTGCACCCGCCTTTGAAGCGCGATCAACTCATTTGCCGAGCCCAATTGCGACGGGATTCTCAAAACTTGTAGTTCACGCCGGCGCGAACGAGATCGCCGCTGAATTCGACACTGCTGGTCGACACGTCGGTGAAACTGATGAACCCCGGCGCGCCGACTCCAAATGCAGTCATCCTGCCGTTGCTGTAATTGGCAGTACCGAGATCATAGTGGAGATATTCGGCCTTTACGGTCCAGTTTCGGTTGAGCATCCACTCAAAACCGCCGCCAAAGGTGTAGCCGATGCGCGTGCCCGAGTACGTGCCGGCCCCGGCAATGTTGGTCGAACCGGTGTTCGGAGTTTCAGCCCCGGTTATGGCGGTGCTGGACGACGCTCCGCCATATGCCACACCGCCGGTGAGATAGGCCAACAGGGATGTTGTCGTGAGGAAGGATGAGGTTGGGAGGAAGCCCACTCGGCCGCGCACCGTGCCAAGATAATTGAGATGGTCGGAGACGGCGATCGTCGAGGTATAACTGAACCCGAAGGCCCGTGGCGTCACTTGAGTGACAGAACCGGAACCCCTGCCGGAAAGATCCTCGATATCTGCCTCGACTCCCACCACAAGATTATAAAAGTCGAACTGATAATTGTAGCCGGCCTCGAAGCCGCCGGTGAAGCCACGACCCTTGCCTGCCCCGACAGTGGCTGAACTGGCCGCGGCGGATGCCGCACCCGAAGTCGCTCCGAGCGTCCCAAGCAGCAGCGGATTGAGGAAATTGTTCGTGGTCACTACGTTGACAAAGTTCTGGTTGCTCCAATCGCCACCGACAGTGCCGCCGATGTAGAGACCGTTCCACTCCAGCGCTGGCGCCGGAGCCGGCGCTTTCATCGGCATGTCTGCCGCAAAAGCCGAACCCGCTATCATGATGCTGGCGACGCCAGCCGGAAACAAGTGCTTCATAGGCCCCCCCTTTGATCAGCTGCATCCTATACAGAATTTACCGCCGAGGCTGTGTCCATCCGACAACACTGAGAATTATTCAGCACAATGAGCACAAGCAGGGATAGGGGCATAATTCGTTGCGCGGCCTTGTGCCGGCGGCGGCTGGGCACGCCGTTGGCGTTCCTGCGCCGCGATCCTCGCTGCCGCAGCGCCGGGCGACATTGGGCCCTGCCCCGCGGCAGCATACGTTTCCCGGCGCGACCCTTATTGGATACGGGCGGCGCGGACCTCCCGGTCTATTACCAGGTGACGCAGGCCTGTGACCGTCAGGCATGGTCGAGCCAAATCTACCCGATCGCGCAAGAAGGACGGTCCGCTATAGAGAAGAGTTGCAGGGGCCACCCTATTTTTGCAGCGCGGCAGTCCGGAATTGGACGGCTTCTCCACCGGCACATGAGTGCGACTTGGTGGGCGGTGACGGGCTCGAACCGCCGACCTCCTCGGTGTAAACGAGATGCTCTACCAACTGAGCTAACCGCCCGTATCCAAGCCTTAGCGCCGCTGTGCGTCCGATGGCAAGATCATGCGCTCGATTGACTTGCGCGCTGGAGTTGCCGAGCTTCCGCCGGTGTCATAATCTGCTCGCCGGGGTGCCGCCGCTCGCAGCGGTCCCCCTTCTGCAGCAAGGAACGTTCTGATGATGACCGCATACCATGATGAGCCCGCCCGCCTTTCCGGCAAGTTGTGTCGGAATGTGGTTGCGGCTGCGATTTACGCATGTTGCGTCGGCTGGGCGTTTCCCGCCGCCGCGCAGGCGCCGGCGAAGGCAACGATTCCCGAGCTGGCTTCGACGAGCTTCGCCTGGCTTTCGGCCGGCGGATTTCTCGATCCGCTGCCCGGCACCGGGCGCGGCCCGATCCGGCAGGATCCGGATATTCCCTTCCACGGCAACAATGAAGGTCCCGGCCTTGTGACCCCGCCGATGGGCAATTACCGGGACCCCGTGCTCAAACCCTGGGCGGCGGCGGCGATGCGGGCTTCGAACGAAGAGGTCCAACAGGGCAAGCGCGGCCTCCCGTTCAGCGCCCAGGGACGGTGCTATCCCGGCGGCGTCCCCGGCCAACTGCTGTACCCGGCCGAGCCGTTCTATTTCATCCAGACCCCGAAAGAGGTTTGGATGATCTGGCAGCGCGACCATATGGTGCGTCGCATCTATCTCACCGACCAGCATTCGGAGAGCCTCAAGCCGTCATGGTTCGGCGAGTCCATCGGCCATTACGAGAACGGCGACACGCTGGTGATCGACACCGTCGGGCTGTCCACCAAAAACAGCTTCATCGACAATTATCGCACTCCCCACAGCGAAAAGGAGCATGTGGTCGAGCGCTACAAGGTATCGGATGACGGGCGCATGCTGCAAGCCACGGTGACGGTCGAGGATCCGGAGACCTTCAACGAGCCGCTGCACATGATCAAGCGCTGGCGCAAGGTGAACAACCAGTTGCTGGAGACGGTGTGCGCCGAGAACAACGGCGATCACTTCAGCAAGAACCTGTTCCCGATCCCGCAAGCCGACCGGCCCGATTTCTGATCCCCGCCACGGGCCGGCAACATCGGAGGCTCCGCCAGTCGAGCCGGAGAGCCGGTCCGGGTGGTCGAGGTCGGCCCGAGTAAAGAAAACGGCGGCCACATGGCCGCCGTTGACGTCTCGCCCTTGATACCTCGTCCCTGACGCCTCGCCCTTGGCGCCTCAGTGCGCGGTGAGCGCGGCAGCCGCGTCGTCGTCGATGGCGGCTTCGGGCTTCGGCTTCACCGTCGTGGGCTCTTCCCAGACGATCGGCTCCGGCTTGCGCGTCAGCGCTCTCACCAGGACCTCGTCCATCCGAGAAACCGGGACGATCTCCAGCCCGCTCTTTACGGAGTCCGGGATATCCACGAGATCCTTGGCGTTCTCTTCCGGGATCAAGACCGTCTTCATGCCGCCGCGCAACGCCGCCAGCAGCTTCTCCTTGAGCCCGCCGATAGGCAGCACCCTTCCGCGCAGGGTGATTTCTCCGGTCATGGCGAGGTCGCGCCGCACCGGAATGCCGGTCATCACCGACACGATGGCTGTCACCATGGCGACGCCTGCCGACGGGCCGTCCTTCGGCGTCGCCCCTTCCGGAACATGGACGTGGATATCGCGGCGATCGAAAAGCGGCGGCTCGATGCCGAAGGCGACCGCCCGCGAGCGCACGTAAGACGCCGCCGCCGAGATCGACTCCTTCATCACCTCGCGCAGATTGCCAGTCACCGTCATCTTGCCCTTGCCCGGCATCATGACGCCTTCGATGGTGAGCAACTCGCCGCCCACGTCGGTCCACGCCAGGCCGGTGACGACGCCGATCTGGTCTTCGGCCTCGACCTCGCCGTAGCGATGCTTGGGCACGCCGACATACTCGCCGAGATTCTCCGCCGTCACCCGGACCGTCTTCTTCTTGGAGGTCATCAGCTCCTTCACCGCCTTGCGGGACAGCGTCGAGAGCTCACGCTCGAGGTTGCGCACGCCCGCCTCGCGGGTGTAGCGCCGGATCAAAGTCAGCAAGGCATCGTCGTCGATCGCCCATTCCTTGGGGTCGAGCCCATGTTTGGTGATCGCGTTGGGGATCAGGTGCCGCCGTGCGATCTCCAGCTTTTCGTCCTCGGTGTAGCCGGCGATGCGGATGATCTCCATGCGGTCCATAAGCGGCGGCGGGATGTTGAGCGTGTTCGCCGTGGTGATGAACATGACGTTGGAGAGATCGTAGTCGACCTCGAGGTAGTGGTCGTTGAAGGTGTGGTTCTGCTCGGGATCGAGCACCTCCAGCAGCGCCGAGGATGGATCGCCGCGGAAATCCGAGCCCATCTTGTCGACCTCGTCGAGCAGGAACAGCGGATTGGAGGTCTTCGCCTTGCGCATCGACTGGATGATCTTGCCGGGCATCGAGCCGATATAGGTGCGGCGATGGCCGCGGATCTCGGCTTCGTCGCGCACCCCGCCGAGCGAGACGCGGACGAATTCGCGGCCGGTGGCGCGCGCGATCGACTTGCCGAGCGACGTCTTGCCGACGCCGGGCGGACCGACCAGGCATAGGATCGGCCCGGTCAGCTTGTTGGCGCGGGTCTGCACCGCGAGATACTCGACGATGCGCTCCTTGACCTTGTCGAGGCCGTAATGATCGTGGTCGAGGATCTCCTCGGCGTGGGCGAGATCCTTCTTGATCTTCGACTTCTTGCCCCATGGAATCGACAACAGCCAATCGAGGTAGTTGCGCACCACGGTCGCTTCCGCCGACATCGGCGACATCTGCCGGAGCTTCTTGAGCTCGTGGGTCGCCTTGTCGCGGGCTTCCTTGGAAAGCTTGGTCTTCTTGATCTTGTCCTCGAGCTCGGCGAGCTCGTCGCGGCCCTCTTCGTCGCCGAGCTCCTTCTGGATCGCCTTCATCTGCTCGTTGAGATAGTACTCGCGCTGGGTCTTCTCCATCTGGCGCTTGACGCGGGTGCGGATGCGCTTCTCGACCTGGAGAACCGAGATCTCGCTGTCCATCAGGCGCAGCACGTGTTCGAGACGCCCGGCGACCGACGCGGTCTCCAGGATCGCCTGCTTGTCCGGGATCTTGATCGCGAGGTGGGAGGCCACGGTATCGGCGAGCTTGGCGTAGTCATCGATCTGGTGAACGACGCCGACGACTTCCGGGGAAACCTTCTTGTTGAGCTTGACGTAGCTTTCGAACTCGTTGACGACCGAGCGGGCCATCGCCTCGACCTCGACCTTCTCGCCGGCCTGGTCCACGATCACAGCGGCTTCGGCCTCGTAATATTCGGTGCGGTCGCCGTACTTGACGACGCGGGCGCGCTCGGCGCCTTCGACCAGCACCTTCACGGTGCCGTCGGGCAGCTTGAGCAGTTGCAGCACGCTCGCCAAGGTGCCGACATCATAAATGGCATCGGTCGCGGGATCGTCGTCGGAGGCGTTCTTCTGCGTCGCGAGCAGAATGAAAGTGTCCGAACGCATGACCTCTTCCAGCGCCTTGATCGACTTTTCACGGCCGACGAACAGCGGGACGATCATGTGCGGGAAGACGACGATGTCGCGCAGCGGCAACACCGGGTAGGTGCGAACTTCGCCCGGCTTCGGCAGAACCCGCGGTTTGGATGAGGTGGTCATAACCCTTAGTCCTTTTCTTGCTGTGCCCCTCCGTTCCTGCCCGCTGGTGCAGCACAGGCCCGGAGTGCCTTATCCCCGAGAGGGAGCGCCAAGCTCGACCGCAACTCAGGCGGCGACGAGATCCTGCCCGGGAATGGTGCTGGGAACGCCTTACTCGACAATAGAACGCCCCGCACTCCATTAGGTGGAGACGCGGGGGTAGCGTGTCAAGCAACCGGCGGATCGACCTGCAACCGCCCGCCGCCGCGCCAAGGCGTCGGCGACGAACATAGCAGATTCGACGGGGATCAGGCGCTCGCCCCGGCGTCACCGGCGCGATCGGCGTAGATATAGAGGGGCCGCGCGGTGCCCTCCACGACTTCCTTGGAGATCACCACTTCCTCGACGCCTTCGAGGCTCGGCAGGTCGAACATGGTGTCGAGCAGAATGCTCTCCATGATCGAGCGCAGGCCGCGCGCCCCGGTCTTGCGCTCGATCGCCTTGCGGGCGATGGCGCCGAGCGCCTCCTCGGCGAGGCTGAGATCGATGCTCTCCATCTCGAACAGCCGCTGGTACTGCTTGACCAGCGCGTTCTTCGGCTCGAGCAGGATGCGCTTGAGCGCGGGTTCGTCGAGGTCCTCCAGCGTCGCCACCACCGGCAGGCGGCCGACGAATTCGGGGATCAGCCCGTATTTGAGCAGGTCTTCCGGCTCGACGTCGCGGAAAATCTCGCCGGCCTTGCGATCCTCCGGCGCCGCCACCTTGGCGCCGAATCCGATCGAGGTGGAGCGGCCGCGCGCGGAGATGATCTTCTCGAGGCCGGCAAAGGCGCCGCCGCACACGAACAGGATGTTGGTGGTGTCGACCTGCAGGAATTCCTGCTGGGGATGCTTGCGGCCGCCCTGCGGCGGCACCGAGGCGATGGTGCCTTCCATGATCTTGAGCAGGGCTTGTTGCACGCCTTCGCCAGAGACATCGCGGGTGATCGACGGGTTGTCGGACTTGCGGCTGATCTTGTCGATTTCATCGATATAGACGATGCCGCGCTGGGCCCGCTCCACATTGTAGTCGGCCGACTGCAGCAGCTTGAGGATGATGTTCTCGACGTCCTCGCCGACATAGCCAGCCTCGGTCAGCGTGGTCGCGTCGGCCATGGTGAAGGGCACGTCGAGAATCCGCGCCAGCGTCTGTGCCAGCAGCGTCTTGCCCGACCCGGTCGGGCCGATCAGCAAAATGTTCGACTTGGCGAGTTCGACGTCGTTGTGCTTGGTCTGGTGATTGAGCCGCTTGTAATGATTATGGACGGCGACCGAGAGCACCTTCTTGGCGTGGTCCTGCCCGATGACGTAGTCGTCGAGCACTTTGCGAATCTCCTTCGGCGTCGGGATGCCGTCGCGCGACTTCACCAGCGAGGATTTGTTCTCCTCGCGAATGATGTCCATGCACAGTTCGACGCATTCATCGCAGATGAACACGGTAGGACCGGCGATGAGCTTGCGCACCTCGTGCTGGCTCTTGCCGCAGAACGAGCAGTAAAGCGTATTCTTCGAATCGCCGCCGCCGACTTTGCTCATTCCCTTCTCCGCGGATCCAAGGCCACCTTGCGCACTGCGACGCCGCAAACGGAGCTGGAATCCCTGCTGTTATACTTGCCAATTCCAGCGGTCGACGCCAACCCCACCGCCAAACGTGATCACCCGATCGCTAACGAAGCACGCTACCGCCATTATAATCAAGGATTTATTAATGCTGACAATTGGACGATAGGCCATCCTCTGCTTGCCGGCCCCGCCGCGATCTACCCGGATTTTTGTGGCGAAATTGCCACGGCCGGCGAGATGGCGTCTCCCTGAGGAAGGAACGGCTTCCTATGGAACGGGCGGCCACTCCGCTCACCCCGGTCGATTCGAGGTCAAACCTTTTCCGGGCTCTCGAACCGCTTGTCGATGACCTTGTCCACCAGCCCGAACTCGCGCGCCCCGTCGGCGGTGAAGAACTGATCGCGCTCCAGGGCGTCCTCGATCTTCTTGATCGTCTGCCCCGTGTGCTTCACGTAAATCTCGTTGAGGCGTTTGCGGATGCTCAGGATTTCCTGGGCGTGGATCATGATGTCGGAGGCCTGGCCCTGGAAGCCGCCAGAGGGCTGGTGGACCATCACCCGGGCGTTGGGGAGGGCAAAGCGCATATCCTTGTGGCCGGAGGCGAGCAGCAGCGAGCCCATCGAGGCGGCTTGGCCGACGCACAGCGTGGACACTGCCGGACGGACGAATTGCATGGTGTCGTAGATCGCAAGTCCCGATGTAACGACGCCGCCCGGCGAATTGATATACATCGAGATTTCTTTCTTGGGATTCTCCGCTTCCAGGAACAGAAGCTGCGCCACGATGAGCGCCGACATGCCGTCCTCGACCGGGCCGGTGATGAAGATGATGCGCTCCTTCAACAGGCGCGAATAGATGTCATAAGCCCGTTCTCCCCGGTTGGTCTGTTCGACCACCATGGGAACCAGGTAATTCATGTAGGTGTCCGACGGATCTCGCATTGTGCAACCTGTCTTGTCCGGCTCGCCGGGGCAGCGCCGGCCCCCTCATCCCGTCAGTCCCGGCCAACGCCTGACAGGCACCCGCTTTCAGTGCGAGCCGCATATATGGACGAGCGTCGTGTCGACAAGGCCGGCCCGCCAAGTGCAAAGCCGGCCGGAGCATTGCCACCGCCGCGAAGGCGGCAGCCCCCGCGCCTGGTCAGGCAGCGGGAGCTTCGGCTTTGGCGTCGACCTCGTCTTCCTTGTAGAGTTCTTCCTTGGTCACCGGCTTTTCCGTGACGTCGGCCAGTTCGATCAGGAAGTCGACCACCTTTTCCTCGAAGATGGGCGCGCGCACGGTCGCCAAGGCATTGGGATTCTTCTGATAGAAGTCCCACACCTCCTTCTCGCGCCCGGGAAATTGCCGCACCCGATCCACCATGGCGCGTGACATTTCGTCGTCCGTCACCCTGATGTTGTTCTTTTCGCCGATCTCCGCAAGGACGAGGCCGAGCCGCACGCGCCGGTCAGCGATGGCACGGTATTCGGCGCTGGCTTTCTCCTCGGTCGTTCCCTCGTCCTCAAAGGTCCGGTTCTGCGACTTGAGGTCGGTAAGCACGGTGTTCCAGACGTTCTTGAACTCCTCTTCGACCAGGGTCGGGGGCGCCTCGAACTTGTGCATGGCGTCGAGCCTGTCCAGCAGCGCGCGCTTGAGCTTCTGTCGGCTCGCGGCCGCATGCTCGAGCGCGATGCGCTCCTTGACCGCCTCGCGCAGCCTGGCGAGCGATTCAATCCCGAGCGACGTGGCGAACGCATCGTCGACGGTGACCGGGACCGGGCTCTCGACGGACTTGGCGGTGACCGCGAATGCCGCCGCCTTCCCGGCCAGCTGCTCGGAGGCGTAGTTCGGCGGAAAGGTCACATTGACGGTCCGGCTCTCGCCGGAGGCGATGCCGATCAGCTGTTCCTCGAACCCCGGAATGAAGGAGTTCGAGCCGATGATCACCGGGACATCCTCGCCGGTCCCGCCTTCGAACGGCGCGCCGTCGATGGTTCCCACGAACGAGATGGTCACGCGGTCGCCGCTCTCGGCCGTGCTGCCGTCGGCTTTCGCGCCATAGGGCCGATTCTGTGCCGCGATCTTGTCGAGGGCGTCGTCGATGTCTGCCTCCGACACCGCGGTGGTGAGCCTCTCCAGCTTGATCGACTTGAAATCCCCGAGGGTGATCTGGGGCACCACTTCCAACGCGATCGTGTAGGCGAGGTCGGTCTTGCCCTCGATCACCCCCTCGATCTCGTCCTTGTCCTCCGTCATCGTGATCTTGGGGTCCATCGCCAGCTTGAACCCGCGATCGGTGACGATCTTGGCGTTGGTCTCGCGCACCATCTGATCGATGGTCTCAGCCATCACCGCGCGGCCATAGACCCGCTTGAGGTGGGCAACCGGCACCTTGCCCGGCCGGAAGCCGTTGATCTTGACCTGATCTTTCATCTGGGTCAGGCGGTCATTGACCCGGGTCGAGAGATCGGTCGCCGGAACCACGACGCGGAACTCCCGCTTGAGGCCTTCAGTGGAGGTTTCGGTGACTTGCATATGTGGGACCGTGTTGGCTTGAGCGATATCGAGACGGCAGCGGATCTTGCGGCAGCGCAGCCCAGAGCGAGTGGTCCGACCGACCCGAGGATCGGATAGGTCAAGTCCCGCCAACCTATAGGAGTGGCGCGACTTGTCCAAACAGATGGGAACCACCTGTCCGGGTCGCATCACTGCCGGGCGTGGTGCGGGCGGAGGGATTTGAACCCCCACGACTTTCGTCACTGGAACCTAAATCCAGCGCGTCTACCAGTTCCGCCACGCCCGCAAATGGGCCGCGCCCGACGTGAGCCGATCCGCCGAGCGGCGCGGCTTATATCATGGCAAGGTACGACGCCGCACCAGAAAAATAGCCCCGCCAGGGGACGCCACCGGGATGGCTCGCCGCCGCGGCATCCGGCGCGCCCAAGCCGGGCGCCCAAGCCGGCCGCACAAATTCTCGCGGCTACGCGGTTCCGCCCGCCCGCCGCGGCGGCAATCGTGGGCGCAATTCCGCGACGGCGGCTTCGCCCGACCGCGCCGCCTCGATGGTCGCCCGCAGTGCCGCCAGACTGTTCTCGGCCGCGATGCGGTTGATCGTGTCGATCACATTGCCGATCCGGCTGGCCGGCTCCGATCCGTCCGACCCGATCTCGCCGCTGGAACGCTCCCGACCGGAGGTTCTGAGCGCGGAGCCGGAGCCAGCCGGCCCGGCATGGCCGCGGCGCACCACGGTTTCGGGCGACAGGCGGGAGGCTGCGGCCGGCCCATCAGGCCCGGCATCCCGAGCGGTCTCGTGCCTGGTCTCGCGCCCGATCTCGTGCCGCTTGCGTGCGGTGATGTCGGTGGCAAAGGCAATCACCTTGTATGGCGCACCGTTGCGCTTGACGATCGGGTTGAAGCTCGCCTGCAGCCATACCTCCCGGCCGTGCCTGCCGATGTGCGGGTACTCCCCGGACTGGAACTCGCCGCGGTTCAAGCCGTCCCAGAAGCGCTGGTAGGCGGCACCACGGCGGTCCTTCGCGGCCACGAAGATGGCGTGGGGTCGGCCCCTTATGTCGGCGAGACGGTAGCCCATGACCGCGAGGAAGTTCGCATTGGCCGTGATAATGGTGCCGTCCATCCTGAATTCGATGACGGCATAAGCGCGATTCAAGGCTGCGAGCGTCGCGAGCACTTCGTGGGTCTTGGACACAAACATCAATGCTGATCCCGGTGGTCGCGTGGGCATCGAAGGCGACTCGAACTGCGGGCGATCCGGCCGGCAGCACTCCAGGATGGATCGGAAAAACTAAATTTTAAGTATAGCTTGCCCGCCGCCGCCCAACCGCGCGCCGCCATCCCGGGCGGAGCCGGCCGCGGCGGCAAATGCCCTTCGGACGACCTCCCAATGGACCAGAATCTCCGCCCCGACGCCGTCACCCTGACCAAGACGCTGTGCGGGCACCTGGCCGGCACGCGTTTCGGCGATCTCTCGCCGGCGGCCGTGAACGAAGCCCGCCGCGGCGTGCTCGACTGGATCGGCTGCGCGCTCGCCGGCAGCACCCATCCCACCATCGCCAAGCTCCTCGCGGTGCTCGACGAGGCCGGCGGGCGGCCGCAGGCGCGGGTAATCGGGCACAGCCTGCGGCTCGGGTTTCTCGAAGCGCCCCTTGCCAACGGCCAGATGGGGCACGTCCTCGATTTCGACGACACCCATATGGGCGGAGTCGTCCTCCATGCGAGTTCGCCGGTGCTTGCCGCCCTGTTTGCGCTGGCCGAGCGCGCGCCGGTCAGCGGCGCCGACCTGATGCTCGCCTATGCCGTCGGATTCGAAGCCGGCGTGCGCAGCGGCCGGGCGGCGCCGGGACATCACAAGGGCGGCTGGCACCTGACGGGCACCCTGGGCAGCATCGCCGCCGGCGTCGCCGCCGGCAAGCTCATCGGGCTCGACGCCCAGCGGCTCACTTATGCGATGGGGATCGCCGCGACCCAGGCCGCGGGCATGCAGCAGAACCGCGGCACCTCCTGCAAGTCCTTCCATGCCGGCAAGGCGGCCGCAAACGGGGTGCTCGCGGCGCTGCTGGCGGAGCGTGGCTTCGACAGCACCCAGGAGATCATCGAGGGCCGCAAGGGCTTTTCCCGGATCTACAGCGATGTCGCCGCGCCCGATCTGTTGACGGCGGGGCTCGCAGACCGCTGGGTGATCGAGACCAACGGCCACAAGCCCTATGCCTGCGGCGTGGTGCTCCATCCCCTGATCGATGCCATGATCGCGCTGCGCGACCGCGACGACATCGCTCCGGAAACCGTGAGCGAAATCAAGCTTCGGGTGCACCCTTTCGTGCTCGCCATCACCGACGTCGTCGAACCCCAGAGCGGCCTGCAATCGAAGTTCAGCACCATCCATTCCGCCGCTGTCGCCCTGGTGGACGGCGCCGCCGGGATCGCCCAGTATTCCGACACCAAGGTAAGCGACCCGGTGGTGGCGGCGCTGCGCCGAAAGGTGAGCGCGTTCGCCGACGAAACGCTCGGCAAGGACGAGGCCTTTGCCAGTATCATGGCCGCCGGCCGGCGACATGACATCCACATCGCCCATGCCAGCGGCACCGCCGCCAATCCCATGAGCGACACCGCCATCGAGGCGAAATTCCTCGCCAATGCCGCGCCGGTGATCTCCGCCGATCGCGCCGCGCGGGCCGCCGCCTTGGTGTGGTCGCTGGAACGCCAGCCCGATGTGGGCCGTCTGCTGGAACTGCTCGCGTAACGGCCTTGCCACCCTGCGCGACCGCTCCGTACGCTCCCGCGCGGTACGCTCGCGGCCACGGCCATGCACCGTGTCGCTCAGAACAACGCAATCGAATTGACCGGCGATCCAGCGCTCTTCCCGTCCGTCGATACGCGGGCGTAGCCGTAGATGGTCATGGGTAATCAGCCTTCGGCTGCAAGCTCGGCTTGGGCGACGACGCGCAGCGCAGGCAAGAACTCATGCACGGTGCCCCATACAAGGCGATGCACCACGTCCTCATAATCGTGCCGGTAGATGTTGCCGGAGCCGGACACCTTGCGCCAAGGAATGTCAGGATGGCGCGCCTTCATTTCGGGGGACAGGCGGCGCGAAGCTTCCGAGATGATCTCGAGGCAACGCGTGATAGCGTAAAAGGTCCGCATATCCGCCACGAAGCGCTCGTAGTCGAACCCGTGGGCAAAGGAATTTGCAAGGTCGATGTTGAATAGGATATCCGACAGGCTGTCGCGTTCGGATTCAGAAGGCATAGATCGCGTCGGCGGTAGCCAAGGGTCGGACGCGCGGTTTCAGACCTTCGCGGCTGACGACATCGACCGGACGGTCGAACATGTCGGCGATAAAATCCTTCACGCCGGCATAGTCGAAAATCGTCACGACGATTGCTGGATCGAGATCGACCAGGATGTCGATATCGCTGTCGGGGCGGTCATCGCCGCGCGCGACGGAACCGAACAGCGCGGCGTGGGCGACGCCTTGCGCCCGCAAGTCGGCCTCGCGCTCCTTCAGCCTGTCGATGATCTCGTCGCGTTTCATCAGCTGCATTGTACGGCAAAGAGGGTCAAAAAACACGTTCTCTTATGCACGTCATTGATGGGCAGAAAAAGCTCTCATCCGTCAATGGCCTGGCTTTTTGTGCATCGCGTAAACACGCGGCGAAGAGATTGCACCAACGAGGGCACCTTGTCCCATGGCGCTCGCTATGAGCGACCCTGAGCCCCGTACGCGAGCTTTCGTGCGTGCATCGAAAACGGCTCGCATGAAAAAGCCGCCCCGGGCGGGGGGCGGCCTGCCGCTTGTGGTATCTGGCTACAGTCGAATCTCGGCCGTCAGCCGATGAAGACGGCGCGCTTTTGGGCTTCCGCCTCGATAGCGGTGGCCGGTTGTGCCGGAAGTTGCAGCACGGTCGCTTCCTGGCCTTCGCAGAGCTCGGTCAGAAGCACCATCTGGCCGTCCGGAAATTCCAGGGAGTCGTGGTGGACGTGCGGCGTTTCCTTGTTGACCTGACGGAAGATCGCCGTGGTGTGGTTCATGCTCTTGATGCTGCGGCCGAAGAAGCGGGGAGATTCAACCGCAATCTCTTTGGCGAAAGCAATCTCCGTTCCAGGCAGCAGGCAGACTGCCGTGGTGCGTTCCTCCGACGCCGCAAAGCCGCGCGTTCCGGTGCCGAAGTTTCGGGTGGTGAGCTTGTCGCCGACCTTTGCAGGGCGCGACGCAACGCCTTGTAGGCTGTAGTCACACATGGCAAGGAACTCCTTTGTTAAGCCCCTTAGTGCCCCCTGTGCTCGCATGAGCAAATTGGATGCCACATGGGGCGAAAGTTTGGCCCTTGCGCCGCGGCAAACGCCGAAATTCACGATGCTTTTAGCGACAGTTTTCATCGACCGCCCGCGAAACTCCCATTGACTGCCCGCGCCGACATCGTATCTGTCCGCGATGGAAATCGCCGCAGACACCCCCAAAGACGCCCCCAAAGACGCGCCCAAGCCGCTGTTTGCCTATCGCAAACACTGGGCGCACCGGTTCGGCACCGCGCCGTTCCTGCCGATGTCGCGCGAGGAGATGGACCTGCTGGGCTGGGACCAATGCGACGTCGTGCTGGTCACCGGCGATGCCTATGTGGACCACCCCAGCTTCGGCATGGCCATCATCGGCCGCCTGCTGGAGGCGCATGGCTTCCGGGTCGGCATAATCGCGCAGCCGGACTGGCAGAGCGCCGAGCCGTTCGGCGCGCTCGGGCGCCCTGCCCTGTTCTTCGGCGTCACCGGCGGCAACATGGATTCCATGGTCAACCGCTACACCGCCGATCGCCGGCTGCGCCACAATGACAGCTACACGCCCAAGGGCGAAGGCGGCCGCCGGCCCGACCGCTCGGTGATCGTCTATGCCCAGCGCTGCCGCGAGGCCTTCCGCGACGTGTCGATCGTGCTCGGCGGCATCGAAAGCTCGTTGCGCCGCATCGCCCATTACGACTACTGGTCCGACAAGGTGCGGCGCTCCATCCTCGCCGATGCCAAGGCCGATATCCTGTTGTACGGCAATGCCGAGCGCGCTGTCGTGGAGGTGGCGCACCGGCTGGCCCGGGGCGCCGCGATCGCCGGATTCGACGACATCAGGGGCGTCGCGCTGCTCAAGTCCGAGGTGCCCGGCGGCTGGACCGAGGCCCATGCCGACGATCTCGATGCCGCCGACGAAGGCGCCGCCATCAAGGCGGGCAATACCGTCATCCGCCTGCCCGCCTTCGAGCAGGTGGAACAGGACGCGCAAGCCTATGCCCGCGCCTCGCGGGTGCTGCACCGCGAGAGCAATCCCGGCAATGCCCGCCCCCTGGTCCAGCGCCACGGCGACCGCGAGCTGTGGGTGACGCCGCCGCCGATCCCACTGACCACGCCGGAGATGGACGGCGTCTATGACCTTCCCTATGCCCGCGCGCCCCACCCCTCGTATGGCGACGCCGCGATCCCGGCCTGGGACATGATCCGGTTTTCCGTGACCATCATGCGCGGCTGCTTCGGCGGCTGCACCTTCTGCTCCATCACCGAGCATGAAGGCCGCATCATCCAGAACCGCTCGGAAGCCTCGGTCGTGCGGGAGATCGAGACCATCCGGGACAAGACGAAGGGCTTCACCGGGGTCATCTCCGACATCGGCGGGCCGACCGCCAACATGTACCGCATGGCCTGCAAGGACAAGAAGATCGAGGCGCTGTGCCGGCGGCCGTCCTGCGTCTATCCCGGCATCTGCCCCAACCTCGACACCAGCCACGACGCGCTGATCGCGCTCTACCGCAAGGCGCGCGAGGTGCCGGGCGTCAAGAAGGTGCTGGTCGCCTCGGGCGTGCGCTACGACCTCGCGGTGGAGAGCCCGGCCTATGTGCGCGAGCTCGTCACCCATCATGTCGGCGGCTACCTCAAGATCGCGCCGGAGCACACCGAGGACGGCCCGCTGTCGAAGATGATGAAGCCGGGCATCGGCAGCTATGACCGCTTCAAGGAGATGTTCGACCAGGCCGCCAAAAAGGCGGGCAAGCAGTATTTCCTGATCCCCTATTTCATCGCCGCCCATCCCGGCACCAGCGACGCGGACATGCTGCAGCTCGCTTTGTGGCTCAAGAAGAACCGCTACCGCGCCGACCAGGTGCAGACCTTCCTGCCCTCGCCCATGGCGGTGGCGACCGCCATGTACCACTCCGGCGTCAATCCGCTGCGCGGCATCAGGCGCGGCGCCTCGGAGAAGGTGGAGACCGTCAAGGGGCTGCGCCAGCGCCGCCTGCACAAGGCATTCCTGCGCTACCACGACCCCGAGAACTGGCCGCTGCTGCGCGAGACCCTGAAGCGCATGGGCCGCGCCGACCTGATCGGCTCGGGCAAGCACCAGCTGGTGCCGTCATGGCAGCCCGCCGGCACCGGCAAGAGCGGCGGCGAAGGGCGCAGGATGCCGCACACGACGCGGGCGCGGAAGTTCGTCACCAAGGGGGTGCCGGTGAGGTGAGGGTTGGTCCAACGTCCGATTCGCGTAATTTGCCTGAACATGGGAAAGGTTCGCGGACGGTAACGTCAATTGTGTGCGCTGTCACCGTAATTGCTGCAAATCGAGCGTCGTCGGAGGCATTCCATGAGGCGGTTTGCAGACTTGGCCATATCGTCGCTGATACTCGCATTTATTGTCGGCAGCATTTCGCACGCAGCGCCAGAGGCGTCCGGACGACGTGAGGCGAAAATTGTTTGGAGCCTCGATCATCAAGGTTTGGGCAAGTTTTGCTATGACCGCAATCACGAAATTATTTATTTTAAGTATGACCAATCGACCAACACAACCTCGATACGGTCGGCTCGACGGGAACGAGAGGGTCATCGCTAGGTTTACTGGCCCGCCCGACGAGAGATCTTTGTCCTGCTCGGACGATGGGGCGACGATTGCGGCTTTCAATGCAGATCAGACAGCTCTTTATATCGTCAGGTCCGGCAGGTTATCTGCATATTCGTTTGATCGCCCACTCTTATACTCGGTGCATGGACTGCACTCTTTACTCGGGGGCAACGGAAATATAATTGCCCTGCCATCGATGCCACACCACTTTTTTGACTTCACGTTATTTCTACACAAATATACTGAAGAATCGTATATTGTTAAT
>DASYNT010000331.1:0-5328 GCA_036008405.1 Xanthobacteraceae bacterium
GCTCGCCGCCCGGCGACACTTCCGACTTGTGGTAGGTGGCAACCCCGAACTCCCGGAACGAATTGCGCACCAGCGTCCGCAGCGCATCGCTGCCGCCGACATACCAGCGCCGTGCGCTCACCTCGTTGGCGGTCATCAGGCCGGCATCGAGGTCGTAGAGCAGCGTCTGCGACGGATGCTCCGAATTGACGATCAGCGCCACCTTGCTCCAATCGTAATTGTCGCGCACCGAGCGTATGCCGGCCGAGCCGTGGTGATGGTCCGACGTCGTCAGGAACACCAGCGTGCGCGGCCGCTGCGCCGGCGCCAGCGCGCCGTAGTGCCGCGCGATGTCGAGCATCATGGCGATGCCGGAGGCGTTGTCCATCGCGCCCTCGAAGAAGGCGTCGGTGTGCGCCATGATCAGGATCTGCTCGTTGCTCGCGCCCGGCAGCACACCCCAGATGTCGGCGGTCTCGAGGCCCTCTCGTTCCTCGGTGTCGAGCCTGAGGTGGAGTTGCACCTCCACATTGTCGTCGAGCCGGTCGCGGATCAGATTGGCGTCGTCGGGGGTGATGGTGATGGTGGGTGCGCGTGCCCCGACCGCGCCTTCGGGCTCCGACTGGGAGTCGCCGGGAAATCCCATCTCGACCATGATGATGGCGGCGCCGGCCTCATCGGCACGCTTGACCGCGCCGCTCCAATCGGCGGAGTGGTCGCGGCCGCCGGGCGTCGCGATCGAATAGATCATCACCGCCTTGCCGGCGACGTCGCGACCGCGGAAATCGGCGGCGGTGCCGAGCCCGACCCAGACCACCGGCGCCGAGACCGGCCCCTTGGTGCCACGCGATTCCGTGATCGGGAACGCGCTCTTGAGCGGCACGGTCTTGCCGCCGGCCGAGAATTCCGCCGTCCACACGGTCGGATACCACAGCGGCTTCATGGCGATCGGCTGGCGCCGCACGTCCTGCATGCCGAGCGCCTTGAACCGGCTCATGACCCAGTCCTGCATCATGCGGTCGTAAGGCGTGCCGGGGATGCGGCCCCAATACTGGTTGCCGTCGTCGCGGCTCCTGCGCGAGATGGCGGTGATCTCGCCGATGGTCGCCTTGATCTTCATGGCGTCGACGTCGGCATAGGCCTCCTCGCCCGGCGGCAGGGGGAAGCGGATGTAGTCTTCGTCGGCAATGAAGAGATCCTTGCCGTCCTTGGGCAGGCCCAGCGTGCGCCCGAAGCGTCCGGTCGGCCGCGACAGCGTGGCCGGATTGCGGGCGGCGTTTTGCGCTGCAGTCGCGGGCGGCGCCGTCTGCGCGCAAGCCGGCCCGGCCGACACAGCGAGCACGCCGAGGACCATCGCAAGGACGCATCGGCTGTCGGGTTTCATGATGTTCCTCCTCATCGGGCTTGCGGGTTCGTATTCTGGCCGTCGCCGGGCGCGGATCGCGCGTCAAAGGACCTTTCGATATTGCACGAAGCCCGGACGATCGGCGATGCCGTCATAGAGCCGCATGGCAACGGTATTGGTTTCGTGGGTGTGCCAATACACCCGGGAACAGTCCAGCCCCCGCGCCATGTCGTAGACCGCCTCGATGAGCTTGCGTCCGATCCCGCCGCCGCGCCGGCCGGGCGCGACGAACAGGTCCTGCAGGTAACAATAATCGTTGATGGTCCAGCACGACCGATGAGTGAGCCAATGGACGATCCCGACCGCCGTAGCGGCATCGTCCGTCGCGATGAAGCCACCCATGGGCTCGCGGCCGCCGGTCAGGCGCGTGAAGGTGACGTCGCTGACCTCCGGCGCAATGTCCGCGGCGTAGAATTCGAGATAGCCCCGCCACAGCGGCTCCCAGGATTGTCGATCGGCGGCGGCGAGGGGGCGAACGATCATTGCGGCATCCCCGACTCAGTCACGCTACGACGCCGCGCCATGCGACAGCGTCGTGCGAGCGCCCGTGGGTCAATCCGCCCAACGGCGCGTGATTGTGGAATTGCTGCGGCCGTCGGGACACATACCCTACTTGTAGAAATCGATCTTCGCCTCGCGGAACCACACGAAGTTCGTCGGAGCAACCGAAATCGGCCCGTTGATGCCGAACACCGCGATCTGGAACTTGTCGCCGGCCTTGACGGCGTCGGCGAGCACGACGCGATTGGGCATATTGAGGCCCTGGATCGTGGCCGGGCTCGGATAGCCGCTGCGCCGCGGCATCTGCCCGTTGATCCAGACTTCCGCATAATCGTCCACATAGGCCGTGAACACCGCCATGGCGCCGGCCGTTTCGAAGTCGCCGATCCTGGCCGGGATGGTCAGGTTGGCGCGATACCAGATGAACGACACCTTGCCGGCGCCGCGACGGGCGGCGAGCCCCTTGGCGTCGATGACCGGCCACGCCGAATCGTCGAAGCCGGCCTCGCCGGCATGGGGCATGATGTCGTAGCCGGTCTTGTAGGCCGGCATGGCATCCTTGATCGGCGGACTCTCGACGATCTTGGCTTCCATGGTCTTCCACCGGGCGCCGAATGCCGCCGACCCTTCCGGGGTCATCAGATCGACGGTGTAGGACGGCACCAGGGACGGCGCGATCTCCGGCGCCGGCGGCGCGGGCGTCTGGCCGAGCGCCCCGGTCATCGCGGGAACCGCCAGCACGGCACACGCGACGAGCCAATGAATATCCTTGGTCCGCATCAATTTCTCCCGGTTGCTCGATTGGCCGCCAGTCGATGCCGGCGGCACGGACTCTCGCACACGGTCCCGGGATGGGCAACTCGTGGGCACCGTGTTTGGCCTCGGCGCTGCCTCGGCGCAGGGCAACGAGTCCAGATAGATGAGATCGCGTTCCGGCTACCCGAATAGATTCTTCAAGTTGAATCCCGACGCCGATGGACTCGGGTTGCGTCCAGTTCCTTCCATATTTGGCGCCTCAGGAAGTACCCGATGGGTTACAGATGCGGTCAGGGCGGACGAAGATACCTCGCGTCAACCTCGCCTCGTTGCCCTGGGGTCCGCCGAAGCGCTCGCGATAACGGCGCGCCGCCGCACGTTTTGCGACTTGACCTCCACCCCAATCCGTCCTATTTATACGGCTACGCAACATTCTACCCAGTGGACGCATCCATGCGCAATTTTGTTATCGTACTTAGCGGGCGCATCGCCGGGGGCGGGTAACCGTCCGCGAATGAGGCGATGCGCGACCAGGGCCTTCGGGGCCCTTTTTTAATGCCCGGACGACAAAACCCGACCGCAGCAGCGACGCCAGCACCAAACCAACGGAGCCTTGTCATGGCCACGAAGACCACCCGACCCGCAACGACGCCGAAGCAGGGCGCGCAGGTCGTGAGTCCCTCTGCCGGAAATCAGCCCGCCGCGGCTGCAGGCCCGCCTGCCGAGAGTCAGCGTCCCCCTCCCCGACCCTCCTCCGCAAGCGGGGGAGGGAGTCGAGGTGCCCGCTCGCCGTCCCGACAGACCTCCTCGTCCTCCGCAGCCCCCTCCGGCGAGCAGATGACCGGCGCCGAGATGGTGGTCCGGGCGCTCGCGGACCAGGGCGTCGCGCATATCTTCGGCTATCCCGGCGGGGCAGTGCTGCCGATCTACGACGCGCTGTTCCATCAGGACAAGGTGCGCCACATCCTGGTGCGCCACGAGCAGGGCGCGGTCCATGCGGCCGAGGGCTATGCCCGCTCCACCGGCAAGGTCGGCTGCGTGCTCGTCACCTCGGGGCCGGGCGCGACCAATTCGGTCACCGGGCTCACCGATGCGCTGTGCGATTCGGTCCCGCTGGTGTGCATCACCGGCCAGGTGCCGACCCACCTGATCGGCAATGACGCGTTCCAGGAATGCGACACGGTGGGCATCACCCGGCCCTGCACCAAGTACAATTATCTCGTCAAGGACGTCGCCGACCTGCCACGGGTGCTGCACGAGGCGTTCTATGTGGCGGCGAGCGGCCGGCCCGGCCCGGTGGTCGTCGACATCCCCAAGGACATCCAGTTCGCCGTCGGCGCCTATGCCAAGCCGACCGAGTTCCAGCACAAGGGCTATCGTCCCCGGCTCGACGGCGACGCCGCCCGGATCAAGGCGGCGATCGAGCTGATGGCGGGGGCGAAGCGCGCCCTGTTCTACACCGGCGGCGGCGTCATCAATTCCGGCCCGCGCGCCACCGCGCTGCTGCGCGAACTGGTCGGGCTCACCGGCTTTCCCGTCACCTCGACGCTGATGGGGCTCGGCGCCATGCCGGCCGCCGATCCGCAATGGCTCGGCATGCTGGGCATGCACGGCACCTACGAGGCCAATCTCGCCATGCACGGCTGCGACGTCATGATCTGCGTCGGTGCCCGGTTCGACGACCGGATCACCGGCCGGCTCGACGCGTTCTCGCCGGGCTCGAAGAAGATCCACATCGACATCGACCCGTCCTCGATCAACAAGAACGTCAAGGTCGACATCCCCATCATCGGCGACTGCGCCCATGTGCTGGAGGAGATGGTGCGGCTGTGGCGCGGCGGCGGTGCGGCGCCGGATTTGGCCGCGCGCAAGGCATGGTGGGATCAGATCGAGCGCTGGCGCGGGCGCAAGAGCCTCGCCTACCGGCCCTCCGACGCGGTGATCAAGCCGCAATATGCGATCCAGCGGCTCTACGCGCTCACCCGGGACCGCGACGTCTACATCACCACCGAGGTCGGCCAGCACCAGATGTGGGCGGCGCAGTTCTTCGGCTTCCAGGAGCCCAACCGCTGGATGACCTCGGGCGGGCTCGGCACCATGGGCTATGGACTGCCCGCCTCGGTCGGCGTGCAGCTCGCCCATCCGAAGTCGTTGGTGATCGACATCGCCGGCGAGGCCTCGGTGCTGATGAACATGCAGGAGATGTCGACCGCGGTGCAGTACCGGCTGCCGGTGAAGATTTTCATCATCAACAACCAGTACATGGGGATGGTGCGGCAGTGGCAGGAGCTTCTGCATGGCGGCCGCTATTCGGAGAGCTACACCGAGGCGCTGCCCGATTTCGTCAAGCTCGCCGAGGCCTATCACGCCGTCGGCATCCGCTGCGACAAGCCGGGCGACCTCGACGGCGCGATCCGCGAAATGATCGACGTCGACCGCCCCGTGATCTTCGATTGCGTCGTCGACCAGAACGAGAACTGCTTCCCGATGATCCCGTCCGGCCGCGCCCACAACGAGATGATTTTGGGCGACGCGGCGGAAAGCCTCGAGGACGCCATGACCGAAGAGGGCAAGATGCTGGTGTGACGCGTTCTTTCTGCTCCCTCCCCCGCTTGCGGGGGAGGGTCGGGGAGGGGGCATTTCACGGCACAGAGTTGCTGCGAGAACCCCCTCCCCAGCCCTCCCCC
>DASYNT010000332.1:0-26589 GCA_036008405.1 Xanthobacteraceae bacterium
GACAAGGAATGTTGTAGGGCAATCCGCTGCCGATCAAGCTTACCGCGACCGTCGAGCCGTGTTTCAAGGATCAGGAGGAAGGGCAGCACAGTGAAGGTTCCCAGCATGGAGCAAAATCGTGCGGTCGCCCAGAAATGTTTCGACCAGGGAAATTTGGCGGCGGCCGAGGTCATTTGCCGCGACATCCTGGATGTCGTTCCCGCCGATGCCGGGGCGCTCCACCTCATCGGTATGATCGCAGCCGGGATCGGAATGCGCGAACATGCGGCGCGGTATCTTTCGAGCGCGCTGTCCGCCAATCCGGGACATCGCGGCGCCCGCGAAGGGTTGAACGCGTTGAGAGCATATCCCTTGCTTGCGAACGAGCGGCAGCAGCATCCATCGGAGCCGAAATACCTCGTCATCAAAAGCTGGGGATTCGGTTTCTGGTCGGATGTTTCCCAGGTTCTTGGCGCGCTGCTGCTGGCAGAGGTCACCGGCCGAATCCCAGTGGTGCACTGGGGTCGCAACAGCTTGTTCGGTGACGGCTCGGCTGCCAACGCGTTCCACAATTATTTTGCACCCATCTCGGACGTGACACTCGATGATCTGGCGCGCCTGCCTGGCGCCCACTGCTTTCCGCCGAAGTGGACCCGAAGTAATCTATTCGCGGAGGAGGTCAACAAATGGCAGGGCAGCTACTCGCGTGCCGCGGCGCTTTATTTTCTGGCGCGACCGGAGACGATTGCGGTCTGCGATTTCTATATCGGCGTCATCGACGTCGTACCATGGCTTGCCACGGATCATCCAGTATCTGGAAAGCCGCTAATCGACGTCTATCGCTACCTCATCAAAAAGTATCTCCGGCCGCGGAAATCGATCCTCGACAACTGCGAGTCGTTCTACGACGCACATCTCGGCGGCGGCTGCTTCGTCGCATTTCATGTTCGCGGCTCCGATAAGACACTCGAAGATGCCGAACTGGACAGGATCAATCAGTCGAATTTTGCCGCGCTAAAGACGATCGACATCACATGGAAAATATTTCTGCTGACCGATGATGAAAATTGGGTGACCCAGGTCAGAGGCGCCTATGGCGACAGGGTGGTCACAACCGATTGCCACCGCACCACTGGCAAGACCGGCCTTCACCATCTCAATATCGACGACCGCGTGCGACTCGGCCGGGAAATCATGGCGGATGTCTACATTGCGCGGCGTGCCGACAAATTCTTCGGAAATGGGCGATCCAATGTTGCAGCATTCATTGCGCTACTCAAGGACTGGAATGCTGGCGATTGCATGCTCGGCGCGCCGTCGCTGCTCATGAAGCGCAACCTGTTCATTCACATCGTACCGAGATAGCAATCCAGTGACCTCGGATGCGTGCTCGCTGCGCCGTCAATCCGCGAGCTCAATCGCCTTTTCCATCAGGCGGCCGATGCGGCCGGGATCAAAAAGTCCATCCGGACAGGCTCCAGTCAAGCGAGCGACCCGTTTCGCCGTCCGTGATGATGATCCGTCGTGCAAGCCTGGCGGCTCTGCGTGTGTGATCGATCAAGGGAAGCGACAGCGCCGGCGGCCACGAGGCCGCACGAGGCGAGACGACTGGCACACGCGATCGTTTTGCCGTTTCGTCGGATTCTCGCCGCACCGTGCCGTGTCAATTCCGTGCGACAGGCGTTCTGCGACAGGCATGGCGGCCGGCCGTTCTGCAAGTGTATAGTGGTCGGATCGGGTACACGCCATAGGGAAAACGCCATGATGCAGTTGGTCACGTCGACATTGGTTGTCAGCCTGGTCTCGTCGGTCGCCTTGGCCGAAAGCGCGGCAACGCCCACCAAGCATCCGTTCCTGTTCCGGACCGAACTCGCGGCGCGGCACCAGTGCCCCGACGACAAGATCGTTTGGGCCAACACGACGTCCCACACGCTCCACCAGCGCGGAGATCACCACTTCGCCCACACCCGTGGGGGCTTTGTCTGCGAGTCCGAAGCAAAAGCGCACGGCTACCGGGGACCGATGACTCACGCCTGATCCGAATTTCAGCGTCGCAAAGCGACGGCGCGGCGACCGGCCGACGGGCGTTGCTGTGCCTCGCGTCGACGGCACGATTGCCGGCCCGTCGCTGCGACCTTGTGCTCGTGCCGCCGCGGCAACGGCTTGCGATTCGCCTGCGTTGCGAAGCAACTACACGGCGAAGCAGGTGCATGGCAAAGTGGGTGCATGGCGAAGCACATGCATCCTATCGGGCTCGACGTTCGCTGCATCGTCCTCAAACGGGCGGGGGTCATCGCGGCGGGCAATTCGGCTCGACCGCCGTATGCCGTCGACGTACGGCTTTAAAGCCGCATTAACCGTTAATGACGGACTACCAATCGTCCCCACCGCGGCAATCGTTCCTTAACCGTCCCGGCCTCAGATGGACGCATGAGGGGTTCGGGCTGTTCTCGACAATAACTCGAGTTTGCCAGGCGGGCCGGAGTTTTGCCCGCTTATGGCGCGTCGCCGACAGCAGCCTCTCGCCCATGTAGCAGTGGAGTACACAACAATGAAGACCAAACTCGTCGGTGCTCTTGGCTTGGCTTTGCTTGCGGCCTCGTTTACCTTCAGCAGTTCGTTTGCCTGCTCCCAATCGTCCGAGGCGACAATCTCTGCTCTGCCCGTCATCGCCCTCGAAAGCAATGAGGCGGCGACCGAGAGCCTCCCCGTCGAAGCAACCGTTACCGAGAGCCTTCCCGTCGAAGCGACCGTTACGGAGAGCCTCCCCGTCACGGAAAGCCTCCCCGTCACGGAGAACCTTCCCGCCGCCGCGGCAGCGGCGGAAAGCGTTTCCGCCGAAACCAGCACCAGCGAAGCATCGCCCGCCCAAGCGGATGAGCCGGCCGCCATCGTCAGCGCAAACGAGAGCGCAAACGAGTCCTCGCCGATCGAAGCCTCCGCGACCGACCGTTCGGTCGCCGCCATCGTGGTCGAAATCGTCCAGACCGTGACCATCGTCGTTCCCGGTCAGTCCGCGGACAATGAGGAAGTGGAGCACACCGGGTCGACCTCGCCGGAGCGCGCCGACACCGAACCCGCTTCGGTTCCCGACGCGGAAGTTCTAGCCGCCGACGGCCAGGATTGAACTGCCGGCCTGCGAGGAATCCGCACCTCGCCGCCGAACCGCCGCCCGGTCACTTGCCGGGCGGTTTTTCTTTTGCGACCCGCCCGGCTAATAAAGCCCGGGGATCAGCCGCGATGTGCGGCGCGGTAATGCTCGTATTCGGCGCCGAATTGCCACCGCAGCGGCGCCCTTCTGCGCACGGATCGGCCGTAAGCGGTCCTGCGCTCACTGCCCGTCCTGCGGGAACGCTCATGCCTTGGCGCTGGCGCGCGCAGACACCGCATAGTACCAGCGCCGCAGATGGCGGCACTCGTCGGGAATCGTGAGCTTGATCCAGCCGGCGAAGTCGATGGTGACGAGGGCAGTGATGTCGGCAATCGAGTATTGCCTTCCGGCGACGAATTCGCGGTCGGCGAGGCAGCCGTCCAGCATCGCAAAGAACCTGCCCACGCGTTCGCGCCCGCGTTCGGCCAAAGCGGGGATCTGCTCGTAGCGGTCCGGCCCCGGCAGCGCGCGCCCCTTGAACGCCGGCGTGGCATTGCGGAGCGCCTCCACGACCGCGAAGAACCCCTCGCGCTCGACCCGCCGCTGCCACGCCGTGACGTCGGCGCGATGCTGCGCTCCGACGCCCATCAGCGACGGCTTCGGCCGCAAGGTTTCGAAGTACACGCAGATCGCCATCACGTCGGCGATGCGGGCGCCGTCGTCGAGCTCGAGCACCGGCACCGTGCAGTCCGGATTGACGGCGCGAAACGCCGGGCTGAATTGCTCCAAGGCGCGCAGGTCGATCTGCACCGCGGGCACCGCGATGCCCTTTTCTGCGAGGAAGATGCGCACGCGCCGCGGATTCGGTGCAGGGGCGTAGTCGTATAATTTCATCGCGGTGTCTCCCGCAGCCGCAGCGGCTCGATATCGAGGGACTGCGCCGCATCTACCACGACCGCGCCATCAGGAGAACAGTACCGCACCGGCCGACGATACCGGTCGCTCGGCGATCGACTCGAGGCCCAACAGGCACCGGCCGGCCATTCTCACCGTGGTCTGGGGAGCCCGAACGACGGTCGTTTCGGGTTCGCTGCGGCGGCCTGGACGAGATGAACAGCCACCAGATCGATGCGGTTCTGGTTGGTGCCGATCTGGGAGCTCCAGAGGTCCTGGATCTGCTGGGAATGCTCGAACGCCTGCATGGTCCGCCAGCGATTGAGCCGAAATCTGCCGTCGGCAAGCGGCACCGCGGTCAATTTGAGACCCATGCGGTCCATCTTGGCCACGAAACCTTCGACATCGAATTCAAGCATTGCCATTCTCGCTTGCCCATTGCGCGACAAAGATTTCGCAAAGCAACGAAGCAACCCCACGGACCTCAAGCGGTACGACCAAGCCCGGACGCCTTACCCCACACGACACTTACGCGGCCGAGACGTCACCTTTGCGACACGAATCGGCCGCCCGTCACTGTGGGCTGCCGCCACCGATCAAATCAACCATTCGGCCGGGTTATCCCCGCGCTTTCGAGGTGTGGTGTGACCCGCCGGCCACAGATTCGCCACCGTGTCGCATTCGAACGCGTGCTCAGGCGGCTATGCTGGCTCAAGGTCCTGGCACGGTTGCGTCAGAGCTCATGATCGGCTTGGATCACGGCCCGCTCATTGCGCAGACCCGCCCCGACCAGAAAGCATCCCGATGTCCACACGCGAAGCCGCGGCGCCCGGCCGGCAGCCCCCGGCAAAGACGACCGACACGGCGGCGGTCGAACGCCCGATCCCGTCCGGGACCAATGTTGCCGGCTTCGGCAGCGACGTGGTCGCCGAGGTCCTGCGCGACCTCGACATTCCCTATATCGCGCTCAATCCCGGCGCCAGCTATCGCGGCCTGCATGACAGCCTGGTCAACCACATCGGCAATGCCGCGCCGCAGATGCTGCTGTGCCTCCACGAGGAGGCTGCGGTGGCGATCGCACACGGCTATGCCAAGGTCACCGGCAAGGCCATGGCGGCGGCGGTGCATTCCAATGTCGGGCTGTTCCACGCCACCATGGCGATCTTCAACGCCTGGTGCGACCGCATGCCCATCATCATTCTCGGCGCCACCGGGCCGGTGGATGCCGCCAAGCGGCGGCCCTGGATCGACTGGATTCACACCACCGCCGACCAGGGCGCGATCGTGCGCAACTACACCAAGTGGGACGACCAGCCGGCCTCTCCGGCCGCTGCACGCGAAGCGTTGCTGCGGGCCTCCTGGCTGAGCAACGCCGCCCCGCAGGGACCGGTCTACATCAATCTCGATGCGGAGATGCAGGAGGCGGCGCTGGAAAAGCCGCTGCCGCCCTGTGACGCCGGGCGCTACATGCCGGCGGTGATCAATGCCGCCCCGGCCGACCTGATCTCCCAGGCCGCCGAATGGCTCGCCCGCGCCAAACATCCCGTGATCCTGGCCGGGCGCGTCTCCCGCGATGTCACGGCGTGGCGGCAGCGGGTTGCGCTCGCCGAGGCGCTCGGCGCCCGGGTGACGACCAGCCTGAAGGTCGGCGCGGCGTTCCCCACCGACCATCCCCTTCATGTCGACGCGCCCATGAACTTCACCCAGGACGAGCTGACTCCCGTTCTCAAGGAGGCCGACGTGATCCTGAGCCTCGACTGGGTCGATCTCGCTGGCATCCTGAAGCCGCTCGGCGGTCCGCCCGCCGCCAAGATGATCCAGGTCTCGCTCGACCACCAGCTCCACAATGGCTGGAGCATGGACTACCAGGCCCTGCCCCCGGTCGATCTCTTCATCTCGGCCGATCCCGACCATGCGACCACCGCCCTGCTCCACGCAATCGGCCCGGCCCTTGCGAAGGGCGCCGGCGGATCGTCGCGGCCGCTCCATGAGCCGAAGGGTGGCGAGAAGGGCGAGCGCGCGCTCGGAGTCGAGGACCTCGCTCATGCGCTGCGCGGCGCCGTCGGCGAGCGCTGCGTCACCCTCACCCATCTGCCGCTGTCGTGGCAGGCCTCGTTCTGGCATTTCCGCCATCCGCTCGACTTCGTCGGCTCCGACGGCGGCGGCGGCGTCGGCGGCGGCCCGGGGATTTCCGTGGGCGCCGCACTCGCGCTCAAGGGATCGGGGCGGCTGCCGATCGGGATCTGCGGCGACGGCGATTTCCTGATGAGCGTCACCTCGCTGTGGACCGCCGTGCACTACCGCATCCCCCTCCTGATCGTGGTCGCCAACAATCGCTCGTTCTACAATGACGAGGTGCACCAGGAGCGGATGGCGATCATGCGCAACCGTCCCGTCGACAACAAATGGATCGGCCAGAAGATGCTCGATCCCGAAATCGATCTGGCAGGACTGGCGCGCGCCCAGGGCGCCCGCGGCTTCGGGCCGATCACCCGGGCGGACGCGATGTCCAAGGCATTCGCCGAGGCAATCGCCGCGGTGGATGCCGGCGAAGTCGCCGTGGTCGACGTTCGCATCGAGCCCGGATACGGCGCCCGCAACGCTGGCGGCGCCATGGCGCGCAAGAGCAACTAGAACCGCGTTGGACGCGGCGAGAGGGGTTCATGACGACCGGGTCGGCCCTGACGGAACGGACGGCTGAAGGCCGGCGCGGCGCCGGGTCCGGCATTCTGGTCGTCGACGACATCTACGTGCAGTTCGAGACTCCGGAAGGCCCGCTGGTGGCGGTCGACCATGTCTCGCTCTCGGTGCGGCCCGGCGAATTCCTCGCGGTCATCGGTCCGTCCGGCTGCGGCAAGTCAACGCTGTTCAACGTGGTCGGCGGCCTGCTCGACTTCTATCGCGGCAACGTTACGGTGGCCGGCGAAACCGTGCGTGGGCCGCATCCCTCGATCGGCATGGTGTTCCAGGAGGAATCGACCTTCCCGTGGCGCACCGTGATCGAGAACGTCGCCTTTCCGCTGGAGATTGCCGGCATCGGCAAGACCGCTCGGCTGGAGAAGGCGAAAAAGTTCATCTCGCTGGTCGGGCTCACCGGGTTCGACAACCGCTATCCCAACGAGCTCTCCGGCGGCATGCGCCAGCGCGTCGCCATCGCCCGCACGCTCGCCTCGGAGCCGAAGATCCTGCTGATGGACGAGCCGTTCGCCTCCCTCGACGAGCAGACCCGGCTGCTGCTGGGAGACAAGGTGCTGCAGATCCAGCAGGACCTGGCACAGACGACGCTGCTCATCACCCACAACATCACCGAGGCGGTGCAGCTCGCCGACCGCATCCTGGTGATGAGCTACCGGCCCGGCAAGGTGAAGCGCATCGTGGAAATCGACCTGCCGCGGCCACGCTCCTCCGCAATCGTGTCGAGCGAGGCGTTCGGCCGCTACGTAGCCCAGATCTGGGCCGACTTGCGCGAAGAAGCGAGCCGCGGCATGCGCGACGACGAAAGCCGCGCGCTCCACGGCGGGGAGCCTGCGCCGTGACCGCCGCCGCCATCGCGCGCTCGCGGGCGGCGCCGGCGGCGCTCGGCCTCGGCACCCTCGTCATCGCCATCCTCGCCGTCGAGGCTCTGATCCGCATCGGCGTCATCAACCGCTTCATCGTGCCGCTGCCGTCGCAGGTCGCGCTCGCCTTCGGGCGCGTCATCGCCGAGGAGGATATGGGCGAACGCTTTCGCCTCACCTTCCTCGAGGCCTTCACGGCAGGCGCGATGATCACCGTGGTCGGGGTGGCGCTCGGCATCCTGCTCTATCGCGTGAACCTGCTGCGCCGGGCGACCGAAACCTGGGTGGCGGCGCTGGCGTCGGCGCCCACCGTGCTGATGTATCCCCTGTTCCTCGTGATCTTCGGGCGCAACGCCTGGACCATCATCATGATGGGGTTCGTCGCCGGCCTGGCGCCGGTGATCCTCAAGACCGTCGAGGGCCTGTCGGGGACGCGGCGCGTCCTCATCGATGTGGGCCGCAGCCTCAAGCTGACGGGGCCGCAGATGTTCCTGAAAATCCTGTTTCCGGCGGCGCTGCCGACCATCTTCGTGGGGGTCCGCCTCGGCCTGATCTTCACCCTGATCAACGTGGTCGGCGTCGAGTTCCTGATCAATTTCGGCGGCCTCGGCCAGCTCATCAACGACCTCGCGGAGCGCTACGATCTGCCCGGCACCTATGCCGCGATCTGCTTCGTGATCCTGGTCAGCGTGTGCTTCTTCGTTCTCACGGAATGGGTCGAGCGATGGCTGACGCCGGTCGAATGAGCCTGAAGGCGGCGCCGGCGCCGCGGATCGATCCGGTGACGCTGGTCCGGATCGCGATCATTGCCGCCGTGCTTGTGTTCTGGGAGGCCCTCGCCCGGTCCGGCCTGCTCTACCGCGACGTGGTGCCGTCCCTCGTTGCGATCGGGGCTGCACTGGTGAAGTTGCTGTCGACCGCCGACTTCTATTGGAACCTGGGGGTGACCGCGGGCGAGGTCGGCACCGCGCTCTTGATCGGCGGCGTGTCCGGCGTCGTGGTCGGCCTCGTGCTCGGCGCCAGCCGCCTGCTGTCCAAGGCCTACGAGCCCTATCTCTACTATCTCGGCCCGACGCCCAAGATCATCTTCTTTCCGGTGATGATCATGTGGTTCGGCGTCGGCCCCGGCTCCAAGGTCGCGATGGGCGCGGTCTCCTGCTTCTTCCCGATCGCGCTCTCGACCGCGGCGGGGATGCGCCAGATCGACAAGGTGCTGATCCGCGTCGGCAGGAGCTTCCGCGCCAATGCCTGGCAGATGGCCACCAAGATCTACCTGCCGGCGATGCGCCATCCCATGATCAACGGGGTGCGGCTCGGGCTCGGCGTCGCCATCATCGGGACGTTGCTCGCCGAGACCAAGCTCTCCAACCGCGGCGTCGGATTCCTGATCATCCAGGCCTACAGCCTGTTCGACATGCCGCAAATGTATGCGATGCTGATCGTCCTGTTCGTGGTGGCGATCGGCGCCAATGCGCTGGTCGGCCGGCTCGGCGGGTTGAGCACCATAAGACAACGCTAGTGCGACGATTCCGAGGTTCATATCGACATCGTCAAAGAACCTCGTCCTGAGGAGCGCGCTCTCGCGCGCGTCTCGAAGGGCGGCCACAGGCCGCAGCGCGTGTGGCCATCCTTCGAGACGCCGTGCTGCGCACGGCTCCTCAGGACGAGGTCCACGGGGTTTGGTTCCATCCGTGCGATGTGATCGGTCTCATAAACCGAACCACGTGCAATAAGACAACGCTAGCGCACCTTCACGTTTAGCGGAATCGGGGGGACTCTCGCACGGGCCGGGTTGTGATTCCATTGGGCAAGATTGATTCGGCTCGGGCGAACACAATGGCCAGGCCGTACTCTCAGGACTTGCGTGAACGCGTGATCGCGGCGGTGGACCCTGGAGGGCGGGTTTATCAAACCTCCGCATAGGACTTCCATCTTGTACCGAATTCAAAGCCCGCATCATTGTCACTGTAATTCCGATCCCGAATGTTTCGGGAGGCGGCCGCCGCGCACGCCCCTGGCGAGCGGTCAGCGGCAAAATCAATGCACAGTACACCGTGATTCCGACATCCGACTTCACTCACCATCCGACATCACTTAGGAGCCGTGCCTTAAGACCTTCATCCATCCTCGATTTGGACCAAGACGAAGGAAGGTCGAGCGACCTCTTGAACTCTTCTCTTATAAGATCAATACTCCCAATCGATTCCACCCATGAGTCCACAAACTCTTTTACCCCACCAAGTATGGTGTACCCTAGAATGAACTTCTGGCCCTCATCCGTGATGGCGGCAAACATTCCCAACCCCCCAAAGATCGCTTTGTTCGTTCCCAGTAGCGCGCCCGATTCGGGTGACCGCAAAGCAGCCGAATAACAATCGTAGTCGTATGGAAGGACTACAGTCCATCTGTGAAATGGGCTCTCTTGCACTTCGGTAATTATAATTTCCGTTTCACGCACGAAAGAGGCAGCCCCACACATGGCGCGAAATTTCTCCTTATCACGTAAGAAATTCCTTGTCGTTAGAAGGAATGACCATTGCTGGCTCTGAAAGGAAGAACGATATGGTTTAACGTCGCGATAGAGCGAGCGGTATAGATCACCAAATCGCCGCTCAAATTCATGCCCGTCCAAAACCGTATACATTTTTGTCATCGCCACAACTCTGCGCTAAGAGATGCCGGCCGGCGGCCTTGGCGGCCGGTTTCTTGGGTGTACTTCATAATTTGTTACATAAATATGTGCCCTCCGAAGAACGTCCACCTCCGGTTAATCAGTAAGGTACAAAAGCCGATGATTCGTCATTACACTGGGATCAACATACCATCGGAAAAGAGCATTGTTCCAATTGTTGCTCGCACTCACGTATGTGCCCTGGATTTCGAGCACCTGATATGCCGCGCCGTCACCTTCAATAACAGTTCTAACTGTCCCGTAGCCTTCGAAAGCAGCAACTGACTCAGGGACGGAATGGAACTCACCTCCAACGCCGCTAAATATGTGATCCAATTGGTCCGCAATCAAAAACATCATTTATCAAGTAATAGAAGACGTCCGCCATTGTTTTGTCATAATTGACTTCCGCACTTATGGTGAGTTTTGCGACGACGCTGAGACTTTGAAGGATACCGACGCCACTTTGCGCACACGTCACAAAACCCGCCAACCGGTCTTGGCGCACAATTCGACAATCAGCTGTTGCGGTTGGTCGCGCATCCACGACGACGATGAGCTCCAATACATCGTTATTGTCCGAACCAATTTTGCCGGGAGGCATAGCTCGACGAAGGGTGGAACCCCATTGCGGTTACGTGTCGCTAGCGCGCTCTTAATCTTGGATTGCTTGATTCTGAACTGTCCAGCCGCTTCAATCGACACAGCATCGCACCTCTCTCGAGGTTGCTGCGCATAGGCGAGCGGCACAACATCGAATGCGAGAGCTAGTAAGATGGTGGTTCCTGCCATCCGGTTCAAACGGGTCATGTTTGACACCATCAGCACCGTCCTATCAGGATTTTCGTTGCCACCGTCCTCCCGCAAGGTGAATGTAAACAGGGCCTAGTGTAAGCCCCCGAAAAGTTGCAGACTTTTCGGACACGGCCATGCGCAAATGAAGCTTCGTGGCGCCATCGGCGCGCGGAGAACGAACACCAGGAGGACCCCATGAACAGGCTTGCCGGCTTGGCGCTCGCCGCGGCGTTCGCGCTCGGTTGCGCCCTCCCCGCCCGCGCCGACGATGTCGTCAAGCTGGCGATCGGCCAGCGCGGCAATTGGGATACCTCGATCGCCCAGCTCGGCAGCAAGGCCGGCGTCTTCAAGAAGCACGGCATCACCGTCGAGATGATCTATACCGCCGGCAGCGGCGAGACGCTGCAGCCGGTGATCGCCGGCGCCGTCGATGCCGGCGTCGCCGTGGGCACGATCGGCGCCATCGCCGCCTTCGCCAAGGGCGCGCCGGTGCGCATCATCGCCGCCGAGGCCACCGGCGCCGCCGACTACTGGTACGCCAAGACCTCGTCGCCGATCAGGAAGCTCTCCGATCTCACCGACAAGAACACCATCGCCTATTCCTCCGCGGGATCGTCGACCCACTCGGTCGTGCGCGCCTTCATCGACGAATACAAATTGAAGGTGAAGGCGATCACGACCGGCAATCCGTCCTCGACCCTGACCGCGGTCATGACCGACCAGGTCGATGTCGGCTGGGCCTCGCCGCCGTTCGGCCTCAAGGAGATCGACGACGGCAAGACCCGCGTCGTCGCCCGCGCCACCGACGCGGCAATGGTGCGCGGCCAGACCATCCGCGTGGTGGTCGCCAATGCCGACACGCTGGCCAGGCGCAAGGACGTGTTCGAGCGCTTCATGAAGGCCTATCGGGACACCGTCGCCTACATGTACGGCGACAATCCCCAGGTCATCAAGGACTACGCCGAATTCGCCGGCGTGCCGGAAGCCGTGGCGCGGCGCGTGCGCGACGATTTCTTCCCGCGCGCACTGGTCGAGCCGGATGCGATTCACGGCATGGATTCGCTCCTGGCGGAAGCGGTGACGCTGAAGTTCATTTCGACGCCGCTCACCAAGGAACAGGTGGCGGAACTGGTGCGGCTGCAGAAATGATCGCTCGCGCCGTGCGGCATGCCCGATGGCCTTTGATGGTGTTCGGGGGCGTGTCTCAGTTTGAGTTTTCAATCATCTGGCCGCCGCCGCGCAGCAAACGACGCCCTGGACCAAGACCGGAAATCACCGCTCTTCCTGGACAAAAGAACTCGAAGCGAGCTACCAGCGGGGTGTCCCTAAGTATACGGGTCGCGTTGATGCAGACGGCGGGCGAGCACTTACGGAACCACCATTTTCGCGGGCGGCATTGACGAATAGCACAAGGGTGGTGGCGCCTCCCGGGGAGCAAATCATGAAGCGTCGCCAATCCTTACAAACCGCCGCCCTTGGCCTTGTAACGCGTGCGGCAACCCTTCTCTTCATGGCATATGTAACCCTGACACCCGCACGCGCCATGGAAGGCACTCTTACCGACGCCACCGTGCCGAGCACCAACGTCCCATCTCCGGCTCCTCGCCATGGCCAGGCGAACGCCGTACCAATCACCTATTACCTGCCCAAGAATTATGACGCGAACCGCGCGGAGCGCTATCCGCTCCTCATTCAGCTTCACGGTGGCGGCGGCTCCAACAAAGACATGGAAAATTTCCGAGCCCTGTCGGTGGGCGGGGGCATGGGTGGACTGCTCGATCAGGCGATCGAAAACGGCTTGGTCGCCCCGATGGTATCGGTCATGCCGTCTGCCGGCCGCGCATTCTACGTGAATTTCAAGGACGGTTCGCAGAAGTGGGAAGACTTCGTGATGAAGGATTTATTGCCCTTCATGCGCAAGAACTTCAACGTGGTACGGGTCGCGAGGGCACGTTCATCACGGGCATCTCGATGGGCGGCTTGGGTTCGCTGCGCATGGCGGTGAAGTATCCGGAAGTCTTCCAGGCGGTGGCCAGCCAGGAACCGGCCATCGAGCCCGCTCTGGCATATGATGACATCACACTGCGCGACAAAATCGGGCGGCCCGACGGCGCCGGCCTCCAGGATCGCATTCTTCTCTTGCGAATTTACGGTGATCCGTTCGACAAGGACTATTGGGCAGCCAACAATCCCGCCACCATCATCAAGAGGGACCCTTCGCGCCTGTTGGGTCTCGGCATCTATCTCGAGGTCGGCGACCAGGATTTGTTTTATATCGACCAGGGCACGGAGTTCGTTCATCGCGTGCTGTTCGACGCCGGCATCAGCCATGAATATCGCCTGGTCAAGGGTGCCGACCATGTTGGCGCCTCGCTGGTACCGCGTTCGCTCGATGCGTTCGCCTTCATCGGACGCCAGCTCAATCCACCAAAATGGATTGACGACACAGTGCTCAGGTTTCGCGCGGTCGCCGACGAGAACAAGAAGGCGCGTGTCTATCCCGTGACGCCGATCGATCCCAACCGCATTCACGCCGAGTAGCCCGCGCGGTGTAAGGTGTGTGTGCGGGCCAAGCCCGTTGCGCACTCGACTGGTCATTCACGCCACATCGCCGCTGAGACTGTGCGGCGCGGCGAAGGTCGCACTCGGAAGTTCAAACCGAGACCGCCCTTGCGGCGGACTTGCTGGTTCACGCTGTTTCGTGGAACTTGTGGACTTGAGATGATTCCCACGCGGGCGAGCTTGTTGCCGCAAAATAGGATCCAAGTCATTTATTTTTCGAACAAAAAGGCGATTTTTCTGCGAACGGAGACACCCCGCGGCCGCGTGGTTCGTTCAGCAAATGAATTGGCTGGCCTATTCCTGACCTTCGCAATGCAAATCTTGGGATCGGTCTGGCGGTTACCTAATTTGGTCACGTTTTCGCGGCTTAACGGAACCGTGCGGATCGCGGACGGCCTGACGAGGCGAAATTGACATGATTTCAAGCTGCTGCCGACGATGGGCTGGGGTTGCTCTGATGCTGCTTGGCCTGCCGGCCGTGGCGGCGGCGCAAGCGCTGCCGTCGCCTGGGGCGTCCGGGAACCCCGTCTGCGTGCGGCTCGAAGGCCAGCTCGCCGCTATCGATCGCGCCGGCGCCGATCCCGCTCGCGCCGAGCAGGCCCGTCGCATCGACGAATCGCTCAGCAAGCAACAGGGCGACCTCGAGCGGGTCCAGGCGCAATACCAGCGGCTGGGTTGCCAGCCGGTCACCCTGTTCTCGATCTTCGTGACCCAGGCGCCGCAATGCGGCGCGCTCGGCGGACAGATCCAGCAGATGCGCGGCACTATCGACCGCACCCTTGCCGACCTGCAGCGCACCCGCCGGGGCGGCGACGACGACATGCAGCGCCAGGCCGTGATCGGGGCGCTGGCCCAGAACAATTGCGGCCCGCAATATCGCGCCGCGGTGCCCCAGCAGCGCGGCTTCTTCGAGACCCTGTTCGGCGGGCCCAATACCAACATCCCGCCGCCCGCGCCGGGCGATTATCCCCAGGTCGGCGCCGGCGGATACCGCACCCTGTGCGTGCGCACCTGCGACGGCTACTACTTCCCGATCTCCAATTCGACCTCCTCGACCCGGTTCGGGGACGATGAGCAGACCTGCCAGAAGCTATGCCCCGCCACCGAGGCGGTGCTCTATTCCCACCGCAATCCCGGCGAGGACGTGGCCCAGGCGGTCGCGAATAACGGCCGCCTCTACAAGGACATGCCCAACGCCTTCCGGTACCGGCGCGAATTCAACCCGTCCTGCAGCTGCCGCCTGCCCGGCCAGAGCTGGGCCGACGCGCTGGGGCAGATCAAGGATTCCACGGTGGAGCGCGGCGATATCGTGGTGACCGAGGAAAAGGCCAAGGCGATGAACCAGCCGCGCAGCAACGATCCGCCCGGCCGCACTCCGGCCCCGGCGCGAACCGACGCCAAGCGTCCGCCGCCCGCAGCCGCGCCGACCTCGGCGGTCCCGCCGGTCGCAGCCGCCGCCCCGGCCGCAACCGGTTCGGTGCCGGATGCCGATCCGGCCAAACGCACCGTGCGGGCGGTCGGCCCGACCTTCATTCCGACGCGGTAGCGTCCCCCTCTCCGATGCTTGCATTCGTCGGCGGCCGTTGGCACTACCCCGGCGACGGGTGTGCCATGGCGCCACGAATCTCCCTTGAGGCGAGCAGACCGTCGCAGCTTGACATGCGCACCGGTCGTGGGATTAAATTTTCGCGGGTAGATACGACCCCCGCTGCTTGCACCTCCTTCGGGTATGGTGAACGTATCGCACGGCGTCAGGCTTCCTTTGCCCGGCGAACCAGTCAGCAACGCAAGCGCCTGACGATCGAATTCGCCACAGCAAAGGAAAGGTTCCATGCGCGATTTCCGCGACGCGAAGGCTATGGCGCAGACACTGCGCGAAGCTTTCAAGCAAAAGTCCGTATCCCTTACCCACAGCGAAAGCCTGGAGCTGACAGCCAAAATCCTTGGCTTTCACGACTGGAACGTGCTGAGCGCCAGGATTCAGGCGGAGCCCGATCGAACGCCCATAAGGATCGAGGCGAACGTGCCGGCCATACCGTTGCCAGCCGGCGCCGACCTGCCGCTCGTACCGCTACGGGACATCGTTCTGTTTCCGCATATGGTCGTGCCGATCTACGCCGGGCGTGCGAAGACGATGCGTGCGCTCGAATGTGCGATGGCGGCGGATCGGCGCATTTTCGCTGTCACACAACGCCGGGCCGACGATGATGACCCGACACAGGAGGCGCTTTACGCCGTCGGGGTGGTCGCGAGCGTGATTGATCTTATAACCCTCGCCGACACCAATATCCGTATCATCGTCAAGTGCGCCGAACGAGCGACCCTCACTCGTGTCGTGGACGGGGAGATACTGGCAGCGAAAGTCGCGCCTTTCGCGGAGTCGTCCGGCGACGCGGCTCTGGGGGAAACGCTTGTGAGGACCGTGCTCCAACGCTTCCGGGCTTATCTCAACGTCGACTTGGACGCGCCGCCCTACAGCCGCCTGCCGCACATACGAGAGCCGGGCATGCTCGCCGACGCTATCGCGACTCTAATACCGATCGAGATCGGTCAGCGGCAGGAGCTGCTCGAAACCGGCAATGCGACCGAGCGGATTGTGAAGATTCTTGCGCTGATGAAGGATGACCGCCGCGCCGCCTAGCCGAAGCCGTGCCCGGCAAGCGGAACAAACACCGAGCCAACTTTTCATCGGCCGGTATCAGAATATTGGTCCGTTCGTGCCGCCCGTAGTCATTGGAAAGGTTTCAGACTTGGACGATCTCAAATTACCTGCTTACGCGGGACACTTTGACCTGATCATGCAGCGGTGGATGGCGGCGCACGGCGTGACCCGCGGCAGCCTCGCGGTCATGTGTGAATGCCGCTTGGTGAGCGCCGCCGGCTACGGAGGGCGTGGTGTCAATGAGCGTGTGCCCTTATGGAGCTTGTCGAAGGCTATTACCGCGTTATCCATCGCTAGCTTGATTCGGGAAGGAAAACTCCGGCTCGACGATCCTATCGGCCCGCATCTGTCGCACGCATTCGCCGAGTTCGGTCAACCGGCTGATGACCGGCTGGGACGTATTACTGTGGCGCAGCTCCTCAGTCACCGCAGCGGGATTCCGCGCGCGACAGATGACAACCTGTTTGCCCCGGGATTGGTTCAGCTCTTGCGGGAATGCCCTCTGCGCGCGGCCAAGATCGAAATGCTGATGCCGCGCATTCTCGAATCCCGCCTCTCGCGCGATTCGGGCGTCGCGTTCGAGTACACGAATATGGGCTATCTGCTGCTGGGACAAATCATCGAAGCTCTGGGCGTCGAACGCTACGAGGAAGCCTGTGCCATCCGCGTTCTTGCGATCGCCGGTATCACAAACCCGAGACTCGATGCCGATTGGGGCGGCATTATGCAGGCAGCCGGGGGGTGGGCGTTGTCCGGCCCGGAGTACTTGGCATTCATCCGCTTGTTGCATCTCAGGCCACCAAGACTGTTTACGGACGATGTGGCCGAGTTCCTCTGCGCGCCTGATGGCAAATGGATGGATGCCAAGCGGACAACCGCATATACGCTGGGTGTCGTTATCGAAAGCCCAGGGCCGATTTTTCTGCATTCCGGCGGGCACAATTGGAAACAGGATGACGCCGCGAGCGGACCCATCGACGAGGCGCGCGGGACTTCGTTCGTCCTTTTGCCCGACGGCACCGCATGGTTCGCCTCATACGACGGCCTCAGCGCCGGGACCAATCCGCAAGCCACATCGGAGCTTCATCAGGCACTCACGCAAGCCTGCGAGAACGTACGCCCATGCGGTGCTATCGACAACTTTCCCGGCCTCGGTATAGGTCATATCTGGTGTTAGCCACGAACCGAGCCAATGTCGCCTCTGAGTCCGCTTGCTGACGCCGAGTTTCGCCGCCGGCGCCGACACATGCGTCCCCAGAGACCGGCTGCGGTGGCGGGTGACCATGGCCCTGGCCTCGGGCCAAGAGGCGCCATGGAACAGCCTTTTGTGGGTGTGGAAAATCGGGTGTATCGTTCGCCGCAGCGAACATTGCATCGGGTTCGCGCTGGGAGGGCCTCATGGATACGACGCGACGCGGTTTCCTGGCGTCCACCGTCGCCGCGACAGGCGCGGCAGTGACCCAGGACCTGGCCCATGCGGCCGACGACGGACACGATCATCAGGCGCTGCCCTCCGATCCGGCGCTCAGGGTCAAGTCGCTCGAATCATTGCTCGTCGAGAAAGGCCTGGTGGATTCGGCGGCTTTGGATGCACTGGTCGATCTTTACGAACACAAGATCGGGCCGCGCAACGGCGCGCGCGTGGTCGCGAAGGCGTGGATCGATTCCGCCTACCGGCAGCGACTGCTGGCCGATCCCGACCGGGCGATCGCGGAGCTGGGATATACCGGTCTGCAAGGCGAACACATGATGGTGGTCGAGAACACCCCGAGGGTACACAACCTCGTCGTCTGCACGCTTTGCTCCTGCTACCCGATTCCCACGCTCGGCCTGCCGCCGGTGTGGTACAAATCGCCCGCCTATCGATCGCGCGCGGTCATCGACCCGCGTGGCGTATTGCGCGAGTTCGGGGTCGAGATACCGGATGACGTCGAGGTGCGTGTCTGGGACAGCACTGCGGATGTTCGGTACCTCGTTTTGCCCGAACGACCGGTCGGCACCGAGGGGCTGAGCGAGGATGCGCTGGCCGCACTGGTCACGCGCGACTCGATGATCGGTGTCGCCAAGGCCGTGCCGCCCCAAAAGGGAGCGCAAGAAGGAGGCCGCGGATGAACGGGATCCACGACATGGGCGGCATGCAGGACATGGGCGCCATCCGCTACGAGAAGAGCGAGCCGGTTTTCCATTCTCCCTGGGAAGGGCGAGTGATGGCGATGATGCGCGCCTTGCAGGCGACCGGCAGGTTCCGGCTGGGCCTTCGTCCCCCGATCGAGAGCCTGCCGCATGCCCAGTACCTGAGCATGACGTACTACGAGCTGTGGCTGACGTCGCTGATCGAGCGGCTGGTCGCCAGCAGCCTCGTTACCCGCGACGAGATCGAGACAGGCAAGCCGGCGCAAGGCTCGCCGACATCGACCCTCGCGCTCATCGCGGCCGACGTGCCGGGATGGATTGCCAAGGGAGCGCCGACGCGACGGGACGCAAGTACCTCGCCGCTGTTCAATGTGGGAGAGCACGTCCGCGCGCGCAACATCAATCCGGTCACCCACACGCGATTGCCGCGTTATGTGCGGGGCAGATCCGGCACCATCGATCGTGGCCACGGGGTCTTTGTTTTTCAGGACACTGCCGCCTATTCCGAGGGCGAGAAGCCGCAGCATCTGTATTCCGTTCGGTTCGCCGCGCGCGATTTGTGGGGCGAACAGGCCGCACCGCATGATGCCGTTTATCTCGATCTCTGTGAGGACTATCTTGAGCCGATCTGATCCCGCCGTGCCGGCGCAACGACTGGCCGCATTGCCGCGCCTTCCGCGCGACGATGGCGGCCCGGTGTTTGCCGAACCGTGGCAGGCCCAGGCGTTCGCCCTCGCGGTCAAGCTGTCCGAGCAAGGGCATTTCACCTGGACGGAATGGGCCGCCACGCTCGCCGATGAACTGAAGGCCGCCGACGATCGCGGCGAGCCGGATGATGGCACCCGCTATTACGAATTCTGGCTCGCGGCCCTGGAACAGCTGGTGACCGCAAAGGGCCTGACCGATCGCGAAGCCATGCACGAACGCAAGAAGGCGTGGGCGGAAGCCTATCGACATACTCCGCACGGCAAGCCGGTCGAACTGAACCCCGCCCTCGGGCGCCGTGAGCAGGCGTAAGCCGACATCCAGATGCCACGGCGTGCTGTTCCGCGGTCGGGAGCCGCCTCGGTCGTTGCGCCCCCTCTGATCGTGCACCTGCTTCAAGCGCTGCCAGTGGGATGTGCCGGAACAGCAGGGCCAAGCGGGCAATGGGGTCGCAATCGGCGGACCAACGTTCCGAAATCAATCGGCAATGTTTGATGACGAGAGCTCTTGTGATACGCGCTTCTGTTCTGTCGGGAGGTCCCCCATGAATTGGCGATGTGTTTCTTCGAATGCTGCAGCGTTGATCGCAATTGCGCCGCTGCTCCTGGCGACCTCGACCGATGCTGATGCATTCCGTCTGCTGTCGACGCAGGAACCGACGATCGCCGACATCCATGCCGCAATCCAATCCAAGGACCTCACATGCCGGCAACTCGTGCAGATGTATCTCGATCGCATCGAAGCGTATGACAAGAAGGGGCCTTCACTCAACGCGATCATCGTCGTCAATCCCGGCGCGCTGGCGAGCGCCGACCTGCTCGACGCACGTTTCGCCAATTCCGGCTTCGTCGGTCCCCTGCACTGCGTCCCGATGATCATCAAGGACAATTACGACGTTGCAGGCTTCCCCACCACGGCGGGTTCCCTCAGCCTGAAGGATTCGATGCCGCCGCACGACGCCTATCAGGTCCGCAAGTTGCGCGAGGCGGGGGCGATCGTGCTCGCCAAGTCGAACATGGCGGAATTCGCCGTAAGCCCATTCGAGACGGTTGGCTCGTTGCTGCCCGGCTACACGCGCAATCCCTATGCGCTCGACCGCGTTCCCGCGGGTTCGAGCGGGGGGACGGCGGTAGGGGTCGCCAGCAGCTTCGGGGCCGCAGGCCTCGGGACGGACACCGGCAATTCGATCCGTGGGCCTTCGTCCCACACGAGCCTCGTCGGAATCCGCTCGACCATGGGGTTGACGAGCCGCGACGGCATCGTGCCGCGGCAGCTTCATCGGGATATCGGCGGCCCGATGGCACGGACCGTCGCCGATGCTGCGGCCGTTTTCGACGTCATTGCCGGTCCCGATCCTGCCGATCCCGTGACGTCATCCGCCCAGGGCAAGCGGCCCGACAGTTACCTGACTTCGCTCGACAGAAATGGGCTCGAGGGGGCGCGAATCGGCGTCCTGCGACAGCTCCTGACCGGGCCTTACCCCGAGCCTGACGCCGATCCCGAGATCGTGAAGCTGTTCGAAGCCGCCCTTGCGGACATGAAAAAACAGGGAGCGGAGATCGTAGAGGGCATCAAAGTGGCGGAAATAGACGATATTCCGGCCGCAGCGCTCGGCGACTGCAATCGATTCAAGCACGACCTCAAGGCCTATCTGGCGCACCTCGGGCCGGATGCGCCGATGAAGAGCCTGGATGACATTTTGGCCTCGCAAAAATTTCATCCGTCGGTCGAGAAGGCCCTGCTCGCCTCGCAAGCCGCATCGGATCTGCCGCCCGACCTGAATCCGAAATGCCAGGCGGTGGCCGAGACGGAGCGCCGCCTTGCTCGAGGCGTGCTCAAGTCCATGGACGAGGCAAAGCTGGACGCGGTCGTTTATCCCTCGTGGAATTTTCCGCCGCGGCTCATCGGCGATCTCAATACGCCGCCCGGCAACAACAGCCCACGCGTTGCGCCGCCTACCGGCTTTCCGGCCCTGACCGTCCCGATGGGTTTCGCCCGCGGCGCGCTGCCGGCCGGCCTCCAGATTCTCGGGCGACCATGGAGCGAACCGACCCTGTTCAAGATCGCCTACAGTTACGAGCAGGCGACCCGGCATCGTCATCCACCGGCAAGCACGCCGCCGCTGCCGTGACCGGCGACGATAGATATGGCTTGATCGTGCCGCATGTCCGAGCCGGGTCCGGATCGTCCCGCTCTTGCGGCTGTCGTCTTGCGGCTCCTGGTAGACGTCACTACCCTCGCCGGGATAACTTGCAGCCGGCTTTCATCGAGAAGCGAGGAGATCCGCCGTGATCCACCTGATCCTCCGACCAGACACCTCCGTCCGCATCGCCGTCCTCGTGTGCGCCCTCGCCGCGCCTCTCACCGTGCGGGAACTCCATGCGCAGGCCCTCGCGGTCCCTGCGGGACTCCCCGATTGGGCATTCAACATCCCCGACAAGATCCAGCCGTCCGCGGTGCGGCCGGAAGGCATCGTGAGGGCGCCCGGCAGCGCGAGGGAGTACGAGGCCGCCAAGATCGCCGGGAACACCAATCCGCCGGACTGGTTTCCCGATGAACACCCCGCCGCGCCGCGATCGGTCGCAGGCGGCGCGGGGATCAGGTTTGCGTGCGGCTCCTGCCACCTGATGTCCGGCCAGGGCCATCCCGAAGCCGCCGACATTGCCGGCATGCCTGCCGAGTACCTGATCCGGCAGATTGCGTACTACAAGGCGGGCACGCGCCTGGACGACGCCCGCATGGGTCCGATCGCGAAGGCCACGTCGGACGAGGACGTTCGCCAGGCCGCCGAATACTTCGCGGCCTTGAAGCCCGCCCCATGGGTGAAGGTGATCGAGACGGCCACGCCGCCGAAGACGTTCATCGCCACCGCGGGCCGCCATCGTCAGCTCCATCCCGACGGCGGTACCGAGCCGATCGGACACCGCATTCTCGAAATCCCCGCAGATCCGTTCCGCACGGAAATCCGCGACCCGCATTCCGGTTTCATCGCCTATGTGCCGCCCGGCAGCATCGCCAGAGGCGAAGAGCTGGTCAAAGGCGCAGCGTCCGGAAAGACGGTGCAATGCGCGGTCTGTCACGGCGAGGGGCTCAAGGGCCTCGGTGAAGTGCCGCGGCTCGCGGGGCTGCAACCGCTGTATGTCGCACGGCAGCTGTTCGATATCCGCCATGGCTCCAGCGCTGGAAAGGCCGTGGCATTGATGAAGCCGGTCGTCGCCAATCTGTCGGACGACGACATCATCGCGATTTCCTCTTATCTCGGCTCGCTGCCTCCGCAATAGGGATCGTGCCGGCGGCGCAGGATGCCGGCCCGTTTGGGGACCGGCATTGCCGGGCGGGGTCAAGATTCGTCCGTGAATTATCGCTTCAATTCGCGTGAACGAACGGCTTTTCTGCTCCCTCCCCCGCTTGCGGGGCCTTCCCCCGCAAGCGGGAGAGGGGACGAAAACTGAATTGATTGTTGGCGGACGAATTCTTGACGCATCCGACCCCCTCTGCGCGGCGATCGCACTCCACCCTGCGGCAATGATGCGCCATGAAGATCATCAGCGGCGGACAAACCGGCGTAGACCGTGCAGCGCTTGACGTCGCGATCGAGCGCGGAATGTCCTGGGGCGGCTGGTGCCCAAAGGGCGGCTGGGCCGAGGACTTTCCCGACCAGCCCGGTCTCCTGAACAAATATCCCAATCTGAGGGAAACCCCGACCTCTCAACCCGAGCAGCGTACCGAATGGAACGTGCGCGACAGCGATGCAATACTCATCATCGCCGATCGCCGGGGCCTCACAGTCTCCGACGGAACGAGGCGCGCCCGGGAATGGGCCGACTACTATGGCAAGCCGCTTCTCGTCATCGACGTCAGCCGGCCGGATGCGGCGGCGCAAATTGCGGAGTGGTTGCGCCTGCAACGCACCCGATTTGGCGCGCACATGACGCTCGGCGTCGGCGGGCCGCGCGAGAGCGAAGCCCCCGGAATCTACGCGAGCACGCGCCTGGTGATGGCCAGCGTGCTGGATGGTGGGAGCGGCGGTCAGGTTGCAGCTGCTGGCCCGCCGTAGCCGATCGATCTCACAAGGTCGCGCCAGCCGCGCCCGGCCAGCCCAAATTTAGAAATCGATCGACTCGCTCTTCGCCGCGACGCCCCTCACGGTGGTCGCGGCGGCGGGCACGGCCAGGCCGGGGTCGCGAAACCGGTTGGTGATGGGATAGCGGCGGTCGCGGCCGAAATTCTTCAGCGTCACCTTGACGCCGGGTGCGGCCTGGCGGCGCTTGTATTCGGAAATGTTGAGCATGCGTTCGATGCGCTGGACGAGGTCGCGATCGAACCCGGCGGCGGCGATGGCGGAGATCGGCTGCTCGCGCTCCACCAGTCGCTCCAAGATCTGGTCGAGCAGGTCGTAAGGCGGCAACGAGTCCTGGTCGGTCTGGTTCTCCCGCAGTTCCGCGGTGGGGGGGCGCACGATCACGTTCTCCGGGATCACCCGTCCGGACGGCCCGAGCGCGCCTTCGGGCTTCCAGCCGTTGCGCAGGCGGGACAGGCGGTAGACTTCGGTCTTGTAGAGGTCCTTGACCGGGTTGAAGCCGCCATTCATGTCGCCATAGAGCGTGGCATAGCCGGCCGACATTTCCGACTTGTTGCCGGTGGTCACCACCATCAGGCCGAACTTGTTGGAGATCGCCATCAGCATGGTCCCGCGCACCCGCGCCTGGAGGTTTTCCTCGGTGACGTCGCGCTTAAGCCCGGCCATCAGCGGCGCCAGCGCCTGCTCCAGGCCCTCGACCGCGCTGGCGATCGGAACGATGTCGTAATGGACCCCGAGCGCGCTCGCGATCCGGGCGGCATCGTCCAGGGATTCCTGCGAGGTGAAGCGGTACGGCAGCATCACGCAGCGCACCCGCCCGGCGCCCAGCGCATCGACCGCCATCGCCGCGCACAGCGCGGAGTCGACGCCGCCGGACAGGCCGATGACGACGCCGGGAAAACCGTTCTTCTCAACGTAGTCGCGCACGCCGAGCACGCAGGCCGCGTAATCGGCCGCGTCGCCGGTCTCCAGCTTCGCCTGCGGGCCGCCGCTGCAGCGCCAGCCGTCGGCGCCGCGCTCGAACACCACCGTCGCCACCGTCTCGCGAAACGAGGCAAGCTGGGCGCCGAAGGTGAGATCGGGGTTGAGCACGAACGAGGCGCCCTCGAACACCAGTTCGTCCTGGCCGCCGACCTGATTGACGTAGACCAGGGGCAGGCCGGCATCCTTGACCCGCGCCACCGCCACGTTGAGCCGCTCGTCGACGACCCCGCGCCGGTACGGCGAGCCGTTCGGCACGATCAGGATCTCGCCGCCGGTCTCGACGATGCATTCGACCGGCTCGGGCCCCCAGATGTCCTCGCAGATGGGCACGCCCAGCCGCACGCCGCGGAAATTGACCGGTCCCGGCATCGAACCCGTCGCGAACACCCGCTTTTCGTCGAACACGCCGTAGTTCGGCAGGTCGACCTTGAAGCGCAGGCCGGCGACGTGGCCGCCGTCGAGCAAGGCCACGGCATTGTAGAGCTTGCCGTCCTCGACCCAGGGGGTGCCGATCAGCATCGCCGGTCCGCCATCCGCGGTCTCGACGGCCAGCGCCTCGATCGCGCTCCGGCACGCCTGCTGGAGCGCCGGCTTGAGCACGAGATCCTCGGGCGGGTAGCCGCAGATGAACAGCTCGGAAAACACCACGATATCGGCGCCGTCGCCGGCGGATGCCGCGCGGGCGCGCCGTGCCTTGTCCGCATTGCCGGCGATGTCGCCGACTACGGGATCGAGCTGGGCGATGGTGATTGCGAGGCGGTCGAGCGGGCTGGAACTCATCGGTTTGATCTAGCCCCTGCCCCGCCGCCGGGCAATCGGATCGGGCATCATTCCGGGGCGGCGCGCAGTTCCGTAGCCCGGGCGAGCCCTCTCGGGCGACCCCGGGGGTATCTCATGTCGCGAAGACGCTCTTGCGGCTACCGCAACGACAAGGTCCCGCAACCCGGGTTGAGCCCTTCGCGAAACCGGGGGCAGCCCCGCATTTCCGCGCAAGCGCGCTCCGATGCGGGCTACGGCGCTGACCGCTGCCCTGCCGCCCGGTAATCGGGTAGCCCACTGCATGTCCCGACCTACTTTGCATGGGGTTGTTTTGCATAAAAAACGAATCCCCCCTTCGGATGGGGCACAGAATTCCGCCGTGCCTCCGAGCGGCGGGCTTAAAACGACCCCCCTGCGCTCCCTCCAGCGGGCCAGCCCCGCTACAGCCCCGCGGCCGCCGGCAACGGCATCGCCCGGCCGAGGCGCTCCGTCTTCAGGAGTTCCGCCAGCAGGAAGGCGAGGTCGATCGACTGTTCGGCATTGAGCCGCGGGTCGCAGAAGGTGTGGTAGCGGTCGTTGAGATCCTCGTCGCTGATGGCGCGGGCGCCGCCGGTGCATTCGGTCACGTCCTGCCCGGTCATTTCCAGGTGCACTCCGCCGGCATAGGTGCCTTCGGCGGCGTGGATGGCGAAGAAGCTCTTCACCTCCGAGAGGATGCGGTCGAACGGCCGGGTCTTGTAGCCGGACGCCGATGAGATGGTGTTGCCGTGCATGGGATCGCACGACCACACGACCTCGCGCTTCTCACGCTTGACCGCGCGGATGAGCGCTGGCAGCAGGTCGCCGACCTTGTCGGACCCCATGCGGCAGATCAGCGTCAGCCGGCCGGGCTCGTTGTCGGGATTGAGGACGTCGATCAGGCGCAACAGCTCGTCGGCCTTCGAGGACGGGCCGCATTTGAGGCCGAGCGGGTTCTTGATGCCGCGGCAGTATTCCACATGGGCGTGGTCGAGTTGGCGGGTACGGTCGCCGATCCAGACCATGTGGCCGGAGGTGGCATACCAGTCGCCGCTGGTGGAATCGACCCGGGTCATCGCCTGCTCGAAGCCGAGCAGCAGCGCCTCGTGGCTCGTATAGATATCGGTCGTGCGCAGCTCCGGATGGCCTTCGAGGTCGAGGCCGATCGCCCGCATGAAGCCGAGCGTTTCCGAGATGCGATCGGCGAGCTCGGTGTAGCGCCGCGACTGCGGGCTGTCCTTGACGAAGCCGAGCATCCATTCGTGGACGCTGGCGAGGTTGGCGTAGCCGCCCTGGGCGAAGGCGCGCAGCAGGTTCAGCGTCGCCGCCGACTGACGATAGGCTTCGACCTGACGGCGCGGATCGGGCGTGCGGGCGGCCGCGGTGAACTCGTTCGCGTTGATGATGTCGCCGCGATAGCTCGGCAATTCGATGCCGTTGCGCTTCTCGGTCGGTGATGTCCGCGGCTTGGCGAACTGGCCGGCGATGCGGCCGATCTTGACCACCGGCATCGCCGCCGCGAATGTCATCACCACCGCCATCTGCAGGAACACGCGAAAGAAGTCGCGGATGTTGTTGGCGCCATGCTCGGCGAAGCTCTCGGCGCAGTCGCCGCCATGGAGGAGGAATGCCTCCCCGGACGCCACCCGCGACAGATGCTTCTTCAGGCGCCGCGCCTCGCCTGCAAAAACCAGCGGC
>DASYNT010000333.1:0-8142 GCA_036008405.1 Xanthobacteraceae bacterium
CGCGACATCGTCAACAAGATGGTGCGGGTCGCCGACCTCACCCGCAACGCCTTCATGAACGGCGACATCTCGACGGTCATGAGCCCGCGCACCGTCATCACCTGGGCGGAGAACGCCGACATCTTCAAGGATGTCGGCTTCGCCTTCCGCCTCACCTTCCTGAACAAATGCGACGAGCTGGAACGCCCCATCGTCGCCGAGTTCTACCAGCGCAGCTTCGGCCAGGAGCTGCCGGAATCCTCGGTGAACGTGGCGCTGAGCTGATGTGGTCGCGAGATGCCCGCGCCCCGAATCGAAAAGGTGCATGGTCCCGCGCGGCGGGAAATTCGGAAGGGATTGCTGGCGTACAACACTGCCGCCGTTGGAGAGCCGGACTATCGTCCATTGACGGTGACGATTCGCCAGCGCGGAAAAATCGTCGCCGGCCTGACGGCGGAGACGTTTTTTGGCTGGATGTTCGTGAGCCTGCTCTGGGTGTCCGACCGGCATCGCGGCAACGGCTGGGGCAGTGCGCTGATGCAGACCGCCGAGGCGGAGGCGCGTGAACGAGGTGTGCGTCATGTGTATCTGGACAGCTTCAGTTTCCAGGCCCCGGCATTCTATGAGAAGCTCGGCTATCGGGAGTTTGGGCGATTGAAGGACTTTCCAGCCGGCTACGACCGCGTCTGGATGACAAAGGCGTTGTGATGTCCTCGAACATCAAGACCAAGACCCCGGCCAAGGAGGCGCCCACCGAGCCGTTCAAGCGCGCGGTGACGGGGTGCCTGCGCGCCATCGCGCGCCAGCCCGAGCTGGAGGTCTCGTTTGCCGCCGAGCGGCCGGGGATGGTGGGCGGCAAGGCGCGGCTGCCCGAGCCGCCACGCAAGATGACCGCGGCCGACGCCGCCATCGTGCGCGGCCATGCCGACGCGATCGCGCTCCGCATGGCCTGCCACGACACCGCCATCCACCGCCGCCTGATGCCGGGCGGCCAGCAGGCGCGGGCGGTGTTCGAGGCGGTGGAACAGGCCCGGGTCGAGGCAATCGGGGCGCGCCGCATGCAGGGCGTCGCCGACAATCTCTCGGCGATGCTCGACGACAAGTTCCACCGCGGCAAGTTCGACGAAATCTCCGATCGCGCCGATGCGCCGATCGAGGAGGCGGTGGCGATGCTAGTGCGCGAGCGCCTGACCGGTCAGGCGCCGCCGCCGGCGGCGCGCCGTCTCGTCGAGCTGTGGCGAAGCTGGATCGAGGGACGGGCCGGACGCGAGCTCGACCGGCTCGAGGACAAGATCGAAAACCAGCGCAAGTTCGGCGACATCGTCCACGATCTCCTGGACTCGCTCGACATGGGCGACGATCGCAGCGACGAGGACGAGGAGGACAGCGACGATAACGACGAGGAGGGCCGGCAGGACGAGAAGGGCGAGGACGGCGATTCCTCGGAATCCGAGGAATCGGAGCGCATGAGCCTGGAGCAGGCGGACGCCGCGACGGAAGACCTGCCCGACAGCGCCGCCGAGGCGACCGATGCGCCGACCGCCGACATGCCCGACGATTCCGAGATGGGCGATTCGGAAAACGCCGCCGAGCCGTGGCGCCCGCGCCAGGGCGGCCGCAACGAGCCGCGCGGGCCCGAATACCGACCCTTCATCACCAAGTTCGACGAGACCGTCGCCGCCGAGGACCTGTGCGAGCCGGAGGAGCTCGACCGCCTGCGCGGCTACCTCGACAAGCAGCTGGCCCATCTCCAGGGCGTCGTCGCCCGTCTCGCCAACCGGCTGCAACGCCGCTTGATGGCGCAGCAGAACCGCTCCTGGGAGTTCGACCTGGAGGAGGGCCTGCTCGATCCGGCGCGGCTCGCCCGCATCATCGTCGATCCCATGCATCCGCTCTCGTTCAAGCGCGAGAAGGAGACCAATTTTCGCGACACCGTGGTGACGCTGCTGCTCGACAATTCGGGCTCCATGCGCGGCCGCCCGATCACGGTGGCGGCGACCTGCGCCGACATCCTCGCGCGCACTCTCGAGCGCTGCGGCGTCAAGGTCGAGATCCTCGGCTTCACCACGCGGGCGTGGAAGGGCGGGCAGTCGCGCGAGGCCTGGCTCGCCCAGAACAAGCCGGGCAATCCCGGCCGCCTCAACGACCTGCGCCACATCATCTACAAGTCCGCCGACGCGCCGTGGCGGCGCGCCCGGCGCAATCTCGGCCTGATGATGCGCGAGGGCCTGCTCAAGGAGAACATCGACGGCGAGGCGCTGGACTGGGCCCACAAGCGCCTGCTGGCGCGCACCGAGCAGCGCAAGATCCTGATGATGATCTCCGACGGCGCGCCGGTCGACGACTCCACGCTCTCGGTCAATGCCGGGAATTATCTCGAGCGGCATCTGCGCTGGGTCATCGAGGAGATCGAGCAGCGCTCGCCGGTGGAGCTGATCGCCATCGGCATCGGCCACGACGTGACGCGCTATTACCGCCGCGCGGTGACGATCGTCGACGCCGAGGAACTCGGCGGCGTGATGATCGAGAAGCTGGCCGAGCTGTTCGACGAGGCGCCCCCGGTCGAGCCGGCGCGGCGCCCGGCGCGGCGGCTGCACTCGTGACCGGCCGGGCACCGAGCCGCGCCTGCTCGCCGCGCGGCGGCGCGATATCCGGCACCGTCGCCGCAGTCGCGGCCATGGCGGCGGCGCTGATGTTCGCGGCGCCGGTGCCCGCCGAGCCCGGCCGCGACGACGCTGCGGTCGCGGTCCAGGCGCAGGCGACCCAGGCGCAGCCGACCCAGGCTCAGGCGATCGAAGCGCACGCGATCGAAGTGCACGCCAGGACGATCGACGCGTTTCTGCCGCGCGATCCCGAGCGACGCCGCTTCGGTCCGCTCATATTCCGCGGCGGCCTCGAATTGACGTCGTCCTATGGCGAGTTCGGCGGCCTGTCCGCGCTCCGCATGGCGCCGGACGGCGAGCATTTCGTCTCCCTTTCCGACAAAAGTTACTGGCTCACCGGACGCATCGTCTACGACGGCGATCGTCCGGTCGGCATCGCCGACGCCGAGATGGCGCCGATGCTCGGCCCGGACGGCCATACGCTGGCGGCGCGGGGCTGGTACGATACCGAATCGCTCGCCGAGCAGGACGGCGTGTTCTATGTGGGCATCGAGCGGGTCAACCGCATCGTCCGCTTCGATTTCGCCAAGAACGGCGTGCGCGCCCGCGCCGCGGTGGTCACGACGCCGCCCGGCATAGCGACGCTGCCCAACAACAAGGGCCTCGAGGCGCTCGCTTTCGCGCCGCGCAGCAGCAAGCTCGCCGGCACCCTGATTGCGTTTTCCGAGCGCGGCCTCGACGCCGCCGGCAATCTCAAGGCGTTCCTGATCGGCGGCCCGACGCCCGGCGAGTTCACGGTCAAGCGCCGCGACGATTTCGACATCAGCGACTGCACCGTGCTGCCGAGCGGCGACCTTCTGCTGCTGGAGCGCCGGTTTGTCCTGCTGCGCGGAGGCATCGCCATGCGGCTGCGCCGGCTGGCGCTGGCCGACATCAAGCCGGCGGCCGTGGTCGACGGGCCGGTCCTGTTCTTCGCCGACATGGGCTACCAGATCGACAACATGGAAGGCATCAGCACCCACCGCACCGCCGCGGGCGATCTCATCCTGACGATGGTGTCGGACGACAATTTCTCGTTCCTGCAGCGCACCATCCTGCTGCAGTTCAAGCTGGTCGGGGAATGAGAGGCGCGCGGGCTGGAACCGATTCCAACGGTTCAATCCCATCCTGCAGGTGTCATGCCCGCGCACGCGGGCATCCAGTATCCCCCGAGCTATCGATGGGACTCATGCCGTGCCATCGAAGCACCGGGGTTACCCCGGTTGGGTTGGGCGATGCCGGCTTGGGATTCAAACGTGGCGGATCAGGCGCTCGCGAGCTTCTTGCCGATCTGGCGCTTGAGATCGAGCGCCCGCTTCGACAGTTCGGCGTCGTGCGCCTTGATCAGGAATGCGTCCAGGCCGCCGCGGTGGTCGACGCTCTTGAGCGCATTGGCGGATATCCGCAACCGCACCGAACGCCCGAGCGCATCGGAAATCATCGTGACGTTCACGAGGTTGGGCAGGAATCGCCGCTTGGTCTTGATGTTCGAGTGGCTGACCTTGTGGCCCGTCTGGGGGCCTTTGCCGGTCAATTCGCACCGCCGCGACATGGCATACCTCTGAAAAAGCATCGACCCGCGCTTGCCCGCGCGGAGCGTGGAAACGGGGCTCAGTTGGACCGCGGACGTATAATGACCGGGGCCGGAGGCGTCAAGTTTCTGGTCGCGGGCCATCCCGGGCCTTGCGCCGGTCGCCGCTTCAGAACAAGATCGCAGCCGCGAGCCGATCGAGAGCCCCGGGCGGGCTGGCGAGGCCTGGGAGCGAGCGATGGGCAGGCGGGCTGGAATGCCGTGGGCGGGCTGGATTGCCGTGGGCGGGATCGCGTTCGCGACGCTCGCCATTGCTGCGCCCGACAATGTCGCCGCGTTTCTCGCCGGCACCGCGAAATCCTGCATCGAATGCGATCTGTCCGGGCAGAGCCTGGTCGACCGCGACTTCAAGCGCACCAAGCTCGATCGCGCCATCCTGAAGAATGCCGACCTCTCCGCCGCAACCCTGTTTCGCAGCTCGTTGCAGCGCGCCGATCTCTCCGGCGCCAAGCTGGTCGCGGCCGACCTCAACCGGATCGACGCCAAATGGGCGGATTTTCACGGCGCGGACATGTCGAAGGCGCTGCTCTACGAAGCCGACCTGTCGAGCGCCAACCTCGCCGGCGCCAATTTGATCAATGCCCGTCTCGGCCAGGCCCGCCTCAACCAGGCCAATCTCGAAGGCGCGATACTCGCCGGTACCGACCTGCGCGGCGCCCGCCTCGCCGGGGCGAAGCTCGCCGGGGCCAATCTGCGCAGCGCCAAGCTCGATGGCCAGAAGATGCGCGAAATGGACCTTCGCGGCGTCGATTTCACCCTTTCCGACATGCCCGAAGCGGACCTGTACGGCGCCGACCTGCGCGGCTCGACGCTCGCCGGCGTCGACCTGTTCGGGGCCAATTTTCACGGCGCGGATCTGCGCGGCGCGAGCTTCGAGGGCGCCAACCTGAAGAACGCGATCCTCACCGATGCCCAGACGGAGGGCGCGAATTTCGATGCCGCCATCATGCCGGACGGGCGGCGCAACGAATGAGCCTGCGGCCGGCCTTGTTGGTGCGCGAGGCGTTCTCGCTGGCGCTGTCTGCACTCGTCGCGCTCGCCGTGGCGACGCCGGCCGTCGCCGAGAAGGGCAAGCTGCGCGAACGGCTGACGCCGGAAGTAATGGCGGTGGTGTTTCCCGGCGCCGAGCGGCTGGGGCCGGAGGAGGGCACGCCGCCCGCCATCGCCGCCTACAAGGACGGCGAGGTCGCCGCCTACATCTTCTCGACCCTCGATATCGTCGCCGCGCCCGGCTATTCGACCACCCCCTTCGACGTCATCGCCGGGGTCGATATGGGCGGCCGGATCACCGGCGCCAAGGTGGTGTTCCACGTCGAGCCCTACATCTATCACGATCCGGTGCGCCAGCCGCTGCTCGACACCTTCCTCGCCCGCCAGGCCGGAACGCCGCTCCAGGGCGGGTCGGCGGCGACGCTGCCGCCGGACTTCGTCAAGGGCGCCACCATCAGTGGCCGCGCCATGCGCGGCGCCGTCCTCGATTCGGCGCGGCTGGTCGCGCGCTCGCGCATATCCCGCCCGGTGGTGACCGCCCCGACCCTCGACGTCGACGGCTTTCGCCTGATGTCGTGGCAGGAACTCGTCGCCGAGGGCGCGGTGGCGCGCCGCCGCATCACGTCGGGAGAGGTGGCGGCGGCGCTCAAGACGGCCGGCGCCGCGGACGCCGCCCTCGACGTTGCCCTCGGCAAACCCGACGATCTCTACATCGAGGTGCTCACCGGCCTGCTGACCCCGGCCGCGGTCGGCGGCAACCTGCTCGGCCTGCGCAATTTCGAGGAGTACCGCGGCCGGATGCCGCGCGGCGCGCCGGCGGTCTTCGTTGCCTCCAACGGGCCCTATGACTTTCTCGGCACCAGGCATTATCGCCAGTCCGAAGGATTCAGGTTCGACCGCGTTCGCGTCGTGCAGGGCGAGCAAACCTTCTCCTTCGCCAACGACAATTATCAGCGGCTCGGCACCGGCGCCGCCGACGGCATCCGGGCGCAGCAATATGCCGGGCTGTTCGCCTTGCCGGCCAATGCGAAATTCGACCCGCTCCAGCCATGGCGGCTGGAGCTCTTGGTGAACGGCGCCGGCGCTTCCCCGGTGAGCGTTTCGTTTCCGGTCGAATTCCGCCTTCCCGCGGCATTCATTCTCATGCCGGACCAGCCGCCGGTCGCAGCCTGGGTCGAGGCCTGGCGCGATGCCCGCGGCAATGTCGCGATCCTCGCGGCGCTGCTGGCGGCGCTCACTCTGATCTTCGCGTTCCAGGCGCAGCTGTCGCGGTCGCGCCGCGCCCACCGTCTGGTGCGCAACGGATTCCTCTTGGTCGTGCTGGTCTGGCTCGGCTGGACCGTCGGCGTGCAGCTCTCCATCGTCAACGTGATCAACTATATCGAGGCCCCGTTCCGCGGCGTCGACATCGGCTTCTATCTCGCCGAGCCGCTGATGGTGATGATCGCCCTCTACACCCTGGTCTCGGTGGTGCTGATCGGCCGCGGGGTGTTCTGCGGCTGGCTGTGCCCGTTCGGCGCGCTGCAGGAATTGCTCGCCCAGCTCGCACGCGCGGCGGGACTGCCGCAGTGGAACCCGTCGCAGGCGCTGGAGCAGCGCCTGTGGCTCGGCAAATACATAACCGCCGCGGTGGTGCTGGTTGCGGTGCTGACCGCGATCGACGGCTCCGGCGCGACCACCGAGATCGAGCCCTTCAAGACGGCGATTACATCGAAATTCACCCGCGCCTGGCCCTATGTGCTCTATGCCGGCGGGCTGCTCGCCATCGGGCTCATCTCCGAGCGGGCCTATTGCCGCTTCTTGTGCCCGCTCGGCGGCGTGCTCGCCATGCTCGACCGGCTGCATCTCATCGACCTGCTCAAGCGCCGGCCCGAATGCGGAAACCCGTGCCGGCTGTGCGAGCGCTCGTGCCCGGTGCGGGCGATCGAGCCTTCCGGCAAGATCGTCACCGCGGAATGTTTTCAGTGCCTGGATTGCCAAGTCGAGTATTATGACGACAAGCGGTGCCCGCCGCTGGTACAGGCAGGCAAGCGCCGGGGCGGCGCGGATTCAGGGCCGGCCGTTCCGGTGGCGGCAATGGTGAAACATGTCTGATATGCAGCACTCTGACACCCAGCAAAGACCGACTTCAGGCCTGCGCGGGCTGACGCGTCGGCGCGCGGTCCGGATCGTCGCGGCCGCCGCCGGGCTGCCGCTGATGATCGCGGCGGTCCGCGCCACCGCCCCCGCGGGCCGGTTGTTCGACTGGCAGGGCGAGGTGCTCGGCGCGTTCGCCGAGCTGTCGCTCTGGCACACCGACGAGGCGGCCGCGCGGCGCGCCATCCGCCAGGTGGAAGGCGAGATCGCGCGCTACGAGCGCATCTTCGGCCTTGCCCGGGCGGACAGCGAAATCACCAGGCTCAACGCCGCCGGCGCGCTGACCGGGCCTTCGCCGGAGCTGCGCGGGCTCATGGAGGAGAGCCGGTGCTTCTCGGTATTGAGCGCGGGCGCGTTCGATATTTCGGTGCAGCCGCTGTGGCGCCTCTACGAGGCCCATTTCTGGTCGCGCAGCGCGGTCCAGGACGATGTGCTCGCCCGCGCCCGCGATGTCGCCCGCGACCTCGTCGATTACCGCGCCATCGACATCGGCGCGGCGCGTATCGCCTTCGCCCGCCCGGGCATGGCGGTGACGCTTAACAGCCTGGCGCAGGGCTTCGTCACCGATGCCTGCGCCGACCTCTTGCGCAACGAGGGCTTCGCCACCGCCTTCGTCGATCTCGGCGAGGTCCGGGCGCTCGGCCGCCATCCCGACGGGCGGCCCTGGCGGGTCGGTATCCGCAACCCCCAGGCGGCGGGCTTGATGCAAGCGAACCCCGGGCGAGCGGACTCGGCGCAGACGGATTCGGTGCAGGCGGGTTTGGTACAAGCGGGCCCGGTACGATCGGGCGTGGCGCAGACCCT
>DASYNT010000334.1:0-12310 GCA_036008405.1 Xanthobacteraceae bacterium
GCCTACGGCAAGACGGAATTCAGCACCAGCATCACGCAGAACTGCAATAATACTATTGCACCCATACCGTGCGGGTCCGGGCTCTACAGCGCTGCGGCCACCGACTCGTTGCTGCGCTTCGGCGGGACCATCGGCGGCGGCGTCGAATGGCTGCTCACCCAGAATTGGAGCGTCAAGGCCGAATACCTCTATGTCGGCCTCGGCACGTCCACCGTCAACTTCAACCTGATCAATCCGCTCGCTGGCCTGAACTTCAGCAGCGCGACCGTGGTCTCCGCGACCCATTTCAGCGAAAACCTCGCCCGCGCCGGATTGAACTATCACTTCTGAGGCACGTTCTGCCGACACGGAATCGATATGGCCGGGCTTGTCCCGGCCATATCGTTTGTGGCGGCACCGTCGCAGGGCCGCCGCCGACGGTCATTTTTTAGGACTTGTCCGCGGCTTCAAATCGCATGATCGACCGGCTTCTTTGCTTCCTCCCCGCCCTGCCGTCGCCTGCGGGGGAGGGTTGGGGGGTCGGGGAGGGGCGCTCGCCAGCGGTCCTCCAGCGGAAAGCCCGTCCCGACCCTTCCCCTGACCCCCCTGACCTCCCCGCATGCGGACCGCAAGCGGGGAGGGAACCATCCCGGGACGGCCGGAAAGGCAGAAGGCATGCTGGAAATGCCGGGGCGGATCGTGTAATGACCGCCGCGGCCTCCTATATGTGACCCCGAATGGCGGCGCCATCGACACCCGGCGCCCCTTGGCGGCTTGAAGAGAACGTACAAATGCTGACGGTCGTTATCGTAATTCATCTGATGATCGTGCTGGCCATGATCGGTGTCGTGCTCCTGCAGAAGTCGGAGGGCGGCGGCCTCGGCATGGGCGGCGGCGGCGGGTTCCTCACCAGCCGCGGCACCGCGAATGTCCTGACCCGCACCACGGCCTTTCTGGCATTGGGCTTTTTCGTTACCAGCCTGCTGCTTTCGGTGCTGGCCGGGCTTGAGCGCAAGCCGCGCTCCATCGTCGCTCCGGGCGCTGCGCCGGCCTCGGTGCCGACCCCGGGTGCGCCGCTCGGCCAGGGCGGCGGGGGGTTGCTCGATAGCTTGCGCGGGGGCGAACCGGCACCGCCGGCACCTGCGGGGACGCCGCCTTCGGACCCGCAAGTGCCGCGGTCGCAGTAGTCCAGGACGCGGAGAGGGCCGGGGTTCCGGCCCTTCGGTTTTTGAGTGTCGGCCAGGCGTTGCGGGCGGTCGCGGCAAGAGACATTGCACGGAACGGTTGCGCGGGCCACCGCCGGCCTGTTGGCGGAGAATGATTCGTTCGGCCGACTCAAGGACTTGTCGGGCGGACCTGAACCGAACTTGGAACCGGACGCCAGGAATCGGAGCGCCCGGCATGACCGCGCAGCGTTGCCCTCTTTTCGGACGAGACCATGCTTGAGATCAAAGACTTGAGCCGGTGTCGACGCGATCGGAACGAGCACGCTCGGAGCGCAGGCCGCATGTTGGATAAGACATTGGATAACATCGGGACCGCCCGGGTTTTGCGCTCGTCGAATCGGCGGCGGCGGGATAGAGATTAAGTCCCATGGCGCGGTATATCTTCATCACCGGCGGCGTGGTCTCTTCGCTCGGCAAGGGCTTGGCTTCGGCGGCGCTCGGCGCGCTGCTGCAGGCGCGCGGCTATTCGGTGCGCCTGCGCAAGCTCGACCCCTATCTCAATGTCGATCCCGGAACCATGTCGCCGTACCAGCACGGCGAGGTGTTCGTCACCGACGACGGCGCCGAGACCGATCTCGACCTCGGCCATTACGAGCGCTTCACCGGGCGGCCGGCGACCCGGCAGGACAACATCACCACCGGGCGAATCTACCAGGAAATCCTCGCCAAGGAGCGCCGCGGCGACTATCTCGGCGCGACCATCCAGGTGATCCCCCACGTCACCAACGCCATCAAGGACTTCATCCGCGACGGCAATGACGGCTTCGATTTCGTCCTGGTGGAGATCGGAGGCACGGTCGGCGACATCGAAGGCCTGCCGTTCTTCGAGGCGATCCGGCAGCTCGGCAACGAATTGCCGCGCCGGCACACGGTCTACATCCATCTCACCTTGCTGCCGTTCATTCCCTCGGCGGGGGAGCTCAAGACCAAGCCGACGCAGCACTCGGTCAAGGAGCTGCGCTCGATCGGCATCCAGCCGGACATCCTGCTGTGCCGCACCGACCGGCCGATCCCCAAGGACGAGAAGCGCAAGCTGTCGCTGTTCTGCAATGTGCGCGAATCCGCGGTCATCGAGGCGCGCGACGTCGACAACATCTACGCGGTCCCGCAGGCCTATCACGCCGCCGGCCTCGACAACGAGGTGCTCGATGCCTTCGCCATCGCGCCCGAGGCGCTCGAAATGGAGCGCTGGCGGCTCATCAATGAGCGCATCCACAATCCGGAAGGCGCCGTGACCATCGCCGTGGTCGGCAAATACACCGGCCTCAAGGACGCCTACAAATCGCTGATCGAGGCCCTGTCCCATGGCGGCATCGCCAACAAGGTCAAGGTCGACGTCGACTGGATCGAGAGCGAGGTGTTCGAACGCGAGGATCCGGCGCCGTTCCTGGAGCATGTCGACGGCATCCTGGTGCCGGGCGGCTTCGGCCAGCGCGGCGCCGAGGGAAAGATCCGGGCGGCGCGGTTCGCGCGCGAGCGCCATGTGCCCTATTTCGGCATCTGCTTCGGCATGCAGATGGCGGTGGTGGAAGCGGCGCGCAACCTGTGCGGAATTGCCGAGGCGAACTCGACCGAATTCGGTCCGACGCCCGAGCCCGTGGTCGGGCTGATGACCGAATGGCTCAAGGGCAACGAATTGCAGAAGCGCGGCCTGAGCGGCGATCTGGGCGGCACCATGCGGCTGGGGGCCTACGAAGCGGTGCTGGAGCGCGGCAGCAAGGTCGCGGGCATCTATGACGCCGGGCATGTTTCCGAGCGCCACCGCCACCGCTACGAGGTCAACACCGCCTATCGCGACCGGCTCGAGCAGCACGGCATGCGATTCTCCGGGATGTCGCCGGACGGCGTGCTGCCGGAAATCATCGAATATGCCGACCACCCCTGGTTCATCGGCGTGCAGTTCCACCCCGAGCTGAAATCGCGGCCGTTCCAGCCCCATCCGCTGTTCGCCTCGTTCGTCGAAGCCGCGGTGGTGCAGAGCCGGCTGGTGTAGGGTGGACGAACGGCTGTTCGCAATTTAGACCCTCATCCAGAGGAGCGCCTGAAAGGCGCGTCTCGAAGGATGGCTACAGGCCGCAGCATGTGGGGCCATCCTTCGAGACGCCGCGCTGCGCACGGCTCCTCAGGATGAGGTCTTTGAAAAAGCAGGATGAGGTCCGAAGCGCAACTCAGGACCGATTGAATGACGGTGATGCAAACGCCTGCGCCCAACCCGATCGTCGCCGTCGGCCCAGTGCGTTTCGGCAACGACCTGCCGCTGGCGCTGATCGCGGGACCGTGCGCGCTGGAAAGCCGCGCGCACGCCCTCGAGATGGCGGCGGCACTCAAGGAGATCGCGGCGCGTCTCGGCATCGGGCTCGTCTACAAGACCTCGTTCGACAAGGCGAACCGCACCAGCGCTGCAAGCGCGCGCGGCATCGGGCTCGACGAGGCGCTGCCCATCTTCGCCGAAATCCGCGCCTCGCTGGGTATCCCCGTCCTTACCGACGTGCACGAGATCGAGCAATGCGCCCGCGCGGCGCAGGCGGTCGATGTCCTGCAGATCCCGGCCTTCCTGTGCCGGCAAACCGATCTCCTCCTCGCCGCCGCCCGCACCGGCAAGATCGTCAACGTCAAGAAGGGGCAGTTCCTCGCCCCCTGGGACATGGCGAACGTGGTCGCCAAGATCACCGGCGCCGGCAATGCCGATGTGTTGGTCACCGAGCGCGGCGTCTCGTTCGGCTACAACACCCTCGTGTCCGACATGCGGGCGCTGCCGATCCTCGCCCGCACCACCGGGGCGCCGGTGATCTTCGACGCCACCCATTCGGTGCAACAGCCCGGCGGCCGCGGCGCCACCTCCGGCGGCGAGCGCGAATTCGTGCCGGTGCTGGCGCGCGCGGCGGTCGCGGTCGGCGTCGCCGGCGTGTTCATCGAGACCCATGACGATCCCGACCGGGCTCCCTCGGACGGACCCAACATGGTTCCATTGAAGGACATGGAGGCATTGCTGCGCCGGCTGATGGTATTCGACCGGGTGGCGAAGGACGCCAAATGAGGCGGTGCCGCTCCGGGTCCCGGGCAAGGCACGGACAGGGCAGGGGCTGCCTATTCGCGGCCGCGATACGCGCGCACGCCCTGGTCCGGTACCCAGACATGGCGCGGCAGCCGGCCGGCCTGCCAGAACACGTCGATGGGCATGCCGCCGCGGGGATGGAAATAGCCGCCGATCCGGAGCCAGCGCGGCTTCAGAAGCGCCACCAGCCGCTCGCCGATCGTGACCGTGCAGTCCTCGTGGAAGACGGCATGATTGCGGAAGCTGTTGAGATAGAGCTTGAGCGATTTAGACTCGACCAGGAACCGCCGCGGCAGGTAGTCGATCACCACGATGGCGAAGTCGGGCTGTCCCGTCACCGGGCACAGCGAGGTGAATTCGGGAAAGGTGAATCGCGCGACGAAGTCGGCCGCAGGATGGGGATTGGGTACGCGGTCGAGCACGGCCTCGGCCGGGGACGCCGGGATCCTGGTCGGTCGGCCAAGCTGGAGAGGCTTGCGTGCCATGGGTCGCGCTGTAGCGCATTTCAGCGTGACCAGCGAGCCACAGCGCTACCGAAAATGAAGGCCTGCACAAAAATTGTTTGCGTCCTCCGGCGCCCTCACCCTAGGCTGGCTACAGAGGATCGGCATGTCTCGAACAGGACAGCGGTGGGCTGGCTGGCGGCGTCTGACCGCATGCCTCCTCGTCTGTACCCTGTTCCTGCACGGCATGGCCTATGCGATGGCGGGCGTGCGGCTCGCCGCCGATCCTGCCGGCGGGGTCGATTGGGCGGGCTTTGAACTTTGCCGGCATGACAACAGCGCTCCGGGGCAGCCGGGCGCTCCCGAAGGCCAGGTTGGCGACACCCATTGCGTTTTCTGCGTTGCGGGGCCCGGCTTCGTTCTGACGCCGCCGGCGGTTTCGACGGTCTTTTTCCCGGTAGAGATTTCGATCGCGCCGTGGCCCATGGCGGCTTGGCGGGTGGCGCCGACGACGGTCGGCGCCAGTGCGCGGCCACGCGGGCCCCCACCGGCGGCGTGATGCGCGGCGGCCGCTCAGCCGCCAGACTCCCAAACCTTCGATGAACGGCCCGCAAGCGCGGGCGCAGCAATGTGTCGCCAAATTCGCCGCGCCGAACGACCGTGCCAATTCATGGTGCGGTGGACGGGCGGGAACGGGGAACCAGCATGTTCAGCCATATCGTCACCGGGCCATTGCCCGTTCATTTACCGCGACCGGCGTCGCGCCGCATTCGTCTGGCCGCGCTCATCGCCGTCGCCGCTGCGACGCCGCTCGCGCTGCCATCGACGGCCGCCGACGCCGCGGACATGCCGGTCAAGGCGCCGGCGGCGAAGACCTACAATTGGGGCGGCTGCTATGTCGGCCTCAATGGCGGAGGCGCCGAAAGCGGATCGGACTTCACCACCACGGTGGGCCCCGGAACCCACCTCGGACCGGCCGACGTCGCGCTGGTCGAGGAAGGCGGCACCTCGTCGGCCAACGGTCCCAATTTCCTCGGCGGCGGCCAGGCCGGCTGCAACTGGCAATCAGGGACACTCGTCTATGGCCTCGAAGGTGATGTCGACTATTTCCGCAGCAATCCGCAAGTCATCAACGGCACGGCGACTCTGAGCGACGGTGTCACCAGCTTCACCGTCACCCAGTCGCTGACCACCAATTTCTTGGCGTCGTTGCGTCCTCGTCTCGGCGTCTCGGCCGACCGCAACCTGTTCTACATCACCGGAGGCGCCGCCTTCACCAAGGCGAGCTATTCGCAGGCCTATGTGGATGCCGCCGTTCCCGCCGGCACCGGCCTCGCAACCGGCTCGAAATCGTTGGTCGGCTGGACCGCCGGCGCCGGATGGGAATACGCCTGGACCGACAACTGGACCTTCAAGGTCGAGTACCTGTTCACGAGCTTCCCCGGCACCACCAACGGACTCGGCACGATCACCGACGCCGCAGGGGGATCCAATCCGCTGCAGGGCTCGGCCGATCTCGTCGTCCAGACCGCCCGCTTCGGCGTCAACTTCAAATTCTGACCGCGCGATCATGTTCGGGATCGCGTCCGCCTCTTTCACTTTCATCTTCCGCCCGCAGGCGCGCCGTCGTCCGGCTGCGTCGCGGCGCACAAACCCGATCGGTGCCACCATGTCGACCACTACCATGACCTCGCAAGCGCCGCCGCGCCGCGGCGCACCCCGGAGAAGCGCCGCAGTCTTTATCAGCCTTCTGGCCTCGCTCATCGTGGCGATGGTGCCGCTGCTCGGCTTGACCACCACCGCGGCGCGCGCCTGCGCCTGCGGGTGCAGCGTGTTCGACGTCGGCGGCGGCATGCTGCCGCAGGAGAACGATCACGGCGGCCGGATTTTCTTCGAATATTGGCATTCCGACCAGAACGTCAATTGGATCGGCAGTTCCAGGGGCAATCCCAACCTCAACCAGGACAAGAAGCTCGCCACGGATTGGTACAGTGTGGGCTTCAGCTACATGTTCAACCGTCAATGGGGCATGATGGTCCGCGTGCCCTTCGCCGATCGCGATTTCACGACCACGGTCGATCCGACGGTCGGCTTCCTGCACACGTTCAACTCGAAGTCGGTCGGCGACATAGAAGTGGTGGGCATGTACACCGGCTTCTTCGAGGACATGTCGACCGGCCTCACCTTCGGCCTCAAGGTCCCGACCGGGACCTACACGGCGTACGGGCTCGACCGCGACAGCCAGATCGGCTCGGGCAGCACCGACCTCATTCTCGGCGGCTTTCATCGCGGCATGCTCACCGGCGACAATGCCTGGCAATATTACTCGCAGGTGCGCTGGCAGATGCCGTTCCTCTACAGTCGCGCCTACGACCCCGATCTCGGTACTGAGGCACTTTACAAGCCCGGCTATCAGGTCGATGGCGCGGTCGGCGTGCTCTACAACAACTGGTACAACGTGTTGGGCTTCGACAAGATCACGCCGCTGGCGCAGGTGATCGCGTCCCATCGCGTGCACGACAGCGGTGCCGCTTCCGATCCCTACAACAGCGGTTTCGACCGCCTGATGTTCTCGCCGGGCATCGAATTCACCAAGGTCGTGGACGAGGCCAACAACCGCGTAATGAAGTTCTATGCCGACGTGGAGATACCGTTCTATTACCGCGTCAACGCGGCCGACAACGGCGGCCTTCCGATCGTCGGCGGAACCGAGGGCCAGCTGATGGCCCCGATTCTCGTCAAGGCCGTCGCGAGCTACAACTTCTGAGGATGGGAGGAATTGCCATGCGGTTCGTCCATCCTCTGCAAGTGGCCTACCTTGCGGCGACGAGTGACCAACGCTTCGGCGACGTCACCACTTCCGCGGCGCCCTGCGCCCACAATGGGCCGAAGAGTCTTCAAGGGAACCACAGGATTACGATCATGAAAAAGCTTTTCATTGGCGCGGCACTCGCGGCGCTCGTCGGGAACCCCGTTCTTGCGGCCGATCTGCCCGTCAAAGCGCCGCCTGCGCCCGCATACAGCTGGGCGGGCTTCTACATCGGTGGCAATGTCGGTTGGCTGGGGATCGAGGGCGTCAGCCTCTCAGGGACTCCTGCGGACAGTGCGACAGCCGCCCTCTTGGGCCCGTGCTCCGCAGCCGGTGCGTGCCCGACCAGCATTGGGAGCGCGCAAGGAGGCTCTGTGAGTGGAGGCGGCCAGTTCGGTTTCAACTGGCAGGTCCAAAGCTGGGTCATCGGTCTGGAGGCCGATGCCCAGGCCGCCGGCGCCAAGGCATCGAGCAGCGCGAATGCCAACGTGCCGGCTTTTGGTCCGTATTTTGCGAGCCAAAGCATAAAGGAGACCGGGTTCGGCACGATCCGCGGCCGCGCTGGCTTGTCGGTGACGCCGAACCTTCTCGCTTACGTAACCGGCGGCTTTGCCTGGGCTGCGACGAGCCAGAGCTTCGCCGCCGGTTTCCCGTTGCTCTCCGAAACCGCCAATGGAGGTCGGGGGTCCACGGCGGTAGGTGGCACCGTCGGTGCCGGGCTCGAGTGGGCTTTGGGAGACCGCTGGAGCGTGGCCGGCGAATATCTCTACGCCCGGCTGGGGGCTACCAGTCTCACCCTCCAGACCGCCCCTCTCGGGGCCGGCTGCAGTCCCGCCGGCGTTGCGTCGTGCCAGCTCAACGTTTCCGAATCCAGCTTCACCAACAACATCGTACGTTTGAAGATAAACTACAGAATCGACTGAATCCCGGTTGTGCGGAGCGAGACTGGAGTTTGGCAAGCCTCCCGTCATTCGCTAGCTTGATGAGGATCAACTTTTGAGTTGCGGAGAAAACACCATGCGGTTCGTCCGTCTCATCGCGGGCTTGGCGGTCGGCACCTTGGCAACTGCGTTCGCCGTCGATCTCGCACGCGCCGCGCCCGAAATCGGGGAGGAGGCGCCGGCGCTGGTCCTTACCGCCATCGACGGCACCGCCATCGATCTCGCCAAACTGCGCGGCAAGGTCGTGCTCGTCAATTTCTGGGCGACCTGGTGCGCACCCTGCCGCAAGGAGATGCCGACGCTCGATGCCTTCTACCGCCGCCATCGCGGGCAAGGGTTCGAGCTGATCGGCATCAGCATCGACTTTGCCCGCGATGCCGCCAAGATGCGCAAGGCCGCGGCCGGGCTCGCCTATCCCGCCGCCTGGATCAACGACATTGCGGTGAACGGCTTCGGTGCGCCCGAAGGCGTGCCGGTCAGCTATGTGATCGACGCCGAGGGCATCATCCGCGACAAGTTCATTGCAGTGCCGAACAAGCTGCTCAACGACGTGGTCGTTCCCATGCTGGCGAAGTGAGCGTGCGATGAAACGCCGGATCGTGTGTGCCATTCCTCTCGCAGGCCGGGCCGCTGCGGTCGTCGCCGCGCTCGTGCTCGCGGTGCCGCTCGCAGCCCGCTGCGCGGAGACCGGCGGCTGGATTTTCGACACCGCAGCCGGCTGCAAGGTGTGGAATCCCCATCCCCAGCCCAACGAGACGATCCGATGGGCGGGCGCCTGCGCCAACGGCATGGCCCAGGGCCGTGGCGCCGCACAGTGGTTCCGGGGCAACCTTCCCTTTGAGAGCGACGAAGGCGAGTGGCGGGAGGGTCGCCAGGCCGGCTACGGCACCCAGGTCTGGCCGACCGGACGATATGACGGCGAGCTCGTCGACGGCGAGCCCAATGGCCACGGCACGCTGATCGTCCAGGGGGTGCGCTACGAAGGCGAATTGCGCAACGGCAAGCCGAACGGCGTGGGCACCCTTTCGAATGCGAGCGGCACCTTTCGCGGCATCTGGAAGGAGGGGTGCCTGCTCGACGCCAAGCAGAAGGCAGCGTTCGGCGTTGCGTTGTCGGCCTGCTGAAACGCGCTTAGGACCAACCTCGACCCAGCCAAAGGAGACCCGACATGAACCGATTTATCCCGCTCGCGGCGGCCTTGGTGCTGCTCGGCATCGTGGCCGCCCCGACCGTCGCCGCGGCCCAGGCGCCTGGTGGCAAGACCTGCCGGATGGAGCAGCAATGCCACTGGGTGAACTTCAAGAAGATCTGCACCTATGTGAAGGTCTGCCGCTGACGACCCGAGCTCGATGGATTGGGCGGTCACCCGGCGCCGCTTCGCGGTCTCGGCGCGACTTCGAATAGCTGGGCGGCTTGCGTCCGGTCGTAGTGACTCCCGTTTCTGGTTTGGCGGTCTCCGGCATCCACAGGGCGAAGACGGCCAGGGCCACGGAGGCGGCGGCGCCGGCGGCGAGAAAGCCGGCGCTGTATCCGAAGTGATCGACGATCACGCCGGCGGCCAGCCCGCTCGACGAGGCACCGATCCCCTGGGCCGTGGCGATGGCGCCCTGGGCCAGGTTGTACCGCCCGGTGCCTCGCATGATGTCGGCGATCACCAGGGGCGTGAGGGCACCGAAAATCCCGGCGCCCACGCCATCGAGCACTTGAACGCCGACCAGCCAGAAGCTGTTGTCGGAGAGGGTGTAGAGCACCGCACGGATCGGCAGGACGGCGAACCCGGCGAGAAACAAGGGCTTGCGCCCCCAACTGTCGGCGGTGCGGCCGACCAGGAGAGCGATCGGCATCATCACCGCCTGCGCGGTGATGATGCAGGCCGACATCATGGCCGTCGCCTCGTCCGGAAATGCGGCGGCGAGTTTCTGTCCCACCAGCGGCAGCAGTGCTGCATTGGCAAGATGGAACAGCATGACGCATAGGCCGAAAATGACCAGCGGTCGGGATTTGAACAGGATGCTGTAGCCGGCTGCTCCGGTCGCAGCTGCCGCCGCATTGTGCTCTCCGTTGAGGTCTCTTGCCCTATTGTAGTCGATCGCGCTGGCCGGAATGGAAAGCACCGCGATGCCGGCAAGCATGGCGAAGATTGGGACGAGAAGGAATACGGCGCGCTGCGAGAACGTATAGCCGACCCCGCCCGCCACCGCGGCAATGGCGACATTGCCCGCGTGGTCGAAGGCCGAGTTCCGCCCCATGCGCCTCGCCAGTTGATTGCGTGCGTAGAGGCCCAAAGTCAGGGCCGCGACCGCAGGGCCGAAGACGTCGCCGACAATTGCCATCAGGCTGTTGGCGACCAAGACCGGCCAGAAGGTGGGCCACACGAAGATGACGGCGGCTCCGATCCCCAGCACGGCAAGCGCGAGGACGATCGCTCCGCGCTTGGCGCGGGTCTCGTCGATCGCGGCGCCGATCGGCGTCTGGACGGCGAGCCCGAGCAGGCCGCTGATCGTGGTCACCAATCCGACCTGGGACAGGCTCCAATGCTGCTGGGTCACCAGGAACACGTTGACATAAGGCCCCATCGCGCCGCGGACGTCGGACAGCAGGAAGTTGACGGCGTCGAGCGAGAGTGGGTTGAAGCGCCTGCCCTTGGTCGATGTCACCGCCATAGCCACAGCGTCCCGATCGCGAGGGTGATGATGGTCAGTGGCGCGCCGACCCTGAAATAGTCCCAGCAGCCGATCGCCGCACCGGAAACGGCCGCCCTCTGCACCACGATCAGGTTGGCGATCGAGCCCAGCACGGTGAAGTTGCCGGCGAGCGTCGAAGCCATCGCGATTACCAGCCACGCTGTGTCGTGGTCGTTCAGGGCATCCACAAACGGCTTGAGCATCAGCACGGCCGGCACGTTGCTGACCAGGTTGGACAGCACCGCCGTCACCGCGCTCAGCACGGGAACGTGGTCGAGGTGAAGCCGACCCGCGGCGGCAATGATATCGGGGCTGAGAAGCGCGTGCCGCGCGCCGGCGACGATGATGAACAGGCCGGCGAACATCAGCAGCAGCGACCAGTCGATCTCCGCGTAGACCCGGCGGCTCTTGACCCTTCGGGTCAGGAGCAGGAGGCCGCCAATGATGATTGCCGCCTTGGCCGGCACCACGCCGGCGAAAAACAATGCGACCATGATCACGGTCGCCAGCAATGTGCGGATCACCAGCACGCGATTGGCATCGATCTTCGGCGGCGGCGCTTCCAGGCGAGCGTCGCCGGCGAACTCGGCGCGATGGAACAGCGCGATGAGCGCCACGGTGGTGATCAGCCCGACCAGTGCGATCGGCCCCAGCGCCAGGGCGAATTTGGTGTAGGGGATTTGCGAGAAGCTGCCGATCATGATGTTCTGCGGATTGCCGGTGATGGTGGCGGTCGAGCCGATGTTCGATGCCATCGCCACCGCCAACAGGTACGGCACCGGCTTGCGCCCCATCGCCAGCGTCAATTCCAGCACGAGCGGGGCCAGTACAAGGCAGATCGCGTCGTTCACCAGGAAGGCGGAAAATACGCCGGAGGTCGCGACGACCGCGCCGAGCAGGATCAAAGGTCGCCGGGCATGCCCCATTACCCGGGCGGTGGCGACGGCGAAGAAGCACGAAAGCCGCAGACTGGCGACGACGATCATCATACCGAGCAGCAGCGTGATCGTATCGAGGTCCACCGCCTTGTAGGCATCCTCGAGCGGCAGCGCGCCCGATGCGACCATCAGGCCGGCGCCGACCAGGGAGATGCCTGCCCGGTCGATGCTGAGGCCCGGAATCCGGCCGATCGCGAGCGCGAGATAGCTTCCGGCAAAGATGGTTCCAGCCGCG
>DASYNT010000335.1:0-4106 GCA_036008405.1 Xanthobacteraceae bacterium
GGATTGCGCATGGTCTGCTTGAGGCCGAGCGAGATGCGGCGCTTGACCGGATCGACCTCGAGCACCTGGACCTCGACCTCCTGGGAGGTGGAGACGATCTTGCCGGGGTGGACGTTCTTCTTGGTCCACGACATCTCCGAGACGTGGATCAGCCCCTCGATGCCCGGCTCCAGTTCGACGAAGGCGCCGTAGTCGGTGATGTTGGTGACGCGGCCCTTGAAGCGGGCGTTGACCGGGAACTTCGCCTCGATGCCCTGCCAGGGATCGGCCTGGAGCTGCTTCATGCCGAGCGAGATGCGGTGGGTCTCGTGGTTGATCTTGACGATCTTGACCTTCACCTGCTGGCCGATATTGAGGACCTCGGACGGATGATTGACGCGCCGCCACGCGATGTCGGTGACATGCAGCAGGCCGTCGATGCCGCCGAGATCGACGAAGGCGCCGTAATCGGTGATGTTCTTGACCACCCCGTCGATGACTTGACCTTCCTCGAGGTTCTGCACCAGTTCCTGGCGCTGCTCGGCCCGCGTCTCCTCCAGCACGGTGCGGCGCGACACCACGATGTTGCCGCGCCGGCGATCCATCTTCAGTATCTGGAACGGCTGGGAGACGTTCATCAGCGGCGTCACGTCCCGGATCGGCCTGATGTCGACCTGCGACCGCGGCAGGAACGCCACCGCGCCGTCGAGATCGACCGTGAACCCGCCCTTGACCTGGTTGAAGATCACGCCGGTGACCTTCTCGTTGCCCTGGAACGCCTTTTCGAGCTTGCCCCAGCTCTCCTCGCGGCGCGCCTTGTCGCGCGACAACACGGCCTCGCCGAGCGCGTTCTCGACCCGCTCCAGATAAACCTCGACGGTGTCGCCGATCTTGATGTCGTTCTGCCGGCCCGGCCCGTTGAACTCGCGCAGCGGGACCCGGCCCTCGGTCTTGAGGCCCACATCGATCACCGCGAGATCCTTCTCGATCCCGACCACGGTGCCCTTGATGACGGCGCCTTCCTGCAGATTGCCGGACGTGAACGAATCCTCCAGCAACGCGGCAAAATCTTCGCGCGACGGCGCGGCAGCAGCTAAAGCCATGAAATCTCCTGTGCGGGGGCCGCCGGCGGTTGGATAATGGGTGCACCAATGACTCGGGGCCGAGGCTCCGCGGACCTTCGGCCGCCGCCGGACTAGTCCGACGGGCCGGCGTTGAACCGAGCGTTTTGGTACGGGTGACCGTTTCGCCGGGTGCCGCGAAGAAGCAGACGAGCGGGCGATCCTCCACATACGAAGGCGGTGTTGATCACCCCTCCGGCCCGCTCGGGCGGCTTCGACCTGTCAGCGGTTGCCCGGGCTGCGCGGATATAGCGGAGCGGGCGGTTCCCGGCAAGGGATGCCGGGCCACGGCGGCATAAAAATCGCAGCCGCTTGCAATGCGATCCGCCCAATTCCTACCCGGTCGCGCCGCGGCCTCCCAAATTTTGAGCGATGATCGGCTATCTGGCGCTTCGCCGCTTACCCGAACGTGGGCGCCCGCCCCGCCGTCCGGGCCGTTTCCACGATTGCGATCGCCGCCCCGACCACCGCCTCGATGGCGAGGCCCGACGTATCGAGAATATGGGCGTCAGGCGCCGGCTTGAGCGGGGCGACCGTGCGGGCGGTGTCGCGCTGGTCGCGGCGGCGAATGTCGGCGAGGATGGTCGCCTCGTCGGCGGCCCGCCCCTGGCTGCGCAATTCCAGCATTCGCCGCCTGGCGCGCACCTCGGGCGTGGCGGTGACGTAGATCTTCACGTCGGCGTCCGGGCAGATCACGGTTCCGATGTCGCGGCCGTCGAGCACGGCGCCGGGCGGGGTCGCCGCGAAGCTGCGCTGCAGCGCGAGCAATGCGGCCCGCACCTCGGGGATCGCCGAAACGATGGAGGCGGCTTCGCCTGCCTCATGGCTCTTGAGCGCCGCCTCGTCGAAGACGGCGGGGTCGAGCGCGCCGGCCGCCGCCGCGGCCTCGATGGGGTCGTCGAGGCGGTGCCCCCCGAGACGCACCGCATGCGCGACCGCGCGGTACAGCAGCCCGGTATCGAGATGCCGCAGCCCGTAATGGGCGGCGAGCCGCTTGCCGAGCGTGCCCTTTCCCGAAGCGGCCGGTCCGTCGATGGCGATGATCATGGCGATACCGTTCCCGCGAGTTCGACCGCGGTGCTTATCGCTGCTGGGGCTGTGGGGTCCAGGTAGATCGTTCCGTCCTTCTTCAACCCCACCCGTCGGGGCTTTTCGGAGGAATTGTCGTAGATCGACGCCCAATCGGCCTGGTCGAGGAACCATGGAAGCTGCGCAAGAGATTTAGCCCAGCGCTCCCTGATTTTTGCCTCGGCGACATTGTGACCGCCTTTTTTCGCTCTGAGGCGCACACGTTCGACGTTGAGGTCGGGTGATTGCAGAATGATGTAGGTCAGGCGAAATTCGAATTGTTGTTGCTTTGCAAGAAGCACGAGCCGTCGATATTTGTCGGTTGAAAGAACCGTCCCGACACCAATGGTCTGGTACGCATTTATGGAGGCTTCGAGCCACGCCTCTACCCGAACGACCGCCTGGATGTTGGCGTCGCGTGCGGTCAGCCCTTCAACTTGCCAAATCCGCTCCGTTAGAAGATCTGGGTTTATGATCCAAACCGATTTGTCAAAAGCTTCCGTCCCGACATCACCATAAAGACTGCTTTTTCCGGAGCCATTGGGTCCAGCGACCATCCACAGGATCGGCGCTTTACTTCTTAGATTTGATGCCATCCGCCGATCCAAGGAGTTTCTTGTTTTCACGTCGTGCCTTGGCGACGTTTCGTTCGAAAACGTAGGTCAAATCGTCGTCGAAGGTGGCGCTATTCAAATCAAGCAACATGACGTGCCTGATCCTGCCATCCGAACCGCGCACTCGCTTTTTCTGGATGGATCTCGCCGCCTTGCGTGGAGCCGTTGTATTTCCCAGATCGGCAACGACGACCCTAGACATTTGCCCGCTCCGTTCAACCAAAAACCCGGCATTCAATGTAGTACGTCGAGATATTCAACACCACGTCAACGTGATGGAACGTGATGGGCCGTCCATCAGCCCACCAGATCGCCGCCGAGCCGCCGCATTATGTCGACGAAGCCCGGAAAGCTGGTCGCGATGAAGGCGCCGTCGTCGATCGTCACCGGCCGCTCCGATGCGAGGCCCATCACCAATGCCGACATGGCGATGCGATGATCCATGTGGGTGGCGACGCGCCCGCCGCCGGCGACCCGGCCGCGGCCATGCACCATCAGGTCGTCGCCTGCGATGTCGGCCTCGACGCCGTTCGCCCTCAGCATGGCGGCCGTCGCGGCGAGGCGGTCGGATTCCTTCACCCGCAGCTCCTTGAGCCCGTGCATCACCGTGGTGCCCTCGGCATAGGCGGCCGCCACCGCGAGCACCGGATATTCGTCGATCATGGACGGCGCACGCTCGGCCGGCACCTCGACGCCGCGCAGCGGCGCGGCGCGCACCCGAAACCCCGCCATCGCCTCGCCGCCTTCGCTCGTCGTCTCCTCGGGCGAGATCGCGGCGCCCATCTCCCGCAGGGTCGTCAGCAGCCCGGTGCGGAGCGGATTGGTCATCACGTCGGCGAGAAACACGTCCGATCCCGGCGCGATCAGCGCCGCCACCATGGGAAAGGCGGCCGACGACGGGTCGGCAGGCACCGCGACGGCGGCGGGGACCAGTTCCGGCTGGCCGCGGAGCGTGATCTTGCGGCCATGGCTGCCGTCCGGTTCGGACACGATTTCGGCTCCGAAATGCTTCAGCATCAGCTCGGTGTGGTCGCGGCTCGCCTCGGATTCGATGACGACGGTGGTGCCGGGCGCCGCAAGCCCCGCCAGCAGCACCGCCGACTTGATCTGTGCCGATGCCACCGGCGTGCGGTAGACGATCGGGATCGGGTCTCGCGCTCCGGCGAGGGTGATCGGAAGCCGTCCGCCCTCCGCGGCCGCGATCACTTTGGCCCCCATCAGCGCGACCGGATCGAGAATCCGGCGCATCGGCCGGCTGCGCAGCGAGGCATCGCCGTCGAACGTCGCGGTGACCGGGCAGCCCGCGACCGCCCCCATCACCAGC
>DASYNT010000336.1:0-8028 GCA_036008405.1 Xanthobacteraceae bacterium
GGAAATCTGCGCCTGCTCGATGCCGGTGGCGACCACCGACACCCGGATGATGCCGTCGAGCGCCTCGTCGAAGGTGGCGCCGACGATGATATTGGCGTCCTGGTCGACTTCCTCGCGGATGCGCGTGGCGGCTTCGTCAACCTCGTAAAGAGTGAGGTCCTTGCCGCCAGTGATGGAGATTAGCACTCCGCGAGCGCCGCGCAACGAGACGTCGTCCATGAGCGGATTGGAGATAGCCTCCTCGGCGGAACGCAGCGCGCGCTTGTCGCCGGACGCTTCGCCGGTTCCCATCATCGCACTGCCCATTTCGCGCATGACAGCGCGGACGTCGGCGAAGTCGAGATTGATGAGGCCTTCCTTTACCATCAGGTCGGTGATGCAGGCGACGCCGGAATAGAGCACCTGGTCGGCCATCGCGAAGGCGTCGGCGAAAGTGGTCTTTTCGTTGGCGACCCGGAACAGATTCTGGTTCGGGATAATGATCAGCGTGTCGACACTCTTCTGCAGATCCATGATGCCGGATTCGGCGAGCCGCATCCGGCGCTGGCCCTCGAAGTGGAACGGCTTGGTGACCACCCCGACCGTGAGGATGCCGAGTTTGCGTGCGGCGCGCGCCACCACTGGCGAGGCGCCGGTTCCGGTGCCGCCGCCCATGCCAGCGGTGACGAACACCATGTGGGCCCCGGTCAGGTGGTCGCGGATTTCGTCGATCACTTCTTCGGCGGCAGCACGGCCGACGTCGGGCTGGGAACCGGCGCCGAGACCTTCGGTCGCCTGCACGCCCATCTGGATGATGCGCTCGGCGCGCGACATGGTCAGCGCCTGCGCATCCGTGTTGGCGACGACGAAATCGACGCCCTGGAGCCCGGCATTGATCATGTTGTTGACGGCATTACCGCCCGCGCCGCCGACGCCGAAAACGGTGATCCGCGGCTTCAATTCGCGGATGTCGGGAATCTTCAAATTGATGCTCATGGCTGCCTCTTCAGGTGCGCGGGCGGGATCGACCGCCGAGTGTCGCCGGCCGGGCCGCGGCCAGTAGGTGATGACGGATGTCCGATTGTCAGAAGCTTTCGCGTAGCCATCGTCCGACCCGAGCGATGTAGCCGCCGGTCCCTGTCGTGAGTTGCCGCATATGGCGCGGTTCGTAGTGTTCGTGGTGTGCCGCCTGGGGATAGACGAGAAGCCCCGCCGCGGCGGCGAAGGCCGGTCCCTTGGCGGCTTCGGGCAGACCCGAAATGCCGAGCGGTCGGCCCACCCGGACCGGTCGGCCCAGGATTTGTATTGCGAGTTCTGGTAGTCCGGTAAGCTGACAGGCGCCCCCGGTCAGGATCACCCGGCCGCGCGGCTCGGCGGCAAAAGGCGAGGCGGCGAGGCGGTCGCGCACGATCTCGAGTATCTCCTCGACCCGCGGCTTGATGATGCGCGTCAGCATCGCGCGTGACACCGATCGCGACGGTTCGCGCTCATCCCCGCTCAGCGCAGTCACCTTGATCATGTCCCGCTCATCCGCTCCCCCGGCCAATACACTGCCATAGAGCGTTTTGATTCGCTCGGAATCGTGCACGTTCGTGTTCAGGCCCCGCGCGATGTCAAGGGTGACGTGGCGGCCACCCAGCGCGAATCCGTCCGCATGAATGAAACGGCCGTCCGCGAATACCGCGAGCGAGGTGGTGCCGGCGCCCATGTCGATGACGGCGGCGCCGAGATCGGCCTCGTCGTCGGCCAGCGTCGCGAGGCTCGCCATGTAGGAACCGGCGACCAGGGCTTCGATGAGGAGATGGCAGCGCTCGACCGCGAGCATCAGATTGCGGGCGGGTGCCATGTCGGCGGTGACGACATGCATGTCGACGCCGAAACGGGACGCCAGCATGCCGCGCGGATCGCGCACGCCGCGGGCGTCGTCGAGGGTGTAGCCGATCGGCAGCGAGTGCAGCACGACGCGGCCTTCGCGGGCCGACTGCCGGGAGCCGGCAGCCAACACCCGGGAAATGTCCTTGTCGGTGACGTTGGCCCCCTGCAGGGCGATTTCCGCGGTCAGCAGCTCGCTCGCGATCCGCCCCGCCGACATCGAGAGGATGACCGACTCGACCTGGCATTTGGCGCTGCGCTCGGCGAGGTCGACCGCATAGCGCACCGCTTCCTCGGCCTCGGTGAGATCGACCACCGTGCCGGCCTTCATGCCGCGCGATTCGGTATGGCTGAAGCCGATCACCTCGATCGCGTGGCTGCGCCGGCGCAGCACCTCCTGGGGTGGCCGCGGCTTGAGCCTCGCGATCAGGCACGCAATCTTGTCGGTCCCGACATCGACCGCCGCAATCAGCGCGGTGCGCTTGGGAGCCACCGGCTTCATCTTCGGGGTCAGGCCGTAATTGAGAGGGCTCATGCGTTGCTGCCCTTGGACTTCTGTTTCTTTTTCGCGGCTTCGTCGCGCGCCTGGGCGGCGGTATCGGAGAGCTGCACCGTCACCCGATCCGACAGCCTGAGATCGATGACGGTGATGTCCCGGCTCGACAGCTTGGCGTTGCGCTCGAGCGCGGCGAGCTGGTCGAGCGCTTTCTCGACATCGAATTCCGGCAGCCGCACGTCGATGCCGTTGCGCAGCCACAGGTTCCAGCGCCGGTCGGCGACCAGCACCGAGGCCCGCACATCGGCGCGCAGCTCCGGAAAACGGTCGAGCAAGGCCAGGAATTGCTTGGCGCGCAGCTCCGCGCCGCTCCCCACCACCAGCGGGAGGTCCGAATAGGGTCGCGCCACATAGGGTTCGAGCACCGTGCCGTCGCCGGCGATCACCCCGACCCGGCCGGCTTTCTGCCACAAGGCAAACGGCTCCCGCTCGGTGATCGAGATCAGAAGGCGATCGGGCAACAGCTTCTGGACGGTGGCTTCCGCGATCCACGGATTGGTCTTGAGGCGGGCGCGGGCATCGGCGACATCGAAGAACAGCAGGGAGGCGCGCCCGGTCACACCGGCGGTCGCGAGAATTTCCTCGCGGTTGAGATGATGCTGCCCCGACAGCGCCACCGTGGCGAAATTGAAGCCGACGGTATTGGCCGCCATGTCGCGGATATCGCGGAGAAATTCGAGCACCACGTCGGTATGGCCACCGCGCACGGCGCCATAGCCCGCGCTCATTGCGATGATGCCGACCGACGCGGCGAGCCCGGCACGCCTCGGCAACCTCGAGATCCGATCCGCCATGCGGTCGAACCAGCGATCGATGGTGCGCCGCCGGCCCTTCGGCTCCAAGAGACGCACCCCGCCGCCTGTGCGCCGTTCGGCACGCCGCCGCCGCGAAACGGCATTCGCAGGGCCGGCTCCGGCCGGCTGCGAAGGCTCGGTTCCGTTCAGCGATCCAGTGCGGCGTCCTCCACCATCCATGAGACCAGCTCTTCGAAAGTGATACCCGCGAAAGCCGCGAGCTCCGGTACAAGCGACGTTTCGGTCATGCCGGGTTGGGTATTGACCTCAAGGCAAACCAGGCCCTGAGTTCCTTCCATGCGGTCGTCGTAACGAAAATCCGCACGGCTCACCCCCCGACATCCGAGCGCCTTATGCGCCAGGACTGCCAGTCTTCGGACTTCTTGGTAAACATTTGGTTTAAGCGCAGCAGGAAGCAGGTGCTTCGAGCCTCCTGGAGCGTATTTTGCTTCGTAGTCGTAAAATTTTACCGTCGGAACGATCTCGATCACCCCGAGCGGGTTCTCCCCGATCACAGCGCAGGTCAATTCCTTGCCGGCAATATAGCGCTCGCACAACAACCGCTCGCCATAACACCAGTCCGGCCGGGTGAGTTCCTGGGGCGGATGCTCATGGGCCTCGGTCACGATGAAAACTCCGACGCTGGAGCCTTCCGCGATCGGCTTGATCACATAAGGCCGCGGCAGCGGATGGGATTTCGCGGCGTCATGGCGCGACACCACCACGCCTTCGGGAACCGGCACTCCGGCGTTAGCCATCGCCACCTTGGCGAAGTCCTTCTGCATGGCGAGCGCCGAGGCGAGCACCCCGGAATGGCTGTACGGAATCTGCAGGATTTCCAGGATGCCCTGGATGGTGCCGTCCTCGCCGGGCCGGCCATGCAGCACATTGAGCGCCACATCGGGCTCGAGGCTGGCCAGCACCGAGGCGATGTCGCGCCCGACATCGACGTGGGTGACCCGATACCCCCGGCGCTCCAGCGCCTCGGCGCAGGCCTTGCCGGACCGCAGCGATATCTCGCGCTCGGCGGACCAGCCCCCCATGAGAACGGCGACGTGCTTGGCGGTCGACATGTGTTTTCCCGATGATGTTGCAGCGACGTTGATCGCTTTCGGTCGGCCCCTCCCCTTCTTCAGGCTTCTTCAGGGAGGTGAGGGACGCCAGAGCACCGGAACCCAAGGATTGCGGGCGATGCCCCCCGAAGTTTCACGAATCATCAAATACGTGATTCCCGGGCGGCAGTCCCGCCGGGCCGCAGGGCGACAGGGCGACGCAAGGCACAATCGAACGGCCCCGACCGGCGGACACGCCTCCGCCCGACTCTGTCCGCACCCGGTGGAAGGAAGGATTCAAGGGCCGGAGAGGGGGCGGGTTTCGACCCGATATGCGGCATCCCAGTGCCTTTGCGCACCAGACTTGTCGCAACCGGAGGCCTGCCCGCGACCGGCGGCAGGCCCGGATAATTTCAGCCGTGCGTGAAAATGTTACTGCAACGGATCCTGGGGCACCTCGACATCTGTCAGGGCCCCCGTGTTGTCCTTGCTTGCGGGATCAGGGCCTCGTCCCGCCGCGAAAGCGACGTCCTCCGCGCGCCGTCCATGCAGCAACCCCGGCAAGCCCTGGTTCCCTTCGATGCAGCGCGGCTCGGTATACAGCCTGTTCTCCTGGTCGCTTTGTTTGCCGAACTCCTGCTTGACGGTCCACGGCCGCGTCCACACGGTGGGGTCTTCGATCCTGACCTCATATGCGAGGGTGTCCGGCGCGGTGCGCGTCCAGCGCTCGACCAGGTGCAGGTTCTCGCGCGAGCCCTGATAATCGGTTTTCGGACTGAAGTTGGTCACGTCGACCACGAGCGTGTCGCCCTCCCAATGACCGCGCGAGTCGCCGAACCACTGACGGATGCCGGCCGGCAAATGGGGGCTCCCGTCCATGACGATGTTGCGCTGCCACCCTTGCCCCTGACCGACGTCGTAGAACATCGAGATGCCGCCCGGCGTCTGCACGATCCGGCGGAAGCTGCCGGTGGCGCCGCCAAACTCCGGCAGCCCGCCGGTCAGGCAGCGCTCCCCCAACGCACTGTCCTCGGGACCGTCGTTGCGATTCATACGCGCGGTGTTGTAGCGAGGAGGAGCTTCGGCGCGGCGCGGCGAGGTCGTCGGTTCGTATTTTCCACCCGCGCAGCCCGACAGCATTTTCTTGCACGTATCGGTCGATTGCACCAGGGCGAGACGAAATTCCCGTTCGGCGGCCGCCGTCTTCTGGGCCTCCGGCGTCAGCGGCGGAATGCGGCCATTGGGCGGATCGACGATCTTGGACGTGCGCGCCCCGGTATGCTTCGTTGAAAAGAACGTCGCCGCATTGTAGGCGCCGTTGATGTCGCGCTCGGTGGCAAAGCGGCCGAGCAACTCCGATCGCGCTCTGTCCAATTCGGCGCGTTGCGCTTCGGTGAAGAATTCCTGGTTCGCATACTTGGCGGGACGCTGCAGGGTCGTGTCGAATTCATCGGTCCAAATCCCCTGCAGGTCCGGTTCGCCCCAGGGTGTTTTCAGGGCCGCGCCGGAAACCGCCGGAGCCTGAGCGGAGGTTCCGGTGACCGACACCGAAATGGCGGCGCTGGCAGCCACGGCGGCAATTGCGGCAGTTACGATCATGCCTGAGAAGCGGTCGCCCATGACGATCTCCTTTGCCTTACAGTGGGTTGCCTGCGACGATATCCCATCAACGCAGACTACTCCCACGTGCGTTCGGCCAAGTGTATCGCGGTTTGGATTGCGGGGAAAAGACGATTTCGGGTGACATGGCCACGCCGATGTCGCCTCCGGCGAAAAGCTTCGGATGACGGCATCCGCCGGTGGTCGATCCGTGCTTCAGGCCGCAACGCCGATCCGCTTGATTTCCCAGTCGAGATCGACGCCCGAGGTCTCCTTCACCCGCGCGCGCACGGTCTCCCCGAGCGTTTCGATGTCGGCCGCGGTGGCGCCGCCGAGATTGATCAGGAAATTGCAGTGCATCGGCGAGACCTGGGCGCCGCCGATCTGCAGGCCGCGGCAACCGGCGGCGTCGATGAGCTGCCAGGCCTTGTGTCCCGCCGGGTTCTTGAAGGTCGAGCCGCCGGTGCGGCTCTTGATCGGCTGGGTGGCCTCGCGGCTTTCGGTGATCTTGTCCATTTCCGTGGCGATCACGGCGGGATCGCCGGGGCGGCCCTGAAAGACCGCCTCGGTGAAAATCACGCCGTCAGGCGCGCCGCAATGGCGGTAGGTGTAGTGCATGTCCGCATTGGTAAAGTCGATGATGCGGCCGGCGCGGTCGACGCCGCGCGCCGCCACCAGCACGTCCTTGGTCTCCCCGCCATAAGCGCCGCCATTCATGCGCAGCGCCCCGCCGATCGAGCCGGGGATGCCGCGCAGGAAGGACAGCCCGGCGATCGCGGCCTCCTGGGCCGCGCGCGCCACCTTGACATCGGGAACCGCCGTGCCGGCGCGCACCCGGTGGCCGTCTTCGACGGCGATGTCGCCGAAGCCGCGGCCGAGCCGGATCACCACGCCGGCGACGCCGCCGTCGCGCACGATGAGATTGGAGCCGAGCCCGATCACGGTGACCGGCACCGCGCCGGGAAGCCCGGCCAGCAGCATGGCGAGATCCTCCTCGTCCTGCGGGGAGAACAGCACCTGGGCCGGCCCGCCGACCCGAAACCAGGTCAGCTCCGCCAGCGGCTGGTTGGCGATGAGACGCCCGCGCAGGCCGGGCATCCGCGCACGCAGGTCGGGGACGAGGTCGGGAAAGGTCATGCGTACATGCTCAGTGGCAATCGTGTGGAGCGCCTTCACGCCACGGGTCCTGTGGTATACTGAATCACATGATGATCAAAATGCTCAGGGACGCAGTCCGGCAGGCGGAGACTTGGCCCCAAGAAGACCAGGAAGAGCTTGCGGAATATGCGCGCGAAATAGAGGCGCGCCGCACCGGTGTGTACGCCATGTCGGATGAGGAACGGGCGGCCGTGCGCAGAGGATTGACCCAGGCAGATCGGGGAGAATTCGTGCCCGACGAATTGGTGGCGGCAGCCGACAAGCGCCACGATCGATGAGGGTTCGGTTTTCATCGGAAGCCTTCGCCGACCGCGAACAAATCTTCGAATATCTTCACGCACGATCCCCGGACGGAGCTCGCAACGTCTTGGCGCGAGCATCCGCGCCGCCGTCGCACAGCTGGCCGACCAACCATACAGCGGCTACCAAACCGACGATCCCGATGTTCGGGTAAAGTTTGTCATCCAATATCCGTACAAAATCTTCTACCGCGTTCGCGAAGAAGTGGTCGAGATCGCGCACATCCGCCACACGTCAAGGCGGCCTTGGTCCGGTGGGCGATGATTTCACCCCGCCGCCTCGCCCGCCGCCAGTTCTCCCGGCAGCGCATAAGCCCATTGGGTGATGTTGCCGGCGCCGAGGCAGACTACGTAGTCGCCGGGGCGGGCGATGCCCTTCACCGCCGGCGCGAGCTGCTGCGGGCCGACGAGCGCGATCACGTTGCGATGGCCCCGCGCCCGCATTCCGGCCACCAGGCTGTCGCGGTCGGCTCCGGCGATCGGCGCCTCGCCGGCCGGATAGACGTCGGCCACGATCACGCTGTCGGCATCGTTGAAGCAGGTGCAGAACTGTTCGAACAGCGCATGCAGGCGGGTATAGCGGTGCGGCTGCACCACCGCGATCACCTGGCCCACGGTCGATTCCCGCGCCGCCTTGAGGACGGCCGCGATCTCGACGGGATGGTGGCCGTAATCGTCGATCACGGCGATGCCGTTCCAGCTTCCGGTCCGGGTGAAGC
>DASYNT010000337.1:0-2233 GCA_036008405.1 Xanthobacteraceae bacterium
CGCCGAAGATCCGTCCACCTACTATGGCGGCGGCGCCAAAGGGTATACCGACTATCCTACCCTTGCCCGGGAGCGGGGCGAGGAACCGCACCCCTGCGTTGACGAAAGGTGGCGATAATGCCATGACCCATCGAGGACCAAATTCGCAATTGGCTATTGGAGCAAGGGCTGTACCAATGCTCCGGGACCAATCTTTTGAAGATTGCCGTTGATGACGCGCTCGCCTTCAGAGACGCCTTTCAGGACCGCTACGAGGCCGCCGTCGCTGGGGCCCAGGGAGACGAGACGCTGGTCCACCTTATTTCCTTCGCCGACGACGTAGACGTATTTGCCAAGCTGACTTGATCCCAACGCCGCCTCCGGCACCATCACCGCATCGGGCTCCGTCCCGATGGCCAGCCGAATGCGAACGTATTGGCCGGGAAGCAAGCCGAGATCGGCGTTGCCGATGGTCGCGCGCACGACGATGGTGCCAGTTGAGCGATCGACCGCATTGTCGATGAAAGTCAGCTCTCCGCCGTGACGCGCCTGCGTCTCGCCCGGCAGGAGGATGTCCGCTGCGACCTTCCCGGCCGCGCGCGCCCTCTGGATCGCGACGAGGTCCGTCTCGCTCGGGTTGAATGTGACGTAGATCGGATCGAGTTGCACCAGCGTGTTCAATGGCGCGCCGGCGACGCTGATAAGGGCGCCGACCGGAGCCTGGTTCCGGCCGAGACGTCCGGCGAACGGCGCGCGGATTTCCGTGTAGCCGAGGTTGAGTTCGGCCGTCCGGACGGCGGCCTGATCCATCGCCAGCGCGGCCTCGGCCTGCTGCGCGGCACTGGCGCGCTGGTCGAAGGTGTCCTTGGCGAGGTAGCCGCTTTTGGCAAGCGTCGACCCGCGGTCGAGATTGGAGTGCGCATAGTCGAGAGCGGCCGCGTCGCGTTGCGCCTGCGCCTTCGCTTGATCCAGCGCGGCCTGGAAGTCGCGCGGATCGATCGTGTAAAGCAGTTCGCCTTGCTTGACGTCGGTGCCATCCGGGACGTGCTGCTGTCGGATATAGCCGGACACTTTGGCCTGGAGGGCGATGTTGCGGATCGACTCCGTGCGCGCCGAATAGTCTAGGTAGATCGGGACTGCCTTCTTGACGATCTTGGTGACGGGGACCGGCATGGCGATCGTCGCGGGATTGGGCGTCGCCGCCCCGGCGGTGCCGCCGATCAGCGCGTCGCCTCGCCGAAGTACAAGAACGGCGATGACGATCACCGCGACGGCGATTGCGGCGAAGGCGATTTTCCAACTGCGCATGATGCTGAACTCCAACTTATTCCGCCGGCACGGCGTGGCCTTCCAGGGCCTCGTGCGCCGCCGCGGGTTCGCCGCGGGAGCCACCACTCTCCCGCAGATGCTCGATGAGCGCATAGAAGACCGGGACGAAGGCGAGGGTGAGTATGGTGGCGGCGAGCATGCCACCGAACACGGTCGTGCCGATGGACTGGCGGCTCGCGGCGCCGGCCCCGGTCGCGAACATCAGCGGCACGACGCCAAGGATGAAGGCGAAGGCCGTCATGAGGATGGGCCGCAGCCGCAGGCGCGCGGCCGCCATCGCGGCCTCGACGATATCGAGGCCGTCCTCACGCCGCCGCTTGGCGAACTCGACGATCAGGATCGCGTTCTTGGCGGCAAGGCCGATGAGCATCACGAAGCCGATCTGCGAATAGACGTCGATCTGCTTGCCTCGCAGCCACAGCGCCAGGAGCGCGCCGAACAGCGCCAGCGGCACAGCGAGCAGGACCATGAAGGGCATGGACCAGCTTTCGTATTGCGCCGCCAGGATCAGAAAGACGAAGACGATCGCGAGCGCAAACACGACCGTCGCGATCGACCCCGCCTTGAGCTCCTGGAAGGTGATACCGGTCCATTCGAACCCGAAATCCAGGGGCAGCGCCGTGGCCGCCGCCCGCTCCATCGCGGTGACCGCCTGGCCGGAGCTGTAGCCCGGCGCCGCGCCGCCATTGATCAGAGCCGTGGCGTAATTGTTGTAGTGCGGCACGGTCTCGGGACCGACGATCGGTTTGAGGCTGCCAAGCGTGCTCAGCGGCACCATGCCGCCGGAGACATTGCGCACATAAAGGCGGGACAGATCGGACGCGGCGGCGCGGGCATCCTTGTCGGCCTGGAGCGTCACCCGGAACGTGCGGCCGAACAGGTTGAAGTCGTTGACGTAGAGCGAGCCGAAATAGATCTGCAGCGT
>DASYNT010000338.1:0-7198 GCA_036008405.1 Xanthobacteraceae bacterium
GATCGATCGTCATCGACAATCGATATCATCGGCACTTTCGACAAGGCAGCATTCCCTCCGGGGAGCCGCATAATTGGCGGATTCATGACATCGGCGCCACTGTCCACAAATATCGTCCGGGCATCTCAAGAAATAATCCGACTATACGGACGTATAGGTCCGAGGTTCCGCGAATCATTCCGCGGCCACTCGTCGGGCCCCCTTGCCGACACCCTCGGACGATTTCAGGAAAGGCCGTGATGGCGCCGGGCTGCTTGTCCTTGATCTATCTCATGATGGAGGCTGGCAGCCGGCCTTATGGTCCGACTGCTGCTCAGGTGCTCCTCTCACCTGGAAGGAAGCAGGTATTAGATCCCGAGCCGGCGTGACCGGTTCGGGGCGTTTTTTCGGATTGTTCTTTTCTATCCGGCGGGTTGCATGGCCTCGTTGATCTCGCTCAACGCCAGGCGCCGCTCGCGGAACGGACCGTCGGCGTCGCCCACAGCCGCGACCGGAACCGCTGACAGCGCCCTTTGCGGCATGATATCAGGACGTTGGGGCTGCGGCGTCTCCGATCGAGAACCCGTACCCCGGAGACCCGCCGGAGTGTCTTCAACGATCAAAAACGGCAGCGACGGCGGAAACAAGGGGAGAGCGGCGGTATGAACAGCGTGAAGCTATTGCATGGTGTCTTCGGCGCCACCGTTTTGATGGTGGGCGCGGCTTGGGCCGAGGAGCTGCCGCCCGGACCCGATCGGGACATGGTCTCGCGCGAATGTCAGGCCTGTCACGATCTCAGCATGGTGCTGGCCGCGACCGGACTGACGCGGGAGGGCTGGAACGACACCATCGAAGAGATGACCGGCTATGGCCTGAGGGTCACCCCCCAGGAGCGGCAGAGGATTCTCGACTATCTCGCGAATTATCTGGGACGGTCCACGCCCACTCCCGTCGGCGGTGACCGATGATGCGGACCAGCGGCGCCATCCTCTGACTTTGGGGCGCCGCGTCGGGCTTGCTGCAGCGCGTCAGTGGCCTGGCCACAGGCCCGGCGTCGCCAGTTCGAGCAGGTGCCCATCGGGATCCCGGAAATAGATGCTGATGCCGCCGCGCGGCCAGCTGGTGCGGCCCTCGATTTCGATTCCGAAATCGCCCAGGCGCGCCTCCCATACCGGCAGTTCGTCGGCCGCGATGGAGAACGCAACGTGGTGCGGCCCGCGCCCGTCATGGGGAGGAATGACGCCGCCGGGAAGCTTGATGGTGCGCAGCGATTCGCCGCGGCGGAACAGCAGCAGGACGCTGCGTCCGCCCACGTCATAGGCGCACATCCGCTGATCGGAATACAGGACCGCGAGCGCGAACAGCCCTTCATAGAAGGCGCGGGCGCGCGCGAAGTCGTCGACGTAAAGGACGGTCTCCAGCACCCCTTGCAGGGCCGGCATGGCACGCTCCGCAAACTGACGCCGGACCCCAATTCATTTGGCGGCCGCCGTCAATCTCGGGGCTCGCGGCCGAGGCCCGGGGGGGAGCCGCGTTCACTCGCCAAATCCGCGCGCCATTGCCGGCACCGCCGCGGTGGGCGACGGCTTTGCCGGCTCTCGCGACATCACGTCGTCCAGGGTGACGACCGCGCCGGCGACCGACGCCTCATAGCCGGGGAAGGCGGCAACGATCTCGCGGAAGCCCTCGGTCTTCAACACCGCGATGATGCGCTGCACGTCCTCCCGTTCGATGGTTTCCCGCTTGGCCAGCAGGTAATAGTACTCGTGGAACAGCGGGATGAAATCCATCTTCAGCTTCCGCGCCGCCGCCTCGATGCCGAGGCCGACATCGGCGACGCCGCCCGCGATGGCGGCGGCCACCGCGAGATGGGTGAACTCCTCGGTGTAGTAGCCGCTGATCTCCCCTCTATCGATGCCGCCGTCGGCCAGCAGCTTGTCCAATGCGAGATGGGTGCCGGAGCCCCGCTGCCGATTGATGAAGCGCGCCTTGGTCCGGGCGACGTCGGCAAGGCTTCGAATGTCCAGGGGATTTCCCGGCGCGACGATGAGCCCTTGCGCCCGCCGCACGAAATGGATCAGGCGCTGAACACGCGGCTTGAGCCAGGGTTCGTATTTCGGGAAAATCCTGTTCCGCAGCGGGTCTTCCGGGAGATGGAAGCCGGCGATCTCGCATTGCGACTTGCACAGCGCGATGACGCTCTCGAGGCTGCCCACGAACCGGACGTCGAGTTTGGGCCCCGGCCCTGTCCGCAACAGGTCCCTCAATTCGGCGAGCACCAGATCGTGGCTGGCATGAACGCTGAGCGCGGGGTGCGGCTCGTTGAGAATCTCGCTGAGCTGCTGTTCGACCTCGGACGCGGCGCTCTCCAGGTGCGGCGCCAGCCTGGCGTTGATCCTTTCCCGGATCCACAGCAGCCGCTCGCCGAGCGCGGTGAGATCGGTGCCGCGCCCCTGCTCTTTGACGACGAGCGGTTGCCCCATCCGCTCCGACCACATGGTGATCAGTCCCCAAGCCTGCCGGTAGGGCAGGCCGACTTCCGACGTGGCGAGCGTCAGCTTTCCGGTGCGCTTGATCGCTTTCAGTAGCCGGAAAAGATCGGCGTCGATCGGCTTTCTCGCCTGGTGCCCGGCGGTCCAGACGAGGTCGAGGTCCAGCGTAGGACGTATATCTGACATATGTCTGAACTATCATATTGAGCATCAGCAGGAAACACATATTGTCACGAAAATTGTTACGTAAACAGCGTCATCTCATACATATGAAATTTGACGCATATGTCGAAGCTCGCTGGCACCGATGCCCGTGGAAGGAATGAAATGGCTGGGCAGACGCCGTGGAATGCCGATCTGGCGCGCCAGCGCATCCGGGAATTGCTGCATCTGGACGGCGCGCTGCTGCCCATTCTGCACGCCCTGCAGGAGGAATTCGGCTGCATCGACGAGGCCGCCGAGCCGCTGATCGCCGCTGCCCTGAACCGTTCGCGGGCCGAAATCCACGGCGTCGTCACCTTCTACCACGACTTCCGCCGCGCGCCTCCGGGGCGGCATGTGCTCAAGCTGTGCCGTGCGGAAGCCTGCCAGGCGGCCGGCGCCGATGCCCTGGCCGCATATGCCGAGGCGCGGCTCGGAATCGCCATGGGCGGGACGGCGCCGGACGGCAGCGTCACGCTCGAACCGATCTACTGCCTCGGGCTGTGCGCGACGGCGCCTTCCGCCATGATCGACGGTCGCGTCCTGGGCCGGCTCGACCAAGGGCGGCTCGATGCCGTGCTGGCGCAGGCGCAACGATGACGCCGCGTATTTTCATCCCCGGCGACGCCGGCGCGCTCGCGGTGGGGGCGGACGAGGTCGCGGACGCGCTGCGCCAGGCGGCGGTCGCGCGCCATCACGCCATCGAGATCGTGCGCACCGGCTCGCGGGGACTTTACTGGCTGGAGCCGCTGATCGAGGTCGCGACGCCGGCCGGGCGCCTGGCCTTTGGTCCGGTCACAGCGACCGACGCCGCCGGTGTGCTCGACACCGCGCGCGCCGAAGCGGGCGCACGACGCGAGGCAGGCGCACATCCGCTCGCCCACGGCATCGCTGACGACATCCCCTGGCTCAAGCGCCAGACCCGGTTGACCTTCGCGCGCTGCGGCGTGGTCGATCCGCGTTCGATTGCCGACTATCGCGCCCTTGGCGGCCTGGCCGGGCTGGAGCGCGCGCTGTCGCTCGGGCCCGCCGGCATCATCGAAGAGCTGGTGCAGTCGGGCCTGCGCGGGCGGGGCGGCGCCGGTTTTCCGACCGGTATCAAGTGGCGGACGGTGGCGCAGGCAGCCGCGCCACAGAAATACATCGTCTGCAACGCCGACGAGGGCGACAGCGGAACCTTTGCCGACCGCATGATCATGGAGGGCGATCCCTTCGTCCTGATCGAGGGGATGGTCATCGCCGGTATCGCCGTCGGCGCGACCAAGGGGTATGTCTACATCCGTTCGGAATATCCCCATGCGATTGCGGCGATGACGGCGGCGGTCGCCGTCGCGCGCGCGGAGCGGCTGCTCGGCGAGGCCGTCGCCGGCTCGCCCCATGGGTTCGACATCGAGGTGCGCGCCGGCGCCGGCGCCTATGTCTGCGGCGAAGAGACCTCGCTGCTCGAAAGCCTCGAAGGCCGGCGCGGGATCGTGCGGGCAAAGCCGCCGCTGCCCGCCCATGTCGGCCTGTTCGGCCGCCCCACCGTGATCAACAACGTGCTGTCGCTGGCGTCGGTGCCGGTCGTGCTGGCGCAGGGCGCGGCCCATTATCGCGATTTCGGCATGGGCCGCTCGCGCGGAACCATGCCGATCCAACTCGCCGGCAATGTCAGGCATGGCGGACTGTTCGAGACCGCGTTCGGCATGACGCTCGGAGAACTGGTCGACGACGTCGGCGGCGGCACCGCGACCGGGCGGCCGGTGCGCGCGGTTCAGGTCGGCGGGCCGCTCGGGGCCTACTTCCCGCGCGCGCTGTTCGACACACCGTTCGACTACGAGGCCTTTGCCGCCCGCGACGGCCTGATCGGGCACGGCGGCATCGTCGTGTTCGACGACACCGTCGACATGGCGAGGCAGGCGCGTTTCGCCATGGAATTCTGCGCGCTCGAATCCTGCGGCAAGTGCACGCCGTGCCGGATCGGCTCGACCCGCGGCGTCGAGACGATGGATCGCATCATCCGCGGCGACGACCGCGCGTCGAATCTCGCCGTTCTCGAAGACCTCTGCCACACCATGAAATTCGGTTCGCTGTGTGCGCTCGGCGGCTTCACGCCCTATCCCGTCATGAGCGCGCTCACCCATTTTCCCGAGGATTTCGGCGCGAGACCGCCCCGTCTCGAAGCCGCGGAATGAATGAAGGAGAACGCCATGTCGCTCGTCCACGAGACCGACTACGGCACGCCCCGCGCCAAGGCACAGAAGCAGGTCACGCTGACGATCGACGGCCATGCCGTGACGGTCGCCGAAGGGACATCGATCATGCGGGCGGCCATGGAGATGGGCACGCAGATTCCGAAGCTCTGCGCCACCGACATGCTCGATGCATTCGGTTCCTGCCGGCTCTGCCTCGTCGAGATCGAAGGCCGCGCCGGCACGCCGGCCTCCTGCACCACCCCGGTCGCCCCCGGCATGGCGGTGAAGACCCAGACCGAGCGATTGAAGCGGCTGCGCAAAGGGGTCATGGAGCTCTACATCTCCGATCATCCCCTGGATTGCCTGACCTGCGCCGCCAATGGCGATTGCGAATTACAGGACATGGCTGGCGCCGTCGGCCTGCGCGACGTGCGTTACGGCTATGGCGGCGACAAGCATCCCGATCCCGGCAAGGACGAGTCCAATCCGTATTTCACCTACGACCCCTCCAAATGCATCGTCTGCTCGCGCTGCGTGCGCGCTTGCGAAGAGGTGCAGGGAACCTTCGCGCTGACCATCGCCGGGCGGGGACTTGCCTCCGTCGTGTCGCCCGGGATGGAGGAATCCTTCCTCGCATCGGAATGCGTGTCGTGCGGCGCCTGCGTGCAGGCCTGCCCGACCGCGACGCTCACGGAAAAGTCCGTCATTGCGATCGGCCAGCCCGAGCATTCGGCGGTGACGACCTGCGCCTATTGCGGCGTCGGCTGCGCCTTCAAGGCGGAAATGCGCGGCGACGAGGTGGTCCGCATGGTGCCCTACAAGGACGGCAAGGCCAATCGTGGGCATTCCTGCGTGAAGGGACGCTTTGCCTGGGGCTATGCCAGCCATCGCGAGCGCATCCTCGAGCCGATGATCCGCGACAATATCGGCGATCCCTGGCGCGAGGTGTCCTGGGACGAGGCGATCGCGCGCACCGCGTCCGAATTCAAACGCATCCAGGAGAGATACGGACGCCGTTCCATCGGCGGCATCACCTCGTCGCGCTGCACCAATGAGGAGACCTTCCTGGTGCAGAAGCTGATCCGCGGCGGATTCGGCAACAACAACGTCGACACCTGCGCGCGGGTCTGCCATTCGCCGACCGGTTATGGGCTCAGCACGACGTTCGGCACTTCGGCCGGCACCCAGGACTTCGATTCGGTCGAGCAGACCGACGTCGTCATGCTGATCGGCGCCAATCCGACCGACGCCCATCCGGTGTTCGCCTCGCGCATGAAGAAGCGCCTGCGCCAGGGCGCGAGGCTGATCGTGGTCGATCCGCGCCGCATCGACCTCGTGCGCACGCCCCATGTCGAGGCATCGCATCATCTGGCGCTGCTGCCCGGTACCAATGTTGCGGTGCTCACCGCGCTTGCCCATGTCGTCGTGACCGAAGGCCTCGTCAACGAGTCCTTCGTGCGCGAGCGCTGCGACTGGGACGAGTTCCAGGACTGGGCGGCGTTCGTGTCGCAACCGCGCAACGGCCCGGAGGCGGTGGCGAAGATCTCCGGCGTCGCCGCGGAGACCATCCGCGCCGCCGCCCGTCTCTACGCCACCGGCGGCAACGGGGCGATCTATTACGGGCTCGGCGTCACCGAGCACAGCCAGGGCTCGACCACGGTGATCGCCATCGCCAACCTCGCCATGGCGACCGGCAATATCGGGCGTCCCGGCGTCGGGGTGAACCCTCTGCGCGGACAGAACAACGTGCAGGGCTCCTGCGACATGGGCTCGTTCCCGCATGAGCTGTCCGGCTATCGCCACATTTCCGGCGATGCCGCCCGTTCGATGTTCGAGGCGCTGTGGGGCGTGCATCTCGACAACGAGCCGGGCCTGCGCATCCCCAACATGCTGGACGCCGCCGTCGACGGATCGTTCAAGGGCCTCTATGTGCAGGGTGAGGACATCCTGCAGTCCGACCCCGACACCAAGCATGTCGCGGCGGGCCTCGCTGCGATGGAATGCGTGGTGGTGCAGGATCTGTTCCTGAACGAGACCGCGAACTACGCGCACATCTTCCTGCCGGGCTCGACCTTCCTGGAGAAGGACGGCACCTTCACCAATGCGGAGCGGCGCATCCAGCGGGTGCGCAAGGTGATGCCGTCGCGGTCCGGCAAGGCCGACTGGGAGATCACGCTCGCCATCGCCGAGGCCATGGGCTTTCCCATGCATTACGATCATCCCGGCGAGATCATGGACGAGATCGCGCGGCTGACGCCGACATTTGCCGGCGTCTCGTTCGACAAGCTCGACGCGCTCGGCTCGGTCCAGTGGCCGTGCAACGAGAAGGCGCCGGCCGGCACGCCGGTCATG
>DASYNT010000339.1:0-3799 GCA_036008405.1 Xanthobacteraceae bacterium
GACGTGATGCGGCTATGCAATGCGGAAATTCCTGACGTCGAGCGGATAACCGCGTGCCTGAGGAAAAACCGGATGAACCTCAGCCCGGCCTGCAAGCCCGTGTTCGGTGTCGGCGTCCGCGGCCATCGTTTGCGTTGATGGGTGACCCTGGAAGTCGGGGACTTCAGGGCGACGTTACGAGTGTTGCGTTTCCGAACCGGCATTCCCGGGGATCAGCGGGGACGCGGCTATTTCGCGCCACAATGCGATCAGGATCGCGAGCAGCGCCGGCCCGAGCAGCAGCCCCAGCAGCCCGAACGTCTCGACGCCGCCGAGAATGCCGAGCAGCACCCACACGAAGGGCAGCCGGGTCGACCCGCCGATCAGCACCGGTCGCACGAAATGATCGGCCACGAACACCACGATCGCGCCGAACGCGACGACGGCGACCGCGGCAATGATCGCGGATTGGCTGAGAAGCCACAGGGCGGCGCCGATGAACACCAGCGGTGATGCGAACGGCACCACCGAGAGGATGCCGGTCGCGAGCCCGAGCAGCGCCGGATGCGGTACGCCCGCCAGCTTATAGGCAATGCCGAGCAGTAGCGCTTCGGCGAGCCCGACCAGCAGCAGCCCGTCGACGGTGCCTCGTATCGCCGCGGCGGCGACCTCGAGGAACCGCTGGGCCGCCGGGCCCAGGAGGCGGTGCCCGACGGCCCGCGTCTGCAGCAACAGCGCGTCGCTCTCGCGAAACACGAAGAACACGATCAGGAGCGCGAAGAACAGCGTCGCGATGCGTCGCACCGCCTGGCCGCCGATGATCCTTCCCCATTCCGTCAGGGCGCTCATATTCACGCCGGCAAACGGGTTTTGGTCGCCTTGCAGGCGCGAATTGAGCCAGTCGGCGATCGGGGCGCCGATCAGCGGCAGGTTGGCGATCCAGTCGGGCGCCGTGATCTCATGCCGGCGGAGTTCGGCCACCCATCGCACGGCGGTGCCGTATTCCAGCCTGGCCTCGATGGCGGCGAATACCAGCGGCGCCAGCACGGCGACGAGGATGAGCACCGTCATCGCCGTCGCGGCCCAGTTGCGTCCGACCCGTTCGCGGATAGGAACGAAGACGGGCCAGGTGGCGATGGCGAGGACGACCGCCCAGGCGAGCGCGGGCAGGAAGGTTGCGAGCATCCACACCGCGAGCGCCAGCAGGCCGAGCGCCGCGGCGATGCCGGCAATGCGTCGGCCGCGGGCCGCGCGGTCGTGCATCGGAGCTTGCGAGAGGCGCGTCTCGGACATCTGCGACATTGATTTTTCGGGACCGGCCGGGTTCGCTACACGTGTTGGCCGCCATTGATATGGATCTCGGCGCCGTTCACGTAGGACGAGGTCTCCGTGCACAGCACGTAGATGATCTTCGCCACCTCGTCGGGTGTGCCGAGCCGGCCGAGCGGGATCTGCGCGACGATCTTCTCGGTGCCGGGCGACAGGATCGGGGTGTCGATCTCGCCGGGAGCGATAGCGTTGACGCGGATGCCCCGCGGGCCGAAATCGGCCGCCATCTCGCGGGTGAGCGAGGCGAGCGCGGCCTTCGAGGTCGAATAGGCGGAGCCGGCGAAGGGATGCACCCGCGAGCCGGCGATCGAGGTGACGTTGACCACCGATCCCTTGGCCGCCGCCAGTTCCTCCGCCAGGCCGCGGGCGAGCATGATCGGAGCGAAGAAGTTGACCTGGAACACCTGCTGCCACACCGAATAGTCCGTATTGATGGTTCCGAGCCGCACGCCGGATTCCAATTTCGGTGAAATTCCGGCGTTGTTGACGAGCGCCTGCAGCTCGCCATGGATGCGCCGCTTGATTTCGCTGATCGCCGCGAGCGTGTCCTGGGGATCGGCGAGGTCGACTTGAATGTGGTCCTCGGGTCCCGCCTCCCACGGGCAATTTTCTGGAAATGGATGGCGCGAACACGTGATGACGCGCCATCCGGCTGCGGAAAACCGCTTCACCGTCGCATGGCCGATGCCGCGGCTCGCCCCGGTGAGCAGCAGCGTGCGGCGCGGCAAATTGGAAGAGGGGTGCGTCATGGCGCTGGAATCCGATTGGCTGGGAACGACTATATAGGCGTTTTCCATGACCTGCAGGATATCGGCCGAGGCGGTTTGTCGGTGCCCTGTGGGCAACGCCCTCCGCCGGGTGGCATGCTGGCGGATGATCCCGAAATCCGCAAGTTTCCGGCTACGCCACCTTGAATTCAAGGAATCGAGGAGGCAGCCGAATCGGACCGAGCGGTCGCGCTATTGGCGATCTCGCTTCGGTCACGGATAGAGGCGAGTCTTGGTCCAGGTGCCATCGGGGCTTGCGCGGCGGAATTCGATGCGGTCATGGAGCCGGTAGGGCCGGTCGTGCCAGAATTCCATCACGCTCGGGACCACGCGATAACCGATCCAGAACGGCGGCCGGGGCACCGCGCCGACGGCATATTTTGCGGCGTGGAACGCGATCGCCTTCTCGAAGGCCAGCCGGCTTTCGAGCGGGCTCGATTGCTTGCTGGCCCACGCGCCGATCTGGGAGGACCGCGGGCGGCTGGCGAAATAGGCGTCGGCCTCCGCAGCGTCGACCCGCTCGACCGTGCCGCGCAGCCGCACCTGGCGCCGCAACGATTTCCAGTGGAAGGCAAGGCCCGCCCTGGCATGGAGGGCGAGTTCGCGCCCCTTTTGGCTGCCCTCGTTGCTGTAGAACACGAAGCCTCGTTGGTCGAACCCCTTGAGCAGCACCATCCGGACATTGGGTAGCCCGTCGGCATCGACGGTGGCCAGCGCCATCGCCTCGGGATCGGCGGGCTCGGCCTTGCGGGCGTCCTCGAACCAGTCGGCGAACAGCCTCAACGGCTCGTCGGCCTCGGTGAAATCGCCGGCTGACGATCCCGCGCGTCGTATCGGCGCCGTGTCGGACATGGTCTGAGTTTTCTCGCGTGAGCGGCGGCCGCGGGCCTTCCGTCTCCTCGAACCGGTTATAGTCGAAGCATTGCACCGCGGACAGAGGACGGAAGACGGAGGACAGACGACGGACGGGCCACGATTTCGTGTCCTCCGTCCTCCGTCCTCCGTCCTCTGTCTTCTGTCTTCCGTTGCGAATCCCGGCCGTTGCCCCCACATTGGGAGCGGAGTGGCCGGGGCTGGAACCGGCGAAAGACCGGAGTTTCATGATGCGCGACCCCTATGAAGTGTTGGGGGTTGGAAAGAATGCGGATGCGGCGGCGATCAAGAGCGCCTATCGGCGGCTTGCAAAAAAGCTGCATCCCGACGCCAACAAAAGCGACCCCAAGACGGCCCAGCGGTTTGCCGAAATCAACTCGGCCTACGAAATCCTCGGCGAAGAGAAAAAGCGCAAGGCCTATGATGCCGGCGAGATCGATGCCGAGGGCAAGCCGCGTTTTCAGGGCTTCGGTGGTGGTCCCCGTGCGGGCGCAGCCGGTCCTGGTGCCCATTTCGAGACGTTTTCGTTCGGTTCCGAAGGCTTCCAGGCGCGCGGGGGTGTCGGCGGGGCCGATTTCGAGGACGTCATCAGCCGGATGTTTGGTGGTTTCGGCGGGGCGTCGCCGGGACGCAGGCGGGCCTTTCGGGGCGGCTTCGACCCGGAGGATTTGGGCGAGCCCGCGGGCCGCGACGTGAACGTTCCCGTGACGATCACGCTCGAGGAAGCGGCCGCCGGCGGCACCCGGCGGGTGCGCTTTCCCACCGGCAAGGAGGTCGACGTCAAGATCCCGGCGGGGCTCGTGGACGGCAAGCAGATCCGCCTGAAGGGGCAGGGCCTGCCGGGACCGGGC
>DASYNT010000340.1:0-4078 GCA_036008405.1 Xanthobacteraceae bacterium
TCCGGCATCTGCTCGTCCATCTTGCGGCCGTCGCCGGCCCAGCCGTGGCAGGATTGGCAATTGGCCTTCTGCCGGAACAGCCGGGCGCCTTCGGCGATGTCGCTGGCATCGGGGGCCTGGGCGGCGAGGGGCAGGGTGGAAGCCAGCACCGCCGCCGCGACGGCGGCCATCGCCGCTGCGTCACGCCAAGCGCGCCGGCCGCAATATCTGTACGAGTCACACACGTTGCTGCTCCGTTTCCTTCCCGATCATCCACCGATCCGTTGACGGCTGATCGTTCGATGTGGATTCCGCCGTTCTGCCCCCGCGCCGGAGGCCGCCCAACTGCCCAGGTAACGATACCACCGGGCATCGGGCGTCGGAACCAGACCACTAGCGGCTTGAGGCCGCACGATCAACGGGAACATTGGCGGCCGCGCCCATGCAGGCTAGGATCGGCACGAAAGGGTGTGTCCATGCGATTTGCGGCGATGCTGCTGGTGGGAGTGCTGGGGTCGACCGTGGCGGCTGCGGCGGCCACGGAGGAATTGCGCCGGTCCACCATCTGGGACCTGGTGCTGGGTGCGCCGATCTCGGCTCAGCCGCCGCCCGAGCAATTCCAGGCGTTCGCCTGCGGCTCCAATGGGGGCTCGCCGCGCGCGCCGCTGCGTGGCTGGGGCGATTTCAAGCGCTGTCCGGCGGAGCCCGACGGCCTGCACGAGGTCTATTTCGAGTACGATGACGAGATCGAATACATCGCCCGCGCCCACGACAATGACCGCGAGATCTCGCGCTGGGCCGGCACCCATGAAGTGACGTTTCCGGTGATCGCCAGTGCCTTGTTCGACGATGCCGGCGTCCTGCAGGGCATCCGCCTGGTGACCGATCCGCGCCCCGACCACCGCAACGACATCACCGAGGCCGACCGGCGCAACCGCGAGGAATCCTACGCGCTGGGCGGTGTCATGGCGTCCCGCTTCGGGATCGAGGCGGAACGCGACTGCAAATCGACGCCGCCGGCCGAAGGCGAGAGCGCGGTCGGCTCGCTCTTCATCAAGCAGATCTGCGAGCGCGTCGATGCCGCCGCCGGCCGCCGCGTCGTCGTCCGCGCGAATCTCTACCGCAAGCCCGGCCAGAGCGGCGTCAATCCACAACTGCCGATCCAGTTGACCCAGGGCCAGTTCGAGAGTTCGGCCCGCCTCGAGATCTACCGGCTCAATGCACCGTGAACGTCACGGCTGGGTGGTGCCGTCGGGCATCGTGGTGGCGCGCAGGGTGGCGCCGTCGAGCTTGGCTTCGTAAAGGTTGGCCAGCCGCAGATTGGCGTCGGCGAGATTTGCCCGGGTGAGATCGGCGCCGCGCAAATTGGCATGCAGCGCATTGGCCTCGTGCAGGTCGGCGTCGACCAGGCTCGCCTCTACCAGTTCGGCGCCCATCAGCCGCGTGCCGGACAGCGTCGCGCCGTCGAGCTTGGCGCCGCGGGCGAACGCCTCATCGAGCGCGGCGTCGGTGAGGTCGGCGCCGGTGAGCACCGCGTCGGTGAGACGGGTCTTGCGCATGTCGGCATTGCGCAGGACCGCCTTGGCGAGATTGCTGCGCAGCAGGTGCGCGGTCCCCATCATCGCATCGGTGAAATCGGCGCCGTCGAGCGCGGCGGCGTCGAGAATGGCGCCATAGAGCATGGTCTCGTGCAGCACGGCGCCGGTGAGTTGGGCGCGGCTCAGGTTGGCCTTGTTGAGGTTGGCGCCGGTGAGGTCGGCGCCGGCCAGCCGCGCGCCGGTGAGCTTGGCGTCGTGGAAATTCGCATCCTTGAGCTTGGCCCCGGTCAGGTCGGCACCGGTGAGGTCGCGGCGCTTGAAATTGGCGCCGGTCAGGTCGCAGCCGGCACACGTCTTGGTGCGGCCGGCGAGGAACTCGTCGCGCGGCTCGGCCCGGGCGCCGGCCGAAGCCAACATCGACGCCAGCGCGGCCGCCAGCAGCGGGGTCGACAGGGAGTTTCGGTACTTTGCTGATATCATGGAATCGCTGCTTATCGACATGGTCCTCGCCCCGGGGCTACCATAGCATCAAACGCCGCTGCCGTATCCCGGCAATCACCCCTCTGATCGGAGTGCCCGATGCGTACCAAGCCGTGCCTGACTTCGGCCGACGTGAAGAAGATGATGGCGGCATGCGCCGCCGAGGCCGAGAAGAACAAGTGGAAGGTCGCCATCGCCATCGTCGATGACGGCGGCTTCCTGCTCCATCTCGATCGCATGGACGGCGCCGCCGTGACCACGGCCGAGGTCGCGACCGGCAAGGCGCGGACATCCGCCCTGACGCGGCGGCCCAGCAAGGATTTCGAGGAGCGGGTCAAGGAACGCCCGTCCTTCATCTCCTTTCCGGCCGGCCTGTTCATCCAGGGCGCGGTGCCGATCATGCACGACAATGAATGCGTCGGTGCCATCGGCGTGTCGGGGGTCCAGTCGTTCGAGGACGAGCAGATCGCGCGCGCCGGCGTCGCGGCCCTGAAATAGGGGAAGGCCGGGCGATCCCGGCGCGGCGAGGCGGCGGCGAGACACGGCGACGGTCATGGTCAGCACCGACATAGCCAAGCGCGTCTACGATCACACCTTCAAGCTCGATCCGATCGTGCGCAGCCTGCTCGACACCGACTTCTACAAGCTGATGATGCTCCACATGATCTGGGGCCTCTATCGCGACGTGCAAGCGACGTTTTCGCTGCTCAACCGGACCACGCGGGTGCGCGTCGCCGATGAGATCGACGAAGGCGAGCTGCGCGCCCAGCTCGATCACGCACGCACGCTGCGCTTCACCAAGAAGGAGATGATCTGGCTCGGCGGCAACAATTTCTACGGCCGCGCCCATATCTTCGATCCGAAGTTCCTCGCCTGGCTCGCCGACTTCGCGCTGCCCGACTATGAGCTGCGCCGGGACAACGGCCAGTATGTCCTCCAATTCGCGGGGCCCTGGACCCACACCACGATGTGGGAGATCCCGGCACTCGCCATCATCAACGAGCTGCGCTCGCGCGCCGCGCTCAGGAAATATGGGCGCTTCACCCTCGACGTCGTCTATGCGCGGGCCAAGGCCAAGCTGTGGTCCAAGGTGGAACGGCTGCGCCTGTTGCCCGACCTGCGCATCTCCGATTTCGGCACCAGGCGGCGTCACGGCTTCCTGTGGCAGCGCTGGTGCGTCGAGGCGCTCAAGGAAGGATTGGGCGATGCCCTGATCGGCACCAGCAACGTCCTGCTGGCGATGGACAGCGACCTCGAGGCGATCGGCACCAATGCCCACGAACTGCCCATGGTGCTGGCGGCGATGGCGCAGACCGACGAGGAGCTGCGGCGCGCGCCCTATCAGATGCTGCGCGACTGGCAGCGCTATTACGCCGGCAATCTCCTGATCGTGCTGCCCGACACCTTCGGTACTGCGGCCTTCCTGCGCGATGCGCCGGATTGGGTCGCGGACTGGACCGGGTTCCGGCCGGATTCCGCCCCGCCGATCCCCGGCGGCGAACAGATCATGGCCTGGTGGAAAGCCAAGGGCCGCGACCCCCGCGACAAGCTCCTGGTATTCTCCGACGCGCTCGACATCGACAGCATCGAGGCGACCTACCGCCACTTCACCGGGCGGGTGCGGATGAGCTTCGGCTGGGGCACCAACCTCACCAACGACTTCCGGGGCTGTGCGCCGGAACCCAATGACGGCCTTGCCGCCATTTCGCTGGTCTGCAAGGTGACCGAGGCGAACGGGCGAGGCGCGGTGAAGCTCTCCGACAATCCGCGCAAGGCCACCGGCACCCGGGCGGAGATCGCCCGCTATCTGCGCGTGTTCGGCGGGGAAGGTCGCGTCGACGAGCCGGTGGTGATCTGAGCGGTCGGAGTGACCGACAAAAAGCTCGGGACTCGTCCGTGAATCATCGCTTCAATTCGCGTGAACGAACGGCTTTCTACTCTGTGCAACCGGGAACATGGGTAACGCTTCTGACCGACGACGTGGGTAACACATTTCTCGTTTCGTTCAGGTCTGCTCTTGTTGTTGTTGTTGCTCTACCTGTGGACCCTGTGGGCAACGCGTTTTTGCGTTGTCCACAAGT
>DASYNT010000341.1:0-6165 GCA_036008405.1 Xanthobacteraceae bacterium
TTGAGCTTCTTCTGCAGCGTCGGCAGGTCGATGACGCCGAGGGCGCGGACCCGCGCCATGTCGACGGGATCCTCGATGCCGGCCGCCCGCATCGCCTCGCAGGTGCGCAGGATGGTGCGGCCGACCCCGGTTTCGCCCACGAACATGTGGTGGGCTTCCTCGGTGAGCATGAACCGGCAGGTGCGCGACAACGGATCGAAGCCGGATTGCGCCAGGCCTTCGAGCTGCATCTTGCCGTCGCGGTCGGTGAAGAAGGTGAACATGAAGAACGACAGCCAGTCCGGCGTCTGCTGGTTGAACGCGCCGAGCATGCGCGGCGCATCGACGCTGCCGGAGCGGCGGCGCAGCAGATCCTCGGCCTCCTCGCGGCCGTCGCGGCCGAAATATTTGTGCAGGAGATAGACCATCGCCCACAAATGCCGGCCTTCCTCGACATTGACCTGGAACAGGTTGCGCATGTCGTAGAGGGATGGGGCGGTCTTGCCGAGATGGCGCTGCTGTTCCACCGAGGCGGGCTCGGTGTCGCCCTGGATCACGATGAGCCGCCGCAGCATGGCGCGGTATTCGCCCGGCACGTCCTGCCAGGCCGGCTCGCCGCAATGGCGGCCGAACGGGATCTTGCGGTCCTCTTCCGGCGCCGCCAGCAGGATGCCCCAGCGGTATTCCGGCATCCGCACATAGTCGAACTTCGCCCAGCCCCTGGGATCGACCGAGACCGCGGTGCGCAGATAGACCATCGCCTCCTGGAAGCCTTCCGGGCCCATGTTCCGCCACCAGTCGAGGTAGCCGGGGTGCCAGCCCTCCAGCGCGCGCAGGATGCGACGATCCTGGGTCAGCCCGACATTGTTGGGGATCTTGGTCGAGTAGTCGACGTCGGTGAGGCTCATGGGACGCTCCTGGACTCCGCGGGCCCCCTCCGCGCGGGCATCATTACACCCGCTTGGTGTCGAATTGTGGCTTGCGGCCGCTGCCATAGCGGCCGAGCGCGCCGGCTTCGCCGACCGCATTGGGGCGCTGGAAGATCCAGTTCTGCCACGCGGTCAGGCGGCCGAAAATCTTGGTCTCCATGGTCTCGGGGCCGACGAACCGCAGATTGGCCTCGAGCCCGGTGAGGCCGTCCGGCGAGAAGCTCGCGCGCTCCTCCAGGAAGACACGGATCTCGTCTTCCCAATCGAGCTCGTCGAGGGCGAATGTGACGAGCCCGCCGGCCCGCGCCGCCTGCGCATCGAGCGGCACGCCGATCCGGCTGCGCGCCGCCTCGACCAGCGCGGGCTCGCCGAGAAAGCGGGTGGCGAGGCGGGACAGCCCGTTGCTCATGGAAAGCGCACCGAAATTGACGCTGCCGAGGATGATCGCCGCCGGCGAACGGTTGTCGCCGTCCGGCGCACCGAGCAGCATATAAGAACGGTCGGCGGCAAAAACCATCTCGGCCAGCGTGCCGGCAAAGCACGAGCCCGGCTCGATCAGTGCGACCAAAGATCGCGAGGTGAGGTCGATCCGCTTGAGCACGCGGCGCCATTTGAGGCGGATTTCGCGCGCCAGCCAATGGGCGGCATGGACGTCGAGGAAGGCGTCATGGTCGAGCACCAGGCGGGCATCGCCCTCCGACTTGAACACGATGGCCGCGACATCGAGCTCGTTGAGCCGGATATCGAGGATCGCGTCGTCGAGCTCGCGGGCGAGCTGCAGCGGCCAGAACGCCGCGCCCTGCGCGATCATGTCATCGACCGCGGCGGGCGGCGGGTCGGCCGGGCCGCGCAGGAGGATGGTGGCGACGCGCGTGCCGCGATCGAACGCCACCGCGACGTAGCGATAGTCGCGCCGGTCGGCGCCGGGGTTGCGCGCGAGCGGCGTCAGCGCGATGCCGCCGGTCGCGCCATCCGTGCCGCCGGTCCATTCCCGCGTCGTGGCGGCGACGGCCGCTTCGAGCCGGCTCGCGGGCACGGCGGCATCGACCAGCCGCCATTCCACCGCGCGCTTGCCCTTCACGCCTTCCTCCGTGGTGCAGAAGACATCGGCGTGGTCGCGGCGGACCTTGCGCTTGTCGGTGACCCGCGTCAGGCCGCCGGTGCCCGGCAGCACCGCGAGCAGCGGCACCTCCGGCAGCGACACCGCGGAGGAGCCGTCATCCACCAGCACGATATAATCGGCAGCGAGCGCCATCTCGTAGCCGCCGCCCGCCGCGGTGCCGTTGATCACGGCGATGGTGCGCACGCCCGAAGCGGCGCTGGCATCCTCGATGGCGTTGCGGGTCTCGTTGGTGAACTTGCAGAAATTGACCTTGTGGGCATGGCTGGCGCCGGCCAGCATGCGGATATTTGCGCCGGCGCAGAACACCCGCGGCTTGGCGGAGCGCAACTGCACCACCCGCACGGCCGGATGCTCGAACCGGATGCGGTCGAACGCGTCGGCCAGTTCGATGTCGACGCCGAGGTCGTAGGAATTGAGCTTGAGCTCGTAGCCCTCGAACAGCCCGCCCTTCTCGTCCACGTCCATCGTCAGCGTCGCCACGGCGCCGTCGACGGCGAGGGTCCAATGGCGATAGCGCGCCGGCTCGGTCGAAAAATCGATCCGCGTGCGTCCGTCGGCAAGCTTGTGCGCGGCTTGCGCCATCGCCCCGCTCCGTCGTGTGCCAGGCGGTTCGCGTCCCGCTCATACGAAATCGCTTTCTTTCCCTCCACCGCTTGCGGGGGAGGGCCAGGGAGGGGGCAATTCAACGGCGCAGACTCGCTGTGAGGGCCCCTCCCCAACCCTCCCCCGCTTGCGGGGGAGGGAGTAAAAAAGCGCCGATCACGCGATTTGAAGCGACAATTCGCAGCCGAGTCCCGAGGCTGCGGCCCGCCTGCAGTCAGGGCGCCGGCGATGCGAGCGGCTTGCCCTTCTCGACGATATAGACGGCGAGGACCTTCATGCCGGCGGTGGTGCAGGCATCGTGCGGCGCGCCGACCGGGATCTGGAAGGATTCGCCCGCCTTCAGCTTCTGGTCCGGCTTGCCCTCGATTTTGACGGTGACATCGCCGTCCATCACATAGGTGGTCTCGACGCCCGGATGAGTATGACGGCCGGCGCAGCCGCCCGCCGGGACTTCCGCGATCGCGCTCACGGTCTGGAAGCCGGCGGGAAAGTCGACGGTTTGCAGCGGCGTCCGCTTGATGCCGGACTGTTGTGCCAACACCGGCGCCAGCAGGAAGGGGGCGGTGAAAGCGGCAATGACGAACGTTTTCTTGAACATGGATTTTCCTCTCCTCGATCATCCCACGAATCGGCAGCGCGGACTTCGATGCCGCGTGAAGTCTTCTGTTGCAGTCGAATCGCCCGCCGATGGCGCCTGCTCATTGCGCATGGAGGTTTCGGCACGTCCCTCCGGCAGGTCCGGCAAGCTATATCACGTGTCCGCCGGTGCGAAAGGGGAGCGGCGAGGTGCAGGAGCGCCAAATTGCGGAGCTCGCTGCGGCGTCCCGCACCGGCTTTCTCACATCGTGACCACGAGAGTCCGACACCGCCCGTAGGTGGCGCCGTGCCCGGCTGAAAGTCATCGATGCTTGACGGATTTCACCTGCCCGGCGCGAGGCCCTTCTCCGCCGCGGTGCGCACGCGGACATAGCCGGCCTTGAAATAGGGCTGCGCGCCGTACCAGATACGGCCCTTGGCATCGACGACCATGTCGCGCGTGCCCCGCTCGCCGTAGGGGGACGGATATTCCGTCACCTTGCCGGTCTTCGGGTCGAGCCTGCCCATGACGTCGGTGTACATCGAGGCGTACCAGACGTTGTCGTCGTGATCGACCTCCATGCCGTAGGGCGTCGGCATCGGGCCCGGCAACTTGAACACCTTGAATTCCTTGGAGCCGGGATCGAAGCGCGTCAGGCTGCCGCCGAAATAATCGCCGATCCATACCATGCCCTTGGAATCGATCTTCAGGCGCCGCGGCGACACCCCGGCGGGGGGATCGAACCTGGTGACCTTGTTCGTCTTCACGTCGACCACGCCGATGTTCTGGTGGTCCTTCGCGTTGAACTGGGCGAACCAGACATTGCCTTTCTGGTCGACCGCGATGCCATAGGTGTCCGGCGCCTGCTCGCTGAAGAACGTGTATCGGCCGGTCTTGACGTCGAATTTCTTCAGCGGACGCCCGGAGACCCAGATGTTCCCGTCATGGTCGATCGCCGCGGTGTGGCTTCGCGCGCCGCCGCCCTGCGTGCCGCGGGGGTCGGGAAGATTCGGGAACGGATCGTTGGGATCCTTCTGCACCGGCTTCGACACGTTGTAATCGTCGATCATCTTCTGGTCGATGAAGACCTCGAATTTCTCGGTGCGCGTGTCGAATCGCGCCAGCCCGCCCTGGGCCTCGAGGGTGAGCCACACCGAGCCGTCGGGCGTCGGCAGGACCTCGTGGATGAAGTTGCTGCTGAGGTCGGTCAACCGCCACGTCTTGATCGCGCCGGTCGCCGGATCGAGCCGCGACAGGCCGCCCGACATCTCCATCCACATGAAGCCGTCCTTGTCGGGCCGCGCCGAGCCCGGGCGATCCTTCGGGTCGCCGGTCAGCTCGTAGTCGACATAGACGATGTCGAGCGCTTCATCGCTGAAATAATCCCGCTCCTGCTTGACCCTCGGGTAGCCCGGCAGTTCGGCCGGCGATTCCGGCGTGGCCGAATCCGGGCCGAAGGCGGCGGCGAGATAGGCGGCCACCTGGTCGCGCACCTCCGGCCTGATCCTGGCCACGCCGGTTTGCCGCATCACCTCGATCTCGTCCTTCCAGCCGTCCAGGGGGTGGCGACCTACCGCCCCGATCTTGCCGAAGGCGTGGCAGTTGAAGCACTGCTGGATCAGCACGTCCTTGCCGTTGCCGAGGGCCTGCGGCAGCAGGGTGCCGGCCTGGTACTTGGTCAGTTCGCTCCACTCGACCATGCCCTTCTGCATGGTGAAGTCGAGGGTCAGGTTTTTGCCGTCCTCCACGGCGACATTGTTGCGCCGAAGCGGACTGGCCTTGAATCCGACCGAAGTCGGGGTCACCGCGTAGGTCCCGGCGGCGAGATTGTCGGTCCAATAGCGCCCCTGATTATCCGACAGCACCATCATCGTCATCTTGGTCGCGAGATTCTGCACGCGCACGAAAGCGGCCCGGAACGGCGCGCCGTCCGGCCCCGTGATGGTTCCCGAAACGGTCCCGGCGAACGCGGTATATCCGGTGGTTCCCAACAGCAGCGCCACCAGGCCGGTCTTGACGAGTGTTCTCATGGTTTCCTCCGCAGAAAATTCTTCGGCAGGCCGATTGAGGCCAGAATGACGGGTCTTTGGGCCGTCTGCAAGGCCGCGCCCTGCCGCCGCAAAATTCGCCGGATAAGGGATTCGCGGCGCGGCCGCCGCGAAATCGCCCGATACCGGCGCGATACTCCGTCTCGTTTGGGGGGACCGGCGACTGCTCCGGTGTCGACGCGCAATCGTCGAGGCCGGAGCAACGCGTCCAGTCAGCGTGAGCCGCCTAGAGTGAGCCCAAGCGCTCCGCGGCTTCCTTGTGACTTTTTCTCGTGAAAATCCTTGAAAATCTTATCCTGAAGAGCGCGCCGTTGCGCGCGTCTCGAAGGCTGGCCGCGAGTCTTAAGATACGTTCGTTTCACTTTATTGCTATGATTATATTGTTCCTTCGTTTCATCGGTATACCAATGAAACTCCGTATTGCGTCCATGGGATTACATATCAACGATTTGGCATATCGCTGGTGGCACAATTATTTTTGACGGTACTTTCCTGGTGGCGCCCAAAAAACCAGGGCGCGTTTCTCGCCGATACAGAGTGAGACCCGGCCGCGTCGTGCTCATCTTCGACAGAGTGGCCCATAAACGTCGCAGTCCTGGCCCATCCCGTCGTTTGCTGCGGTGCAGCAGCCACACGGCAAATGTTCCAGGAGATTTTGGCGTCCAGGAGCCTCGGGCTCAACAAAGACGAAGTCGCACAGCCGATTTGCGGATGCTTCCGTGAAGGCGGAACTTTGCTTCGTCGGCAGAGCGCAAGGGAGATCGCCACGCTGCCTTCGCAGATTGTATGCTGCCTTCGCAGTTTGTATACTCACTTGCCAGCCGGTAAGCACGATCCAATCCCGGCGGACTTCCGGACAGGAGAACAGCCAATGGAAACCGTCATCGCAAAATTGCTCCAGGATTT
>DASYNT010000342.1:0-6285 GCA_036008405.1 Xanthobacteraceae bacterium
CTGATCGATTTTGTACTTTTAATAGCCATAATATCCATGATCATTGTTGTTATAGTCAAGCTTGTTATAATGATCCATGCGAGGTTGACCGCAAAGATGGAATAGGTCCTAACTTCAAGGGCACGCATACTGACTAAAAAGCCGATACTTGGGCCGCTTCCAGCCAGAACACGTCTCCTAAGGATCTGCACATATCCCTCACATCATCGCCAGTTACTAGTGAAGTGAAGTAGTGAAGTTAAGGGGAGGCAGACGAACATGTTCCGACCAGGCACGGCGCCAGGCGTCGAGCATGACTTCGTGTTCGCGGTTAATTGAATCCAAGCCACGGAGTCTGACGCAGCGATTAATCCCGACGGTGCCAATCGGGTCCAGCGACGTTGCCGCGGCAAAGCCCAAAAAGGCCGCGCCCGCCGCGCGGGCGAAGGCCAAGAGGAGGGCCGCACCCAAGCCGCCCGCCAAGCCCGCCCCGGAACCCCAAGCGCGCCAAGGTCGGCAAGTGAATCCCCTGTGAATCCCCTCCCACGGCTTGCGAACGCCTTGCGAGGAGGATAGGGGGTTCCTTCCCCGTGCTGCGTCAATCGATTTCGACCAGCGCCGATGCAGCGGCAGCGAAATGCGTTTTTCCTCACCCTGCGCCGCAGTCCCATTTCGCAAATTAAGGTATTTAAGTACCGTAATTCTACTTTGCATGGGGTTGTTTTCGAGAAAAACGATTTTCCGTGCCCCTGAGCTATAGGATCAACATCGGTATTCGCGCGATGAGGGCCTTGTTTGCACAGGTGGCGGGCGCCCCCTCCCCGACCCCCCCCCCCGACCCTCCCCCGCAAGCGGGAGAGGGAGCAAGCCGCTGGCATTTCGCCTGGTCGATGCTTATCTATGCGGTGCGGGCCGCGAGCCCGCACTCTCTTTTTCTCGGATGAATGTTTGATTTCCCAACCCCATAAGAACACCCTCCCCTCCAAGGAAGACCTGCTCGCCTTCATCGGCAAGGAAGCCGGCAAGGTCGGCACCCGCGAAATCGCCCGCGCTTTCGGCCTCAAGAATGCGGACCGCGCCGCACTCAAAGAGATGCTGCGCGACCTCGCCGACCAGGGCCATATCGAAAAGCACCGCAAGAAGATCCACCATGCGGGCGTGCTGCCGAGCGTGGTCCTCGCCGACATCACCGGACGCGACGCCGACGGCGAACTGATCGCGGTGCCCGACGAATGGGACGCGGAGGCCCATGGCGAGGCGCCGAAGATTCGGCTGCATGTGCCGCGCCGCGCCCGGCCCGTCGAGGTGCCCGGGGTCGGCGACAAGGCGCTGCTGCGGATCGAAAAGACGAACGGCGGCGACGACGCGGCCTATCAGGGCCGCGCGATCAAGATCATCGATCGCGCCAGGCACCGCGTCCTCGGCGTATTCCGCAAGCTCGGCGACGGCGGCCGGCTGGTGCCGATCGACAAGAAGAATCTCGGCCGTGAGCTCGCCATCCCGGCCGCCGCCGTCAATGGCGCGGAGGAAGGCGACCTCGTCGCCGTCGAGGTCGCCCGCAGCGGCCGGCTCGGCCTGCCGACCGCCCGGGTGATGGAACGGCTCGGCTCGCTCGCCTCGGAAAAGGCGGTGAGCCTCATCGCCATCCACGCCCACGGCATTCCCCACCAGTTTCGCCGCGACACCCTCGACGAGGCGGAGGCGGCCCGCGCCGCCGGGCTCGACCACCGCGAGGACTGGCGCGAGGTTCCCTTCGTCACCATCGACCCCGTCGACGCCAAGGACCATGACGACGCGGTCTATGCGCGCCCGGACACCGACCCCAAGAATGCCGGCGGCTTCGTCATCGATGTCGCCATCGCCGATGTCGCCCATTACGTCACGCCGGGCTCGGCGCTCGACCGCGAGGCGCTGCTGCGCGGCAATTCCGTGTACTTCCCCGACCGCGTCGTGCCGATGCTGCCGGAGCGCATCTCCAACGACCTGTGCTCGCTCAAGCCCGGCGTCGACCGCGCGGCAATGGCGGTGCGCATGGTCATCGCCGCCGACGGCCGCAAGCGCGAGCACCGCTTCCACCGCGTGCTGATCCGCTCCTTCGCCAAGCTGCATTACGCCCAGGCCCAAGCAGCCATCGACGGCCATCCCGACGACACCACCTCGCCGCTGGTGGCGCTGGTGATCGAGCCGCTGTACGACGCCTATCGCGCCCTCAAGCGCGCCCGCGACGAGCGCGGCCCGCTCGACCTCGATTTGCCCGAGCGCAAGATCCTGCTCAAGCCCGACAATACCATCGACCGGGTGATCTCGCCGGCGCGGCTCGATGCCCACCGGCTGATCGAGGAGTTCATGATCCTCGCCAATGTCGCCGCCGCCGAAATTCTGGAGCGCGCCCACACACCACTGGTCTATCGCGTCCATGACGAGCCGGCGGTGGAGAAGCTCCATGCGCTGCGCGAGTTCCTGGCGACCCTCGACATCTCGCTGCCCAAGACCGGGGCGCTACGGCCGGAAGGCTTCAACCGCATTCTCGACCGCGTCCGCGGCCGCGACACCGAGAAGCTCGTCAACGAGATCGTGCTGCGCAGCCAGGCCCAGGCCGAATATGCCGCGGAGAACTACGGTCATTTCGGGCTGAACCTGCGCCGCTACGCCCATTTCACCTCGCCGATCCGGCGTTATGCCGACCTGATCGTGCACCGCGCCCTGATCCGCGCCCTCAAGCTCGGCGACGGCGGCCTTCCCAATGCCGAGGACGCCCGCTCGCTCAGCGAGACCGCAGCCAAGATCTCTGCCGCAGAACGGCGCGCCATGGCGGCCGAGCGCGAGACCGTGGACCGCCTGATCGCCCACCACCTCGCCGACCGCATCGGCGCGACCTTCACCGGCCACATCGGCGGCGTCACCCGCTCCGGCCTGTTCGTCAGGCTCGACGACACCGGCGCCGACGGATTCATTCCGGCGGCGACCATCGGCGACGAATATTTCCGCTATAACGAGCGCGCCCATGCGCTGATCGGCGACTCCAGCGGACAGACCCACCGGCTCGGCGATCCCGTCTCGGTGCGCCTGGTCGAGGCCGCCCCGGTCGCCGGGGCGCTGCGTTTCGAGCTGCTGTCGGGCGCCGGCGCTGCAGCCGGCCGGGGGCGGCCGTCCCGCCCGACGCGGCCCGGCAAGCCCCAGGACACCCATTTTCCGGGCGGCGATGCCCCGCGCCGCCCCACACGAAAACGTCGATGAGTTGGCAGGACCAGACCGCCGCAGAGGAAGCGCTGCCCAGGCGCAGCGGCTGGTCGGCGCTGCGGCGCGGCTTCATCGGCCGCTGCCCCAATTGCGGCCGCGGCAGGCTGTTCCGTGCCTTCCTGAAGGTGGCCGACCGCTGCCCGGATTGCGGCACCGAGTTCCACCACCATCGCGCCGACGACGCGCCGGCCTATTTCGTGATCCTGATCGTCGGCCATGTCGTGGTGCCGCTGGCGCTGGTAGTCGAGATCGCGTTCGCGCCGCCCTACTGGCTCCACGCCTTGCTGTGGGGGCCCCTCACCGTCGGGCTGGCGATCGGGCTCTTACAGCCGGTCAAGGGCGCCATCGTCGCCTGGCAATGGGCGAACTACATGCACGGCTTCGACCCCCGCGCCGAGCCCGAAGCCGAGCCGCGGTGAGATTCGGAAGGGTTGCATGAGCTCCGATCCCACCGCACGCCTCGCCGAATTCCTCTCCATCGGCGACACCAGCTGCAACCTGCCCAATGTCCGCATCCGGGACGCCGCCACCATGCTGGTGATCGACCGCACCGGCGCGGTGCCCAAGGTGCTGCTCGGACGGCGCCATCACGGCCACAAGTTCATGCCGGGCAAGTACGTGTTCCCTGGCGGCCGGGTCGAACCGGAAGATCGAAGGATGAGCGCGGCCACCGCGCTCGACACGCGGGTGGAGGCACGGCTGATGCGCGAGGTGCGCTATCCGAGCCCGCAGAAATCCCGCGGCTATCCCCTCGCCGCCATCCGCGAGGTGTTCGAGGAGACCGGCCTGCTGCTCGGGGTGCGGCGCGCGGAGCCGATGCGCGTGCCGAACGAGGCCTGGGCGGGCTTCGCCAAGAACGGCGTTCATCCCGATCTCGCCGAGGTCCACTTCATTGCCCGCGCCATCACTCCGCCGGGCCGGACCCGGCGCTTCGACACCCGCTTCTTTGCGGTCGATGCCGATGCGATCGCAGCCCGCATCGACGGCGCCGTCACCGCCGAGACCGAATTGGTCGAACTCGTGTGGCTTCCCATCGAGGAGACCATGCAACTCGACATGCCCGGCATCACCATGGCGGTGCTGGAGGAGCTCAAGATCCGCACCGCCGGCGGCTTCACCCATGACCTTCCGGTCCCGTTCTACCGGATGCAGCACGGCAAGCGCCTGCGTGAGTTCCTGGAGTGAAGGGCTTGCTCGTGGCGCCGTTTAGCCGGTTTCTTGACTTTTCGTTTGCGGAGGATAGTTTCCCGGCAACCTGCGGCCCTGCCGCTCCGTCATCGAGGAATGCCGCCATGGCCAAGGCCAACATGATCAAGATCAAGCTGCTGTCGAGCGCCGATACCGGCTATTTCTATGTCACCAAGAAGAACTCCCGCACCAAGACCGACAAGCTCGTGAAGAAGAAATACGACCCGATCGCCAAGAAGCACGTCGAGTTCCGCGAGACCAAGATCAAGTAATTTCCCGCGGCAATGGTGCGAGTCCGCAAGGCGCCCTTGTCAGTCACGGCCTCTAAGCAACGACGATATTTATTCAGCGCCGATGGACACGGTTCATCGCGTAAAGGTCACCTGCAGGTGGCGGCCGGCGTGCTTTTGCAGGTAGCCTATGACGCTAAACAGGTTTCTTGCCTGTGGATTCCCTCGTGGGCCGAACATGCGGATCAGGCTCTTTGGCTGCGTTCCCGTCGCCTCGCCGAGTTTCTCAAATCCAACCGTCGCCTTGATATAGTCGCGCAGGATCGCCTTTCCGGTGTCGACATCACCAGACAGCAGGGTCTCGACACCGTCGCGCAGCAGGGCCTCGGCAAAAGCCGGGTCTCTTGCGACATGCTCCTGCACCAGTTCCTTGAAGCTCTTGGTCGGCACACGCACCTCCATTCACCGCTTGCCGCGCTTGCTCTGCCTGTAGGCCTTCCATAACTCTGCGGCGGTCTGGATATCGCGCGGTTGCCGCTTCTTGGTGCCGCCCGTGAGCAGGATAAGCAGCATGTCGCCATCCCGCCCCAGATAGACGCGGTAGCCCGGCCCAAAATCAATTCGGTATTCAAGCACGCCGTGTCCTACCGACTTGACGTTCGAGAGGTTCCCCTGCTCGATCCGCGCCAAGGCGGTTGCGACACGAGCACGAGCCTCGGGATCCAAGGATCCGAACCATTCCGCAAACGGGCTATCGCCCGTTTCAGAGAGATAGTAGCGCAGCTCAAGCATGGAGGATGGTAACATAAATGTTACCATCGATACAAGGAGGTGGCCGGCCGGGAACGGTGTTTTGAGGAGGCCACTCGCCCCACCATCCCCAACCGGCCGACCCCACGTACCTCAAGTCCTTGCGAATGACCTGGGCAACCCGTGGGGCTTCACAGCGGAAGAGTTGGCGGACCGGCTTGGAACGGCCGCGCACTTCCATCCGGAAAACTATCGTGCGGAAGGCCCAAATCAACGGCCAATACCTTGATTAACCATACGTTTTCAATTCACCATGAAGTTTAATGATTATTGGACGGGATCGCCGGCCGCCGCGTGACTCGACTTCCAAGCGACGGCCGCCGCTGCGGCATCACGCGGCGTCGGCGACGACCCGGTTACGGCCTTCGCGCTTGGCGCGATAGAGCGCCTGGTCGGCCCGCTTGATGATCTCCGCCGGTTTGTCTTCCGACGACCGCATGGCGGCGATGCCGATCGAGATCGTCACCTTCGCCGTGCGCGCGTTCCGGTTGATCGGGAACGGCTCGGCGGCGATGCGTCGGCGCAACCGCTCCGCCACTGCGGTCGCCATCGCAATATCGGTGTCCGGCATTACGACGACGAATTCCTCGCCGCCGTAGCGGCAGGCGAGGTCGATGCCGCGCACCGCCTTCTTCAGCCGCCGGGCGAACTCCTCGAGCACCTCGTCGCCGGCGGAATGGCCATGGGTATCGTTGACCGCCTTGAAGAAGTCGATGTCGAGAATGAGGATGCTGAGAGGGCGGCAGCGCATGATCGCCTGCTCCATCAGCGTGCCGGGTGGCCTTCCATGTAGCGGCGGTTATGCAGGCCGGTCAGCGCGTCGGTGATCGCCGCTTCG
>DASYNT010000343.1:0-15154 GCA_036008405.1 Xanthobacteraceae bacterium
CCTTCTAGCACGAATTCGCTGTGCCACGAGTCCGGCCCCTTGGTTGAAGCCAAGCAGGCCGGCAGAAATGTGACAACAAGCGGCGAAATTGAGGCATTTTCAACGAATTAGGAGGAAATCCGCGATGGGCGAAACAGCAAAATCGTCGGCTCTACCCGGATTCATGCCCAATCGGTTGCCGGAAAACGCCCGGCCGCCGGAGGATTTCAACCCTATCGCGGTCGCCAAAGGCCTGTTGCGCAGCATCCGCTCCGGGGCCTTGGCCACCCTCGATCGCAATACCGGACACCCCTTCTGCTCCCTGGTCAATGTCGCGACCGACGTCGACGGATCGCCCTTGATCCTGGTGTCGCAGCTTTCCACCCATACCGCCAACATCGAGGTCGATCCCCGCGCCTCGGTGCTGCTGGCCTCCACCGGCAAGGGCGACCCGCTGGCCTATCCCCGGCTCACCGCGCTCGGCAGCTTCGCCAAGATCGATCGCGGCTCGCCCGATGAAGGGCGGGTGTTGCGGCGGTTCCTGGCGCGGCATCAGAAATCGGAACTGTATGCGAGCTTCGCCGATTTCTCGTTCTGGCGAATGACGGTCGTCTCCGCCCATCTCAATGGCGGTTTCGCCCGGGCCGCCGACCTCAAGGCGAGCGACCTGCTCACCGACATCGCCGACGCCGCCGAGATGATCGAGCTCGAGCCGGGCGCGGTTGAACACATGAATTCCGATCATGCCGAGGCGGTGCGCCTCTACGCGACCAAGCTGCTCGGCGAGGCCGACGGGGCTTGGCGCGTCACCGGCGTCGATCCCGACGGTCTCGACCTCGCGCTAGGTGACCGCACCGCGCGGATGCCGTTTCCCGCCCGCGTCCTCGACGGCAGCACGTTGCGAAAGGTGCTCGCCGAAGCCGGCGCCCAGGCGCGGGCGAAATAGGCCGGTCGCACGGCGAGCCGTGCAGCCATCGTCGCGGCGGCCGGCATGAAGGTCCTCGTCATCGGCGGCTATGGAACGTTCGGCGGACGCTTGGTGCGATTGCTCGCCGACCGCCCGCGATCGACGCTGCTGGTCGCCGGCCGCTCGGGCGCGAAGGCGCAGTCCTATTGTTCGCGCCATGCCGCGGCGGCGAATCTCGTGCCGCTGGCATTCGATCGCGACGGCGATGTCATCGGCCAATTGCGGGATGCGGCGCCCGACATGGTCGTCGACGCATCCGGCCCGTTCCAGGTCTATGGCGACGATCCTTATGCCGTCGTCAAGGCATGCATTGCACTGAAGATCGACTATATCGATCTCGCCGACAGTTCCGCATTTGTCGATCGCATCGCGGCTTTCGACGAGGGAGCAAAACAGCGGGGCCTGTTCGTTCTCTCGGGGGTCAGCAGTCTTCCCGTATTGACCGTCGCGGTGGCGCGCCGGCTGGCGCTGGGGATGGCGCGAATAGACGCGGTGAGTGCCGGAATTGCGCCCTCGCCGTTTGCCGAGGTTGGCCTCAACGTATTCCGGGCCATTGCAAGCTATTCCGGCAAGGCCCTCGCCGTGTTGCGGGATGGCCACGAGATCACCGCCTATGCGCTCATCGATTCGCGAACTTTCACCATTGCGCCACCGGGACATCTTCCGCTCCGCCCCCGCCGTTTCACCTTGATCGATGCGCCGGAACTGCAGATCTTGCCGACGCTATTTCCCCATTTGAAATCGGTCTGGGTCGGCGCCGGCATGGTTCCAGCCATCTTCCATCGTTGCCTTACACGCTGTGCATTCCTGGTGCGGCTCGGCTTGCTCCAGTCCTTATTGCCCTTCGCCGCGATCATGCATGCCGTGCGCAACCGGCTGTCCTGGGGCGAGGATCGCGGCGGCATGTTCGTGGCGATCTCCGGGTGGGGCGGTGACGGCAGCCCGATCGAACGCGAGTGGCACGCGATTGCGGAGGGCGATGATGGTCCGTTCATTCCAGCAATGGCCGCTGCTGCGGTCATCGGCCATGTGCTCGATGGACGCCGACCGTCGGCGGGCGCGCGCGACGGCACTGCCGATGTGAAGCTCGCGGACTATGAAGAGCAATTTTCGAGCCGGCGCATTTTCGCCGGCGTACGCGAAAAATCCGCGCGACCGCAGCCGCTCTACCGGCGGCTGCTCGGTACGGCCTACGATACGCTGCCGCCGACCTTGCAACGTTTGCATGAGCTGGATCGCCATCTCATCGCCGAAGGCCGCGCGAAGATCGAGCGTGGCCAGGGAATTCTGGCCCGCCTGATCGCCATGGCGTTCGGCTTTCCCCTGGCCGGCAACGACATTCCCGTTACTGTCGATTTCCGCTGCGACAAGGCTTGCGAAGTATGGCGGCGCAGCTTTGCCGGCCGGGAGTTCTCCAGCATTCAGGAGGAGGGTCAAGGCGGTTTCGACCGGTTGTTGTGCGAGCAGTTCGGCGCGGCGAGGTTCGGCCTCGCATTGGTCGTCGAAGCGGGCCGGTTGCGACTGCTCATGCGGCGCTGGAGCCTGTTTGGAGTCACCATGCCGATCGCACTGGCGCCGGTATGCGATGCATACGAATACGAGAAGCAAGGACGCTTCCATTTCTTTGTCGACCTCGGCCTGAAATGGATCGGACTCGTCGTGCGCTACCAGGGTTGGCTGGAGCTTCGTGCCTCGGAATGTTGACCGGCTGGGAGGGGCTTGTTGCCACCGGAACGAAACGGGGGAACGAAACGGCGCCGCTGCGCGTTTATGTTGCGTTGCACTAAGTGCCGTCGCGGAATGATCTCGGAATGATCTTGGCAGGAGCCGGGTTCGCGACTATAGGTGCCGCGCCTGCGATCCGGACTACCACCGGCCGCGGCGCGCGATTGATTCCAGATGCTGCAGGCTGTTCGGGATCACACGCGAAACCGCGACATGGAGACCAGGTCGCCGTTCGATCCGGCTCGGGATGGCGGCGCTTTCGAGGGGTAAGCCTCCGGCTGCGTGCCGGACTGTCTGGGGAGACTTTCCGTGAAGGAAACAGGTTTGCGCAACAGCGCCCACGGCGCCGACAAATTCGGATTTTCCGGCCTTGCGGCCGCCCATTGGAACCTGACCGAAGCCCCCCTCTATGAGCACGCCCTCGCCAACGGCGAAGCCCGGATCGTCCAGGGCGGCGCGCTGTGCGCAGAGACCGGCATACATACCGGCCGCAGCCCCAAGGACAAGTTCGTGGTCTGCGACGAGCACACCGAGAAGACGATCTGGTGGGACAAGAACGGCAAGCTCACGCCGGCGCAGTTCGATCTCCTGCACCAGGATTTTCTCGATCATGCCAAGGGCAAGGAGCTTTACGTCCAGGACCTCTATGGCGGCGCCGATCCGAAATACCGCATCAAGGCGCGGGTCTTCACCGAACTCGCCTGGCATTCCCTGTTCATCCGCACCCTGCTGATCCGGCCCGACCGTTCCGAGCTGTCGCACTACGTGCCGGACTTCACGATTCTCTGCCTGCCCTCGTTCAAGGCCGATCCCAAGCGCCACGGCGTACGCAGCGAGACGGTGGTCGCCATCAACTTCACCAAGCGCATGATCCTGATCGGCGGCAGCTACTATGCCGGCGAGATGAAGAAGTCGGTGTTCACGACGCTCAACTATTATCTGCCTGCCGAGAGCGTGATGCCGATGCATTGCTCGGCCAATGTCGGCCGTGACGGCGACGTCGCCGTGTTCTTCGGCCTGTCCGGCACCGGCAAGACCACCCTGTCGGCCGATCCGAACCGCACCCTGATCGGCGACGACGAGCACGGCTGGGGCCCCCAGGGCGTGTTCAATTTCGAGGGCGGCTGCTACGCCAAATGCATCAAGCTGTCGAAGGAAGCCGAACCCGACATCTACGCGGCGACGCTGCGGTTCGGCGCCATCCTCGAGAACGTGATCTACGATCCCGAGACCCGCATCTGCGATTTCGACGACGACCGGCGCACCGAGAACACCCGCTCGGCCTATCCGCTCGACTTCATCCCGAACGCTTCGCGAACCGGCCGCGCCGGCATGCCCAAGAACATCGTGCTGCTCACCGCGGACGCCTATGGCGTGATGCCGCCCATCGCCAAGCTCACTTCGGCACAGGCGATGTATCACTTCCTCTCCGGCTACACCGCCAAGGTCGCCGGCACCGAGAAGGGCCTGGTCGGCGTCCAGCCCGAATTCTCCACGTGTTTCGGCGCGCCGTTCCTGCCGCGCCACCCGTCGGTCTACGGCAACCTGCTGCGCGAATTGATCGGGGTGCACGGCGTCGATTGCTGGCTCGTCAACACCGGCTGGACCGGCGGCAAATACGGCGTCGGCCGCCGCATGCCGATCAAGGTGACGCGCACGCTGCTCACTGCCGCGCTCGACGGATCGCTACGCAACGCCAAGTTCCGCACCGATCCCTATTTCGGATTTGCGGTGCCGACTCAGCTCGCCGGCGTCGAGCCGCATCTGCTCTACCCGCACAAGACGTGGCAGAACAAGGCGGAATTCGACGAGACCGCGCGCAGCCTGGTCGCCATGTTCCAGAAGAACTTCGTCCCGTTCGAGAGCCACGTCGACGCCGATGTCCGGGCCGCCGCGCCCGAGGTTCGCATCGCCGCGGAGTGAGCGCTCGGCAGGCGGACGCGGAAAGCCGCCGGCCGCGGCCGGTTTATCATGCGGGCCGGGGCAACGGCGTTACGCACGGACCGATGCGCGCGCTGCCGAGACGCGGCGCTCGCCTGCGGCACCGACTTGGGGATCTGTTCGAAGCCGTGGCCACGGCCGCCACATGCGAACTCCGGCATGGTTGTCCACGGGTCACGGCTGCGCGCCTGATTGAACCTAACTGCGCTCGCCGATCCCTAAAGGTGACGATGCGCCCGGTTGGCCGGGTTGTAGAGACTGGCGCCGTCCGCGGTAACAGCTAGACTTGAACTCCTTGCGCAGGGCGGCCACCGAATTCGCAACCACGCGGGAGGGAGACTCCGATGTTTTGCCAGCTGCTGGCCCGGCTCTCGGTCGTTCCCATGGTTTTGCTCCTCCTCGGCGCGAGTATCGCGCCGGTGCGTGCGCAGCAGGACGGCGTCGCTGCCGCCATCCCGCTGGTCTCGCTGGCCAAGACCCGCATCGACCAGCGCAAATACGACGAGGCAGCGGAGCTTTACCAGCGCGCCTTGACCATCCTGGAGCGCGACCCCGACAAAAATCGTCAATACGTCATCGATACCCTGAGCAATCTCGCCCGCACCCGCGAATTTCAGAGCCGCTATGTCGAGGCGGTCGAATTGCGCCAGCGCGCGGTGGCGCTGGGAGAAGGCAGCACCGCCCGCGACAAGGGCATCGGCCTCGCCAACAGCCTGAGCGATCTCGCCATCTCCTATTACCTGTTGGGCCGTTACGCCGAGGCCGAACCGCTCGACGAGCGCGCGCTGATGATCCGCGAAAATGCGCTCGGCCGCTCCCATCGCGACGTCGCCGTCAGCCTGAACAATCTGGCGCAGGTCTATGAGCGGCTCGGCCGCAACGAGGACGCCGAAGTGCTGCATCGGCGCGCCATCGCCATCGAGGAGAAAGCCGCAGGCGCCAACCGCCAGCTCGCGGTGAGCCTGAACAATCTCGGCCTGGTGGACATCAAGCTCGGCCGATACGCCGAGGCCGAGCAGCTGACCAAGCGCGCGCTCGCCCTGCAGCAGAAGACGCTGCCGGCCAACGATGCCGACGTGGCGCAGAGCCTGAACAATCTCTCGGTCGCCTACCGGCAATTGGGCCGCGCCGCGGAAGGCGAGCCACTCCTCAAGCGAGCGATCGCCATCAAGGAGCAGATCTTCGGGCCGGACCATCCCGAGGTCGCCTTCCATCTCATTCCGCTCGCCAATGCCTATGTGAATCTCGGCCGTTACGAGGAGGCCGAGCCGTTGTATCTGCGCGCGCTGGCGATCCGCGAAAAGGTGTTTGGCCCGGACCATATGGATGTCGCCTCGGTGATCAATTACCTGGCGCGCCTGCAGCTCCTGATGGGGCGCACCACCGAATCGATCGATTCGTCCCGCCGCGCGGTCCGCCTCGTGGTCGACCGGCTCAACCGCGACGCCGGCAGCCGCACGGCGCCGGAAGTGGCGTCGCTGCGCGACTATTTCGATCAGAACGTCGCCATCCTCGATCGGGCGTCGCAGCAGCGCATCCTCGGCCTGGAAGCCGGCTATGAGGCGTTCGAAAGCGCCCAATGGGCCAATCAATCGGCAGCGGCGACGGCGTTGGCCCAGATGGCGGCGCGCTTCGGCGCCGGCAGCGACCCGCTGGCGGCGCTGGTGCGCCAGCAGCAGGACGCGGTGAGCGAGTTGCGCATTCTCGACCGCAGTCTCCCGGCCGCGCTCGCCAAAGCCGAGAACCTGCGCGACCCCAAGCGCGAGGAGACCATGCGGCGCCGGGCGTCCGAGCTGTCGGCCCAGGTCGAGCAATTGAACAAGGACATCGCGGCCCGGTTCCCGGAATATGCCTCGCTGGTCAGTCCCAAGCCGCTCAGGGTGGCTCGGGTCCAGCAATTGCTCGGCGCGGACGAGGCGCTGGTGTTCTTTCTCACCAGCGAGAAGGCAAGCCATGTCTTCGCGGTGACCCGCGAAACCTTCGAATGGCGGACGATCGCGGTCGGCACCGACGCGATGGCCGCCAAGGTAACCGCCATGCGCCAGGGCGTCGACGTCGACGATCTCCTGCGCTCCATCGATGCTGGAAAGCCGGTGCTGTTCGATCTCGGTGTCGCCTACGATCTCTATGAGACGCTGCTCGGCCCGGTCGAGTCGGTCATCAAGGACAAGCGTCACCTGCTGGTGGTTCCGACCGGAGCCCTGACGGCGTTGCCGTTCCATCTATTGGTGACGGAGCGTCCGGCGACGGCAGTGCCGCGGCTCGAGGACATGCCGACTTACCGCAACGCAGCCTGGCTGATCAAGCGGCAGGCGGTGAGCGTGCTGCCTTCGGTCGAGAGCCTGCAGGCGCTACGTGCCTTCGCCCGCACCAGCAATGCGACGCGGCCGATGACCGGCTTCGGCGATCCGGTGTTCGGCCCCGACAGCCCCAAGCCCTCGCCCGGACAGCGTGCGCAGCCGGCCCGTTCGGTCAAGACGCGTGCCTATACCAACTATTGGCGCGGCGCCGGCGTCGACCGCTCGCGGCTTGCCGAAGCCCTGCCGGAGTTGCCCGAAACCGCCGACGAGCTCAAGGCGGTGGCCGCCAAGCTCGGCGCCGCCGCGGGCGATATCCACCTGCGCCGCGATGCCACCGAGACGGCAGTCAAGAGCGCGCCGCTTTCCGATTACCGGGTGGTCTATTTCGCCACCCACGGTCTGGTGGCAGGAGACATCCGGGACCTGGCCGAGCCGTCGCTCGCCTTGTCGCTGCCCAAGCAGTCGACCGCGCTCGACGACGGGCTGTTGACGGCGAGCGAGGTGGCGCAGCTCAAGCTCAATGCCGACTGGGCGGTCCTGTCGGCCTGCAACACCAGCGCCGGCGACAAGCCCGGCGCCGAAGCGCTGTCGGGGCTCGCCCGCGCGTTCTTCTATGCCGGCGCCCGCGCCTTGCTGGTGTCGCACTGGAAGGTGGCCTCGACGGCGGCGACCCGGCTGACCACCTCGACCTTCGACTACCTCAAGGCCGATCCCTCCGTCGGCCCGGCGGAAGCGCTGCGCCGCGCCATGCTCGCCTACATGGCGGATACCTCCGATCCGAACAACGCCTATCCGGCGTTCTGGGGGCCGTTCGAGGTGGCGGGTGAGGGCGCCGCGCACTGACTTGCGATCGAGGCGGCGCACCGGCCGATGTGTGACCTAAGTCACAGTTTTACGCGGCGTTCGGTGCCATCCTGCCGCCATCGCACTGGACGCTTGCGCGATCCGGTCAACGACGGAGGATCACCATGAAACGGTTGCATGGCAAAGTGGGTGGCGTTCTGGCGGCGGGCATCATCGGCTTCCTGACCTGCGGCACCGCGGCATTCGCCGGGCAGGTTTCGCGCCAGCAGATCCTCGATGCGCTGACCGCGCCGCCGCAGGTCGCAAGTTTTGCGGACCGGCTGCGGCTCACGCGGTCGATGACGTTCGACGATCGCGACTACACGGTGGCGAGCGTACCGCCGCTGCCGGCGATCGATCTCGAGGTCTATTTCGATTTCAACTCCGCGGCGATCACGCCGCAGGCGGAGCCGCAGTTGCGCGAACTCGGCGCCGCGCTCTCCGATACCCGGCTCAAGGGCGCCACCATCTCGATCAACGGCCACACCGACGGCGTCGGCGGCGATGCCTTCAACAAGAAACTGTCGGAACGTCGGGCGGTGATGATCAAGGGCTATTTGGTCGACCACTTCCAACTGTCTGCGGCCAATCTGCGCACCGTCGGCTTCGGCAAGTCGAAACCGAAGAACAAGATCGACCCGAGCGCTCCCGAGAACCGGCGCGTCGAGATCGTCAACCTCGCTCCGCAGGCCCAGGTCCAGGCTCTGCGCTAATTTCTGCAACACCTCTACTGTGATTGCTCGGTCAAGCCGAGGCGATCCCAGTAACCACGGTGGAAGGTCGCGGCTGCATCGGCGCAGGAGAGCGGCCCCGCGTCACGACAAATCCCTGTGGGATCGTCTCTACAGAATCTCCTGCAGCCGCTCGGGCGGTCGGCACAGGCGCGTGCCCTTGGGCGTCCGCACCACCGGCCGCTCGATCAGGATCGGATTGGCATGCATCGCCGCGATCAGCGCGGCATCCGAGAGGGCGGCATCGTCGAGCCCGAGTTCGTCATAAGGCGTGCCCTTGCGGCGCAGCAGCGCGCGCGGCTTCAGCGTCATCGCCGTGAGCGCCGCCTCGATGGCGGCGACGCTGGGCGGGGTCTTCACGTAGTCGACGATTTCAGGCGTGACGCCGGCGGCCCGGATCGCATCCAGCACCTTGCGCGAGGTCGCGCATTTCGGGTTGTGCCAGATCGTCACCTTCATTTTCATTGCGGCGATGGCGGCGGCTGATCGGCTGCATCCGGGGAAGGAACCGCCGGGCGCCTCGCCCGTGCGGTTCGCGCCGGCGGCGTCGTGCCCTCGGCGCCGCAGCGCACCAGCACCATGTTGCCGTAGCGGCCGGCGACTTCCGGATCGACCCATTTGAGGATCAGCACCCGCCCGTCGAACGACACCACCTCGCGGTCGTCGGCGCTGGCCGGGGTCGGCCCCGGCCCGATATAGGTCTTGTTCTCGTAGCTGCCCTTGATCGCCATGTCCTGGATGGCCGGATTGTCATGGCCGAGCATCATGACGCCGCCGGAAGGCGAACGGCTGATAATGTAGGCTTGGTTGCATTGTCCCCGCGCGGCCACCTCGGTGCGGGCGCGGTCCTGGTCGCGGTGATAGGAGGAGAAGCCCCACCGCCCCACGATGTCGTCCGCCCGCAGGCTCGGCGGCGGCAGCGGCGTCGACGGCGCCTGCGGCGAGCTCGAGGCGAACGGATTGGAGCCGAACGGATTGTTGGTCGAGGAGCAGGCGGCAAGCATCACCGCCGCCGACGATAAAACGGCCGCCGTGAGCAAATGGCGCATGGGAAGCATCGGCGTCTCCTACCAACCGGCAACCTGTTCAGGCGAATTCGACACCGGTTCGCCGCCGGACATGGGCCCCATCATAGCGAGTAACGTTAAGATTCCGCCCAACAGGGCGACCAGCGGTTTACTGTGCGTGGGCTTTGCGGCAAGCGCAAGGGCGGACCGCCCCGGCGCAGCGGCAATGATCCCTCGGCCGATCCTGCATCCTGATACCTCTCAGCGCGATTGCGCCGCGTCCGGCTTGACATTGAGGCTCGCCATCACCTCGGGATCGGTGAAGTCGGCGCAGGTCCTGTGCCCGGCGGCATGAATGCCCGCGATGGCGCAGACATCGTCCATCTCGCCGGCGTCCCCGGTGACGCCGATGGCGCCGATCACCTCGCCGGCGAAATCGCGAATGAGCTGGCCGCCGGCTTCCAGGAACATCGGGCCGTCGGCGAGCGCCAGCAGATTGTCCATGAAAACCGGCTTCTCGCGCTGCTTTTGCAGCACCATGCGCGACGGCCGTCCCATCGACAACGCTGCATAGGCCTTGCCGTAGGCGATCTCGAACCTCAGCATGGCGCAGCCGTCCTGCTTGAGCGCCGCTTTGAGGCGGCCGCCGGCGTCGAGTATGACCGCGGTCAGCGGCCTCAACTTGCGCTCCCTCGCGGCCGCGAAGCAGGCGTTGATAATGGCCACGGCCTCGTCGAGGCTGATCGCGCGCATTCCGTGGGTTCCCAGCAAGTGATACGGTGGATGATCAAGGGTGTCGGCCGCACTCAAGCAGGAAACGCGGAGGTGTCAAATGCCGGGCATGGTCACGTCGCGAGCCGCCGCGCTGGGAGCGATCCTGGCGCTCGGGTTCATGGCGCTCGGGTTCATGGCGCTCGCGTTGCCCGCACGCGCGGCCGATGCGCCAATCCGGGTCAACACGTTTCCCAACGCCAAGGCATTGCCGGTCTATGTCGGCATCGCCAAGGGCTTCTTCGCGAGATACGGGCTCAGCGTCGAAGTCGAGCACACCGAGAGCTCGCAGAGCCAGCGCGACGGCCTCGCCGCCGGCCGATTCCAGATCGCCCAGGCGGCGCTCGACAATGCGGTCGCCATGATCGAGGTCGCCAAGCGCGACGTCGTCATCGTTTCCGGCGGCGACAGCGGCATGAACGAGTTCTTCGTCCAGCCGGGGATCGCATCGTTCGCGGATCTGCGCGGCAAGACCATCGTCGTCGATGCGCCCGACACCGCCTATGCGCTGCAGGCCAAGAAGCTGCTGCTGCGCAACGGGCTCAAGGAGGGCAGCGACTACACGGTCAAACAGGTCGGCGCCGTCGTGTTCCGCTACAAGGCGATGATCGAGGACAAGTCCAATGCCGGCGGCATCCTCAACCTGCCCTTCACGGTTGAGGCCGCGGAAAAGGGCCTGACCAGCCTCGGCCGCCTGGTCGACCTGCTCGGGCCATACCAGGCCGCCGGCGCCTTCGTCATGCGCCCATGGGCGCGCGACCACGGCCCGGAGCTCGAAAAATACCTCGCCGGATACGTCACGTCGCTGCGCTGGATCCGCGACACCGCCAACCGCGCCGCTGCGGTCGAACTCCTGGTCGACAAGCTCAAGCTCCAGCGCAACATCGCCGAGCGCACCTATGACCTCCTGATCGATCCGGTGTCTGGCTTCACCCCGGACGCCAAATTCGATGTCGAGGGCTTCCGCAACATGCTGGCGCTGCGCGCCGAGATCGAACGCAAGGCTGATACCGAGGCGGTGGCGCCGGAGCGCTATGTCGATTTGCATTACTATGACCGTGGGATGAAGTTCGTCGACAGACCTTAGCGCCCGGCGGGAATGATCGCTTCGCGGCGGGTGCGGTCTTGACCCGGTGGCGTCTCTCGAACTCCTGGGAGTGGAAGGTTCGGCGGCACCGCGGCCACCTCGGCTTGGAGTCTTCGATCCCGGAAATCGCGATCCGTCGGATATGCAGGAATTTGATTCCACCCTCGATTTGCGGGCTGTCGTTGGGTTGTCGATGGGACTTGCCCAAATTGCGCGGGGATGATGCTATTTGGATTCCAGAGGCGTGCGGCGCTCCGCGCCAGATACGCCCGCGATCCCAGGGAGGACAGCATGAAGGTTCGTAACTCGATCGGCGCGGCGGCGCTCGTGGCGGGGCTGCTGATGACGATTGGCAGCGCTGCGGCCTATGACGAAAGCAAGTATCCCGATTTCAACGGCCAGTGGCGGCGCGCCAGCCGCGTCCAGAGCGACCGCATCGGCGCCGCCTTCGATCCCAGCAAGCCGTTCGGACGCCGAGAGGCGCCGCCGCTGACGGCGGAATACCAGGCGATCTACGACGCGAACCTCGCGGATATGGAACAGGGTGGCCAGGGCATCGACCCGACTTACAAGTGCCTTTCTCCGGGCATGCCGCGCGTCATGATTCCCTATTCGGGCATGGAATTCGTCGTCACCCCGACGGCCACATTGATCCTGTTCGAGCGTGACTGGGACTTCAATCGCCATATCTACACCGATGGCCGCGGCTTCCCTGCCGACATGGACCTCGAACCGCGGTATCTGGGTTATTCTATCGGCAAATGGCTCGATACGGACGGCGACGGCCGGTATGACACGCTCACGGTCGAGACCCGCGGCCTGAAGGGTCCCCGCGTCTACGACGCGAGCGGAATCCCCTTGCATGCGGACAATGAGACCGTGATCCAAGAGCGCATCTATCTCGACAAGGCCGATCCGAACCTGATGCACGACGACATCACCACCGTCGACCATGCGCTGACCCGGCCATGGGTGGTCAACCAGGTCTACAGGCGCAAGGTGAGCGACAAACCGCTCTGGCTCAATCACGAGGTTTGCGGCGAAGGCAACAATCACGTCGGCATCGGCAAGGAGAACTATTTCCTCAGCGGCGACGGTTTCCTGATGCCGACCAAGAATGGCCAGGCGGCGCCCGACCTGCGCTATTTCAAGACGCTCAAGCAGTAAGGACTCGCCGGCAAGCCGGATTTCCGAGGCGGCGAAGAACCGGGGATTTCCGCCGCGGAAACGGCGCAGACCGGACAACGGAGGCCGGCATGGCCGACTTCGAGAAGCGATTTCTTCGCCGTGGCCCGGTCCATGCACGTTCCGCGTGGGTTGCGAGCCTGTACGCGGCGGCATTCGGCGTCGGCTGGTCCGGCACTCCCGCGGTCGCGCAGGCCTACCCGACACGTCCGATCACGATGATCGTGCCGTTTCCCGCAGGCGGCCCCGCGGATGCGCCGGGGCGCGTGATCGCCGAACGGATGGGCAAGTCGCTCGGGCAGGCCGCCATCATCGAAAATGTCGGCGGCGCGGCGGGAAGCATCGGTGCCGGCCGGGTTGCCCGCGCACGGCCCGATGGCTACACGATCGTGCTCGGCAGCACCAGCACGCACGTGATGAACAGCGCCCTGTATGCGCTGCCATACGATGTGCTCAATGATTTCGCGCCCATCTCGCCGCTGGTCACGACCCCGCTGGTGCTGTTCGCAAGGAAGACCATGCCGGCGCGAGACTTGCGGGAACTGATCGACTGGCTCAAGGCCAATCCCGGCAAGGCGTCGGCGGGGTTCGCCTCCACCACCTTCCAGATCATCAACGTGTTCTTCCAGAAGCAGACCGGTACGCGTTTCGCGCTCGTACCTTATCGTGGCAGCGCCCCCGGAATGCAGGATCTGGTCGCCGGCCAGATCGACCTGTATTTCACCACCCCGGCCGAACTGCCGCTGGCGCGGGCCGGCAGCATAAAGGCCTATGCGGTAACGAGCGACGCGCGCCTGGCGCTGGCGCCGGACATCCCCACCTTCGCCGAATTGGGTCTGCCGTCGCTTTCCTTCGCGAACTGGTATGCGCTCTTTGCGCCCAGGGGCACGCCAGGCGATGTCATCGCCAAACTCGATGCGGCCGCGGTGGAGGCGCTGGCCGATCCGGCGACGCGGTCGCGCCTCGTCGATCTCGGAGTGGATGGTTTCCCGCGCGAGCAGCAGACGCCGGCCGCGCTCGGCGCCTTGCAAAGGGCCGATGCCGGGAAATGGTGGCCGATCATCAAGGCGGCGGGGATCAAGGCCGAGTGAGATCGGCCCGCGCCTTCCCCGACCGGAACGGCCGACTTGCGAGAATTCGATCCCGAACGGCAAACCAGCCACCGGCCACGTCTTCGAAAGAAAACGTGGCCAGGCGTCGCGTCGCCGTTCACGTCGTGAAGAATTTGACCAGATGATCGTAGACTTGGTCGGGGGCCTCCTCCTGCAGGTAGTGGCCGGTCGGAAGCGGCTGCGCATCGACGAGGTTGCTCGCGAATTTGCGCCACACCGTGGGATATTCCTGCGTCGGCGGCGCTCCCCGCGATCCCCATAATATCAGGAGCGGCATCCCGATCTGCCGGTCCTTGTCGGCCGTATCCATCTCGAAATCGATGGTGGCGAAAGCCCGGTAGTCGCGGCACGCGCCGGTGATCGTCTTCTTGGTGAAGCAGCGAAAATACTCGTCCAGCACGATCTTGGGAGGATTCCTGGCGTTGCCGCGGCCTTTCAGGAACCATTCGACGGGAACGGCGCTGATCATCGTTTCGGGAAACGGCTCCGGCTGCGCCATGAACAGCCAGTGCCAGGCGCCGACGGCCCGGTTCTTGTTCAAGGTGGTCCACGCGTAATAATTGGGCAGCATGTCCAACAGGCACAGCTTCATAACCCGATCCGGGTGATCGAGACACATACGATGGCTCACGCGCGCACCGCGGTCGTGGCCGACAAGGAAGAAACGCGGGTGGCCGAGGCTCTCCATGACTTCGATCATGTCTTCCGCCATGACACGAAGGCTGTAATTGATGAGTTTGGGCCCGGGCTCGGGGAGCGAACTGTCGCCGTAGCCGCGCAGATCGGCGAGCACCACGTGGTAGTGTTCCGCGAGCCGCGCGGCGACCGCGTACCACAGCACGTGATTGTTCGGATAGCCGTGCAGGAGCAGCAAGGGCGGGCCGGAACCGCCATGGCGTACGCGAATGATGGCGCCCTTCGTGCGCATGTCGACATGCTTGAAACCCGGGAACAAAGCCGCCACCTCCGCGCTGCCCCAGCGAGTCGGATCGCGGGCATAATCGGCAGACGTCGCTTCGGCGAGCATCGCGGTCTGCTGCGCCGATGCCGGCGTGACGACGCCCCCCGCCGCTGCGCCCGCCGCCAGGGCCCGGACCAGACCGCGCCGGCTCAAGCCTGCTTCGGTCGGTTCGGGTTGAGGATGCGTGGTCATTTCAGCCCTTTGATCAGTCATCGTTTCCTCCTGCCGAATGTGATTGTCGCCGCGGGCGCGCCGGGTCACCTGTCACCGATGGGGTCACTGTAATCGTAAAACGCTGCAATTGCGACGCCATGCCGGAAGGCGCCTCGGCGCGGCAGGTCCCATGCTCGGAGCGAACCCGTTCCGAAGATCGCGGGTAAAGCCCGCTTCGCCGATCACGTGGTGAAGAATTTGACGAAATGATCGTAGACTTGGTCGGGTGCTTCCTCCTGCAGGTAGTGGCCGGTCGGGAGCGGCTGCGCGTCGACGAGATTGCTCGCGAATTTGCGCCACACGGTGGGAAACTCCTGGGTCGGCGGCGCCCC
>DASYNT010000344.1:0-10100 GCA_036008405.1 Xanthobacteraceae bacterium
GGTTGCCGCTTCACGTCGACAACGAGTCCATCGTCAAGGAGCGCCTCGCCCTCGACAAGGCGAACCCGAATATCCTGCGCAACGAGATCACGGTGATCGACCACGCGCTGACGCGGCCGTGGACCGTGACCAAGAATTATCATCGCGTGCCCGGCGGCCGGATGTACGAAGACCTCTGCAACGAGAGCAACAACCACGTCCAGATCGGCAAGGAAAACTACTTCATGAGCGCGGACGGCTACCTGATGCCGGCCAAGAAGGACCAGGCGCCCCCGGACCTGCGTTATTTCAAGCAGTCGCAGAAATGATGCGTCGGCGGGTCGCGATTTGCGCCCCGCCATGTTCCGCCAGCGCGGGGCTGCAATAGCGGCCCCGCGGCGGGCACCATCGGCAGCTTCTCACCAGCAATAGACCCGCGGCGGCCTCGCCTGGGCGGGTATGACGCGCGGCGGCGTCAGGCCGGCGATCTCCAGCACCAGCTTGGTGCGCGTCGCCTCCTTGAATTGATCGCGCTCGTGGATCGCGATGACGAAGGCTCCGGGTCCGCCGATGACGCAATCCTCGTAATATTCATCGAGATTGGCGATGTCGGTGCCGCTGCCGTAGGGCCGCTTGAGCATGATCGGCAAGCCGTTGATGGTGATGCCGGCGGAGACCACGTCGTCGCGCATCAACGTCACCGGCGGGCCGATATTATTGGTGCCGTCGCCGGACACATCGATGATGCGTCGCAGGCCGCGGTAGCCGCTGGTGTCGAACAGCGGCTTGGCGAATTTCAGCGCCCCGAAGATCGAGGTGCGCGGCGCGCGGCGGTACGGCGCCGCCGCAATCTCCCGCGTCACCGCAGCGGCCGAATCCGGTCCGTCGATCAGCCGCCACGGCAGGATGATCTTCTGGTCGAAAGGCCCGGCCCATTCGAAATAGGTCACGGCGATCCTGCCGTTGATGCCGCTGCGCAAGGCATTGAGGAATTCGCGCGAAGTGAGCCCGGTGATGTAGCCCTCGCGCTGCAGGGCCTGCTCCTCCGGGTCCATGGAGTTGGAGACGTCGACCGCGATCACGAGTTCGGCATCGACGTCCACGGCGCCGGGGCTGTTATCCGCCAACAGCGGGGCACGCGGCGCCGCAAAGCCGCCATTCCAGCCGAACAGCGCCACGGCGGCAGCGCCCGCCGCCAGCACCGAAACCAACATCCGCGCCCGCATCCGACCCTCCTGCTCATCAGCTTTGCCATGGTGGCGCGGGACGACGCCAAGAACAAGAGCTTGCGCATTCGTCTTTTCGCCGGCCCTGCCATGGACGTACACTGCGGTGGCGAACCGCATTTTCGTGGTGCGACCCAACGGACCCCGTCAGTTCGGCTGGGCTGGCCCGACGGCAACTGCGATAAGCGAACGGCCGAACTGTGCCAGGTTTTGGCTACCCGCTTTTGCGGTCGGACCGCGAGCGGTAACAAGATCACGGGAGAAGCGCCATGAACGAGCAACCCATCGGTCGTCGGACCTTTCTGTCCGGAGCTGCGGCATTGACTGCGTCCGCCGCGCTGCGGGCGGGCGAGGGCCGCGCCCAGACGCCGGTGCCGAACTCGTCCGGCACCGAGCCGGCCAAGGTGAAGGCGCCGGCCAATGCCACCGACTGCCACATGCACATCTACGACCCGCGCTTTGCGGAGGTTGGCCCGAACCGGGCCAAGCCGAACAATGCCACGGTGCAGGACTATCGTCTCCTCCAGAAACGCACGGGAACGACGCGCGTCGTCGTCGTGACCCCGCGCAACTACGCGACCGATAACCGGGTGACGGTCGACGCGCTGGCGCAACTGGGAGCGAACGCCCGAGGCGTTGCGGTCGTCCATCCGACCATCACCGACGCGGAATTGAAAGCGCTCGACGCGGGCGGAATACGCGGAATACGCTTCTCGCTGACAGCTGGCGCCGACGCCGTCGTCACGTGGGACATGGTCGAGCCGCTGTCGAAACGCGTCGCCGTCCTCGGCTGGCACCTGCAATTCAACCTGGACGGCTCGCAGATCACCGAACGCGCCGAACTGCTGCGGCGCCTGCCGTCGCAGCTCGTGTTCGACCACATGGGACACCCGACCCTGCCGGCCGGCATCGAGGATCGATCCTTCGCGGTCATGCGCGGTCTCATCGACAGGGGCCGGACCTGGATCAAGCTGTCCGGCGCCTATTCCAACAGCAAGATCGGGCCGCCTTCCTATCCGGAGGCGACCGCGATCGCGCAAGCCTTCGTCAAGGCGGCGCCGGAGCGGATGGTGTGGGGCAGCGACTGGCCGCATCCCGGCGAGCAGAGCAAGCCGGTGTTGCCGGACGACGCGCTGCTGTTCGACCTGCTCGCCGTGTGGGCGGCGGACGAGGCAACGCGCCGCCGCATCCTGGTCGAGAATCCCGAAAGTCTCTACGGTTTTGCCAAAGGTTGAGGTTCGCGCGCGACCCGTCAGAGATAGCTGCGGTCGAGGCCGGCTTCGCTGGCCAGGACCGATAGCCGCTTGCGGGCGTGGAAAAGACGGGTCTTCACCGTGTTTTCGGGAATGGCGAGGATGTGCGCGGCTTCGTCGACCGACTTCTCATGATAGTAGACGAGGTCGACGATCTCGCGATGGTCGGCCGAGAGCTGGCCCAGGCAGCGGCGCAGGATGTCGCCGCGCTCTTTCTTCTGGGCGGCGGCTTCGGGATCGTCGCCTTCGTCCTCGATGTCTTCCGCGGCCTCTTCGTCGAGTTGGTCCTCGGTCCGGCGCCGCCGCAGGGCGAGCGCCTTGTAGCGGGCCATGGCGAGCATCCAGGTCGACACCGTCGAGCGTCCCTCGAACTGGCCGGCCTGACGCCAAACGTCCAAAAACACCTCGCTGGTCAGGTCTTCCGCCAGCGTCCGGTCGCCGATGATGCGCAGGATGAAGCGGAATACGCGCACTTGGTGCCCGGTAAACAGCACCAGCATGGCGTCGCGGTCCCCCCGCGCGATCCGCTCGATGAGGGCGGCGTCGTGAGTGGCGCGCGTGGTCGCGCCAGCCGGGATGCTCGACTTGTAATCGGAGGCCGGGGCCAGAGAGCTGCGCATTGGGGGGCTCCTGAGTTCGAGGACACCCGCACTATGGAAGTTCCGGCCTCCGATCTCTGTGATGCGTCTCACACAGGTCAAAAAGTGTTGCCGCGACGCCCCTATGCGGGCTGCGCACCACGCCCAGTTTCCGCCGCGATTGGCAGACGACGAAGGCATCGCTGCATCAGAGGTGCCTATCGGGTGTCGGCGTTCTCTCTCGAAAGGGGGGCGCGTTTCACCGCGTCGGCACGAGCCCTAGCTTGTCGAGCAGGGCCAGGTCGTGCTCGCGATCGGGGTTGGCGGTGGTCAGGAGCCGCGGTCCGTAGAAGATCGAGTTCGCGCCGGCGAGGAAGCACAGCGCCTGGGTCTCCTCGCTCATGTTTTCCCGGCCGGCCGAGAGGCGGACCACCGATGCCGGCATGCCGATGCGGGCGACGGCAATGGTGCGCACGAATTCCAGCGGTTCGAGCGTCGCCTGCCCGGCCAGCGGGGTGCCTTCGACTCGGACCAGGAGATTGATCGGCACCGATTCCGGATGGGACGGCAGGTTCGCCAGCGTTGCGATCATGCCGATGCGGTCGTCGCGGCCCTCGCCCATGCCGACGATGCCGCCGCAGCACACATGGATGCCGGCGCTGCGGACATGTTCGAGCGTGTCGAGACGGTCGCGGTAGAGGCGGGTCGAGATGATGTCGCCGTAGAATTCCGGCGAAGTGTCGAGGTTGTGGTTGTAGTAATCGAGCCCCGCGGCCTTGAGCCGGCGCGCCTGCTCCGCCGTGAGCATGCCCAGGGTCGCGCAGCTCTCGAGGCCCAGCGCCTTGACGCCCTCGACCATGGCGCAGACCGCCTCGAGATCGCGGTCCTTGGGCGCGCGCCAGGCCGCGCCCATGCAGAAGCGGCTCGCGCCCGCTGAGCGCGCGACCCTCGCCTCGGCGAGCACCGCGGCCACCTCCATCAGCTTGTCCGCCTTCACGCCGGTGTCGTAATGGGCGCTCTGCGGACAATAGGCGCAATCTTCCGGACAGCCGCCGGTCTTGATCGACAGCAGGGTCGATATCTGCACCTCGCGCGGATCGAAATGCAGGCGGTGGATGCGCTGGGCGTGGAAGATCAGGTCCGGAAACGGCAATTCGAACAGCGCCCGGATCTCCGCGCGGGTCCAGTCATGGCGAACGATGCCGTCGAGGCCGCGCACCGGCGCGCCCTTCGCGCCAGCGTGAGAAAGGGTGCGATCATCCATGGCCGCGAGGATGGCGGTGCGGCGCTGCAATTGCAAGCGCGGTGCCGATGTGAGCGGCAGTGGTCGATATCCCGGGAAAAGCCCGGGTGTTGACACCGTAGAGCGGGATTACTCCGCGGCCTGCCTCGCCTCGACGCGCTCCACGCGCGCCGCGCAGAACTTGAATTCGGGGATTTTTCCGAACGGGTCCAAGGCTGGATTGGTGAGCAGGTTGGCCGCCGCCTCGACGTAGGCGAACGGGATGAATACCACGCCGTCGGGAATCCCGTCGTCCTGGCGTGCCGACAATTCGACAGTGCCGCGGCGGGTCGAGACCCGCACGGCGTCGCCGGGCGAAATGCCCAGGCGCACGATCTCGCCGCGCGACAGGGAGGCGACCGGGCCGGGCTCGAGCTCATCGAGCACGCTGGCGCGCCGCGTCATCGCGCCGGTATGCCAGTGCTCGAGCTGCCGGCCGGTGGTGAGGATCATGGGGAATTCCGCGTCGGGCACCTCGTCGGGTGGCGAAAGCTTCGCCGCCACCAGCTTGGCGAGGCCGCCGGGCCGCGGAAAGCCCTTGTCGAACACCACGTCATGGCCGGGCTTGTCCGGCCCGTCGGTCGGGTAGGTGACGGCGCTTTCCTTCTCCAGCCGATCCCAGGAGATGTTGGCGAGCGAGGGCATCAGGGACGCCATCTCGGTGAAGATCTGGCTCGGGTGCGAATAGGTCCAGTCGAGGCCCATGCGCCGCGCGATCTCCTGGATGATCCACCAGTCGACCTTGGCCCCGCCCGGCAGCGGCAGCGCACGGCGGCCCATCTGCACCTGGCGGTTGGTGTTGGTGACGGTGCCGTCCTTTTCCGGCCAGGCCGAGGCCGGCAGGAGCACGTCGGCAAAAGCCGCGGTCTCGGTGAAGAAGATGTCCTGGACCACGAGATGGTCGAGGTGGGCGAGCGCGGCGCGGGCGTGATTGAGGTCGGGATCGGACATCGCGGGGTTCTCGCCCATGATGTACATGCCGGTGATCTCGTTGCGATGGACCGCGTCCATGATCTCGACCACGGTCAATCCCTTCTTGGGATCGAGGGTGGTGCCCCAGGCGGTCTCGAACCGGGCGCGAACGTCCGGCGACTCCACCGACACGTAGTCCGGGAAGAACATCGGGATCAGGCCCGCGTCCGAGGCGCCCTGCACGTTGTTCTGGCCGCGCAACGGATGCAGCCCGGTGCCCGGCCGGCCGACCTGGCCGCAGATCAGCGACAGCGCGATCAGGCAGCGCGCATTGTCGGTGCCGTGGGTGTGCTGGGAAATGCCCATGCCCCAGAAGATGATCGCGGATTCGGCGCGGGCATAGGTGCGCGCCACGGTGCGCAAAGTGTCGGCATTGATGCCGCAGATCGGCGCCATCTGCTCCGGCGTGAACGCCTTGACGTGCTCGGCGAGCTGCGAAAAGCCCTCGGTGAAGGTCTGGACGTATTGCTGGTCGTACAGCTTCTCGGTGACGATCACGTTGAGCAAGGCGTTGAGCATCGCCACGTCGGTGCCGTTGGCGAATTGCAGCATGTGGGCGGCGTGGCGCTTGAGCGCCTGGCCGCGCGGATCCATTACGATGAGCTTGGCGCCGCGCTTGGCCGCCTGCTTGAAGAAGGTCGCCGCGACCGGATGGTTTTCGGTGGGGTTCGCCCCGATCACGATGATGACGTCGGAGTTCTTGCACTCGTTGAAGGTCGCCGTCACCGCCGCGGAGCCGACGCCTTCCAACAGTGCCGCCACCGAGGAGGCGTGGCATAGCCGGGTGCAGTGATCGACATTGTTGGAGCCGAAGCCGGTGCGAACCAGCTTCTGGAACAGATAGGCCTCCTCGTTCGAGCCCTTGGCCGAGCCGAATCCCGCAAGGGCGCGCGCGCCCTTCTTGTCGCGGATCGCCTTGAGCCCGGCGGCGGCGCGATCGAGCGCCTCGTCCCAGCTGGCCGGGCGGAAATGGGCCAGCGCATGGCCCGTGTCGAGTGCGTCGTCGGCATGCTTGGGCACGCCATCCTTGCGGATCATCGGCTGGGTGAGGCGCTGCGGATTGTGGACGTAGTCGAAGCCGAAGCGGCCTTTGACGCAGAGGCGCTGGTGATTCGCCGGGCCGTCCTTGCCGGTGACGTAGAGCAGCTTGTCGTCCTTGATGTGGTAGGTGAGCTGGCAGCCCACGCCGCAATAAGGGCATACCGAATCGACCTCGCGGTCCGGGAATCCGGTGCGGATGTTGTGCGCGTCGAGCAGCGGCGCCGGCATCAGCGCGCCGGTCGGGCAGGCCTGGACGCATTCCCCGCAGGCGACGCAGGTCGATGCGCCCATGGGATCGTCGAAATCGAACACGATCTTCTCGCCATGGCCGCGCCCCGCCATGCCGATGACGTCGTTGACCTGCACTTCGCGACAGGCGCGGACGCACAGATTGCACTGGATGCAGGCGTCGAGATTGACCGCCATGGCAGTGTGGCTGCGGTCGGGCGCCGCCGGATTGGGCCGTGCCGGGAATCGTGCCTTGACCAGCTTCTGGCCGTCGATGACCTGCCACAGATGGGATTGCGGATCGTGGGCGACGGCGCGGTCGGGCTGGTCGGCGAGCAGCAACTCCGCCACCATGCGCCGCGCCGTGGCGGCGCGATCGGTCTGGGTCTTGACCTTCATGCCCGGCGCAGGGGTGCGGATGCAACTCGCCGCGAGCACCCGCTCGCCCTCGATCTCGACCATGCAGACGCGGCAATTGCCGTCGGGGCGATAGCCGGGCGCGGGCGAATAGCACAGATTCGGCAACGCGATGCCGTAGCGGCGGGCGGTCTGGAAGATGGTTTCGCCAGCGGGCGCCTCGACCTCGCGGCCGTCCATGGTGAATTTGATCGGCTGGGTCGTTTCGCTCATGGCATCACCCGCGCGGTTTCCTGCAGCTTTCAAGTTTTACCAGCTTCCGAGGGGGGTCTTGAGCTCCTCGGGAAAGTATTTGAGCACGCTCAGCAGCGGATTGGGCGCCGCCTGGCCGAGACCGCAGATCGAGGCGTCGCGCATCGCGGTGGAAAGTTCGGTCAGCAGCGCTTCGTTCCACGGCCCCGACGCCATCAGCATCGCCGCCTTTTCGGTGCCGACCCGGCACGGCGTGCATTGGCCGCAGCTCTCGTCCTCGAAGAATTTCATCAGGTTGAGCGCGACCGCCTTGATGTCGTCCTGGTCCGACAGGATTACGACCGCGTGCGACCCGACGAAGCAGCCATATTGCTCCAGGGTGCCGAAGTCGAGCGGAAGATCGGCCATCGAAGCCGGCAAGATGCCGCCCGACGCGCCCCCCGGCAGATAACCCTTGAAGACATGGCCCTCCGCCATGCCGCCCGAGAACTCCTCGATCAACTCGCGGGCGCTGACGCCAGCCGGCGCCAGCTTGACGCCGGGATTCCTGACCCGGCCCGACACCGAGAAGCTGCGCAGGCCCTTGCAGCCGCGACGGCCGTGGGAGGTGAACCAGTCGGCGCCCTTTTCGACGATGTCGCGGACCCAGAACAAGGTCTCGACGTTCTGCTCCAGCGTCGGCCGGCCGAACAGCCCGACCTGGGCCACATAAGGAGGCCGGTGCCGGGGCAGGCCGCGCTTGCCCTCGATCGATTCGATCATCGCGGACTCTTCTCCGCAGATATAGGCGCCGGCGCCGCGGCGCAGGTGCAGCCTGGCGTGGGGCGAGAGCTTTGCCGCCTCCGCCTTGGCGATCTCTGCCTCCAGCATCAGCCTGATCTCGGGATATTCGTCGCGCAGGTAGATGTAGACGTCGGCCGCCTCGACCACCCAGGCGGCGATCAGCATGCCTTCGAGGAAGCGATGGGGATCGAGTTCGAGGTAGTAGCGGTCCTTGAAGGTGCCGGGCTCGCCTTCGTCGCCGTTCACGGCCATCAGGCGCGGCCCGGGCTCGGCCCGCACCAGCATCCATTTGCGGCCGGTGGGGAACCCGGCGCCGCCGAGCCCGCGCAGCCCGGCATCGCTTACCGCCTTGATCACGTCATCGCGGCTGCGCTGGGCGGACAGGCAGGACTTCAGCAGCTTGTAGCCGCCCTCCGCCTGGTAGGCGGCGAGATCATGGGGCGTCTTGTAGGCATGGGCATGAGGGTTTTTGGCGACGGCGGTGCCGATGGCGGCGGGCGTGGCGTTCATGACCTGGACATGGCCGACGGCGGCGACCGGCGCGCGGTCGCAGGCGCCGACACAGGGCGCGCGCATGACCCGCACATCGGCGCCCAGCTGCCGCGGCAGATCGGCCAAGAGCTTGTCGGCTCCGGCCATGGCGCAGGACAGGCTGTCGCACACCCGCACCGTGACGGCGGGCGGCGGCGCGCCGTCCTTCACCACGTCGAAATGGGCATAGAAGGTGGCGACCTCGTAGACTTCGGCCTGAGCGAGCTTCATCTCCGCCGCGAGCGCGGCGAGATGAGGCGCGGACAGGTGGCCGTAGCAATCCTGCAGGAGATGCAGGTGCTCGATCAGGAGGTCGCGCCGGCGCGGGCGGTCGCCCAGCAGCGCCTGCACCTCGTCCACCGCTTGCGGGTCGAGCTGGCGGCCCTTCGGGGTGCTGGCGGGGCGGCGGCGTTTTTTACCGGGCAGCTCGGTCGTGGTCATGATGGGACTATAGTGGCTGCGACCGGCGGTTGCTCGCCCCGGCGGCGCCAAAAATTTGTGCGATATGTCGCATTTTGCTGGGGTTCCACCTTCTTGCCCGCGCTCAGAACAGGCCGACGATCTTGCCGTCGGTTCCGACATCGATCGAATCGGCGGAGGGAACCTTGGGCAAGCCCGGCATGGTCATGATGTCGCCGCAGATCGCCACGACGAACTCCGCGCCGGCGGACAGCCGAACTTCACGCACCGGGATGATGTGGTCGTTTGGCGCGCCCTTGAGGTCGGGGTTGGTCGAGAAGCTGTACTGGGTCTTGGCGATGCACACCGGCAGCTTGCCGTAGCCCATCGCCTCGAACGAGGCGAGCTGGTCGCGCACCGCCTTGTCCACCGCGATGTCCTTGGCGCGATAGATTTCGCGGGCGATGGTGCGGATCTTTTCGAGCAGCGGCATTTCGTCGGGATAGAGCAGCTTGAGCTTGCTGCGGCCGGACTCGATGGTCTTGACCACCGCCCGCGCTACGTCCGCGGCGCCTTCGCCACCCATCGCCCAATGGTCGGCCATGACGGCTTCGACGCCGAGCTTGGCGCAGGCCTTCTTGACGAGGTCCATCTCGGCCGGGGTGTCGGCGCTGAACCGGTTGATGGAAATCACTGGCACGAGGCCGAATTTCTGCACGTTCTCGACGTGGCGTTGGAGGTTGGACATGCCGTCCTCGAGCGCCTGCAGGTTCTCGGTCTTGAGGTCTTCCTTCTTCACCCCGCCATGCATCTTGAGGGCGCGGATGGTCGCCACCAGCACCACGCAATCGGGCGCCAGCCCGGTCTTGCGGCACTTGATGTCGATGAACTTCTCGCCGCCGAGATCGGCGCCGAAGCCCGCCTCGGTCACCACATAGTCGGCGAGCTTGAGGGCGGTGGTGGTGGCCAGCACCGAGTTGCAGCCATGGGCGATGTTGGCGAACGGGCCGCCATGGACGAAGGCGGGGGTGCCTTCCAGTGTCTGGACGAGGTTGGGCGCCAGCGCATCCTTGAGAAGCGCGGTCATGGCGCCCTGCGCCTTGAGGTCGGCGGCGCGGACCGGCTTGCGGTCGCGGGTATAGCCGATGATGACGTTGCCGAGCCGGTGCTTGAGGTCGTCGAGGTCGCGGGCGAGGCAGAAGATCGCCATCACCTCGGA
>DASYNT010000345.1:0-30930 GCA_036008405.1 Xanthobacteraceae bacterium
CGGCGAGGCGATCCGCGTCCTCGGCCAGCCCCATGAGATGCCGGACGCGCCCAGCGCCCGCCCGCTGATCAGCCTCGGCGGTTCGATCTCGTTTGTGGATGTTTGTTTCAGTTACCCTGACGGCGAGCGGGTGCTGCGCGACTTCACGCTGCACATCCCGGCCGGGCAGAAGGTCGGGCTGGTCGGCCGCTCCGGCGCCGGCAAGTCGACGCTGGTCAATCTGCTGCTGCGCTTCTTCGACCTCGAAGGCGGCCGCATTCTGATCGACGGCCAGGACATTGCCAACGTCACGCAGGAATCTTTGCGCTCGCAGGTCTCGGTGGTGACGCAGGACACTTCGCTGCTGCACCGCTCGATCCGCGAGAACATCCGCTACGGCCGCCGCGAGGCGGGCGAGGCGGAGATCGTCGCCGCCGCGAAGCTTGCCCATGCCGATGAGTTCATCGAGCAGCTCGAGGACTGGCGCGGCCGGCGCGGCTATGATGCCCAGGTGGGCGAGCGCGGCGTCAAGCTGTCGGGCGGCCAGCGCCAGCGCGTCGCCATCGCCCGCGTCATCCTCAAGAATGCGCCCATCCTGGTGCTGGACGAGGCGACCTCGGCGCTGGACAGCGAGGTCGAGGGCGCGATCCAGGCGAGCCTCGACACCCTGATGGCCGGCAAGACCGTGATCGCCATTGCCCACCGGCTCTCCACCATCGCACGGATGGACCGGCTGGTCATTCTCGATCACGGCCACATTGTCGAGCAGGGCTCCCATGACGAATTGCTGCGCGCCGGCGGCCATTACGCGATGCTGTGGCGCCGGCAGTCCGGCGGCTTCATCGATTCGGAGCCGGCCGCCGTGCCCACGGCCGCCGAATAGGCATGCGGGAATAAAACCGCCATGGCGCCAGTCTCTTCGGCATGCTGCGAGCGCCGACATGGGAAGCGGTTCCGATCGGGCCGGCGCCAGTGCCGGCCGGCAGCGTGCGGACGTTGCCCCGCGTGGGAGGCGGCGACGTAACCGGATCAGGAGGCGCGGTGAGCCGGGCGGACGACAGGCGTTTTGCCGATGTGGTGCTGCCCCACCTCGACGACGCCTATGCGCTGGCGCGCTGGGTGCTCGGAAACCGCGCCGACGCCGAGGACGTGGTGCAGGAGGCCTGCCTGCGGGCGCTGCGCGGGATTTCCGGGTTTTCCGGCGCGAACAGCCGGGCGTGGACCCTCGCCATCGTGCGCAACGCCGCCCATGACTGGCTCCGCAGGAACCGCCCGGCCGCCATCGTGGCGGTCGACGACCTCGAAAAGGTCGAGCGCCTGCGGGCGCGCGAGAACGCGGCCGCGTCGCCACCGCCGGACGATCCCGAGACGGCGCTGATTGCGCGGGCCGACGAGCTGGCGCTCCAGGCGGCGATCGAGGGGTTGCCCACGGCGTTCCGCGAGACCCTGGTGCTGCGCGACGTGCAGGGCCTCGGCTACCGCGAGATCGCCGAGATAACCGGCGTGCCGATCGGCACCGTGATGTCGCGGCTCGCGCGCGCCCGCGACCGCCTGTTCGAGACCTTGGGAGAAAAGCCGTGACCGCTGCGGACGACGATCGCCTGTGGCTCAACGCCTATATCGACGGCGAGCTCGATCCCGCCCATGCGCTGGAATTCGAGCAGCGCCTGGCCGCCGATCCCGCGCTCGCCGCCGCCCATGCGCGCATCACCGCGCTGCGGGGCGCGATCCGGGACCGGGTGCCGCGCGAGCGGGCGAGCCCGCTGCTGCGCCGCCGCGTCGCTGCGCTGGCGCGGCCGCAACCGGCGCCGGGCTGGCGGGCGCTGGCGGCCGCGGTGGCCGCGGCCTTCGTGGCGGGAAGCGCATTGACCTACGTCGCGCTCGGCCCCGGCGGTAGCGCGCCGGTGGCGCAGGACGTTGTCGCCAGCCACATGCGCGCATTGATGGCGAGCCAGCCGATCGAGGTCGCCTCGTCGGACCGGCATACCGTGAAGCCGTGGTTCAACGGCAAGCTGCCGGAGTCGCCCCGGGTGGTCGATCTTGCCGCCCAGGACTTTCCGCTGGTCGGCGGCCGCATCGACGTGATCGGCCTCACCCCGGCGCCGACCCTGGTCTACCGCCGTCGCCTGCACGTCATCAGCCTCACGGCGCTGCCGTCGAAGCTCGGCGCCGCCCGGCCGCACGCCATCGACGGCTACAACATCGTCGATTGGACCGACGGCAACCTCACCTATTGGGCGGTCTCCGATCTCAGCGCCCCCGAGCTCGAAGACTTCGCCCGCGCCTTCCGCGCCGGCGAGGCGGAGCCGTAGGGGGGCAGCACAGAGCGCGTAGCTTGGATTGGAGCGCAGCGAAAATCCGGGACCGCCCTTCCCGCATGTGCGCTTCGCTCCCGTACGGGCTACCAGCCTGATGCTCTTTCGCGCTACGCTCTCTTTCGACCGTGCAAGCGGTTCCCGGATTTTCGCTGCGCTCCAATTCAGGCTACATCCAGCGTGGCCCGCGATAACGGCATCGGGCTCGGCAAACCATCACCGAAGGAATCCCATGGTCCTCGAAATCGCCCAGATCGACGTCAAGCCCGGCATGGAAGCGGAGTTCGAAGAAGGCGTCGCCGAGGCGGCGCCGCTGTTCCGGCGCGCCACGGGCTGCACGGCCATGGCGCTGCAGCGCTCGGTCGAGAAGCCCGCCCGCTACCGCCTGTTCGTGCAGTGGTCGACGCTGGAGAATCATACCGTCGATTTCCGCAACTCGGCGGACTTCCTCGAATGGTGCAAGCTGGTCGGCCATTGCTTCGCCTCGCCGCCTGAGGTCGAGCACGTCCGCGAGGTCGTGACGGGGTTCTAAATCCCCGACCGCGCGTTGCCCGCTTGCCCTTTTTCCGCCCTGCGGCCCGTCCCATATTGCCGTGATGGCACCGCCTCCCCACCAGCCCGATCGGCCGCCGAAGAAAGCCAAGGACCCCGCCCGGCCGACCCGCGCCAAGGCGGCGCGGCCGGAGCTGCCGCCGATCGCGCCGGCGCTGGCCGACCTGCTCAACCCCGCCATTAATCGCGGCGAGGCCGGGGTCGGCTCCCAGACCGGCCAGCGTGATCCGAGGTCGGGCCTGCAGCCGCCGGCCGACAATTCGCGCGATCGGCGCAACGATTTTGCCGAGGCCCACAGGGCCCGGGCCTCGACGCCCGGCGGATTTCAGGAACGGCCGCAGTCCGGCTACGTGGCCAAGTCGCCGCTGCACGCGGCGTCGCAGCCCGGCCGCATGCCCGGCGAGATCGATCCCGACCTCGCCAAGGCGCTGGGGCTCGTCGACGACGATGAGGCCGCGCCGGAGGCGGACGACGTGGCCGCCGCCGAGAAGCGCCGCCTGCTGGCGCTGCCGCGCGTCATTCCCATGCCCGGCGAGGGCGACGAAGGCGGTGTCGCCGCCACCGCCCACGCGCTCGAAGCGCTGCTGCGCGAGGGTCGGCCCGAGTTCAAGGACCAACCTTGGGTTCCGCACCGGCCGCCGCGTCCGGACAAGACCGAGGGCGGCCAGCGGTTCGTCATCAAGTCCGATTTCGAGCCCAAGGGCGACCAGCCGCAGGCGGTCGCCGAGCTGGTCGAAGGCGTCAGACGCCACGACCGCACCCAGGTGCTGCTGGGCGTGACCGGCTCCGGCAAGACCTTCACCATGGCGAAGGTGATCGAGGCGACCCAGCGCCCGGCCTTGATCCTCGCCCCCAACAAGACGCTGGCCGCCCAGCTCTATGGCGAGTTCAGGAGCTTCTTCCCCGACAACGCCGTCGAGTATTTCGTGTCGTATTACGACTACTATCAGCCCGAGGCCTATGTCCCGCGCACCGACACCTATATCGAGAAGGAATCCTCCATCAACGAGCAGATCGACCGGATGCGCCACTCGGCGACCCGCTCGCTGCTCGAGCGCGACGACGTGATCATCGTCGCCTCGGTGTCGTGCATCTACGGCATCGGTTCGGTGGAGACCTATACGGCGATGACCTTCGCCATCAAGCAGGGCGAGCGCATCGACCAGCGCCGCCTGGTCGCCGACCTGGTGGCGCTGCAGTACAAGCGCACGCTGGGCGATTTCGCCCGCGGCACCTTCCGGGTGCGCGGCGACATCGTCGATATCTTCCCGGCGCACTACGAGGACCGCGCCTGGCGGGTCAACCTGTTCGGCGACGAGGTCGAGTCCATCGAGGAGTTCGATCCGCTCACCGGGCACAAGACCGACGACCTGAAATTCGTCAAGATCTACGCCAATTCGCACTACGTCACGCCGCGCCCGACGCTGCTGCAGGCGATCGCCGGCATCAAGCAGGAGCTGCGCTGGCGGCTCGACCAGCTCAACGCCACCGGCCGCCTCCTGGAGGCGCAGCGCCTCGAACAGCGCACCGTGTACGACCTCGAAATGATGGAGGCGACCGGCAGCTGCGCCGGCATCGAGAACTATTCGCGCTATCTCACCGGGCGCCGCCCCGGCGAGCCGCCGCCGACCCTGTTCGAATATGTGCCGGACAACGCGCTGGTGTTCATGGACGAGAGCCACGTCACCGTGCCGCAGCTCGGCGGCATGTATCGCGGCGACTTCCGCCGCAAGGCGACGCTCGCGGAATACGGCTTCCGCCTGCCGTCATGCATGGACAACCGCCCGCTGCGCTTGGAGGAATGGGACGCGATGCGGCCGCAATCGGTCGCGGTGTCGGCAACCCCCGCGGGTTGGGAGCTCGATCAGTCCGGCGGCGTGTTCGTCGAGCAGGTGATCCGGCCCACCGGCCTGATCGACCCGCCGGTCGACATCCGTCCGGCCCGCACCCAGGTCGACGATCTCGTCGGCGAACTGCGCCGGGTCGCGCTCGCGGGGTACCGGGCGCTGGTCACGGTGCTCACCAAGCGCATGGCCGAGGACCTCACCGAATACCTGCACGAGCAGGGCGTCCGGGTGCGCTACATGCATTCCGACATCGACACCATCGAGCGCATCGAGATCATCCGCGACCTGCGGCTCGGCGCCTTCGATGCGCTGGTCGGCATCAACCTGCTGCGCGAGGGCCTCGACATTCCCGAATGCGCGCTGGTGGCGATCCTCGACGCCGACAAGGAAGGCTTCCTGCGCAGCGAGACCTCGCTGATCCAGACCATCGGCCGCGCCGCCCGCAACATCGACGGCCGGGTGATCCTCTACGCCGACGCCGTGACCGGCTCGATGGAGCGTGCCATCGCGGAGACCAACCGCCGCCGCGAAAAGCAGGTCGAGTACAACACCGCCAACGGCATCACCCCGGAGAGCGTGAAGAGCCACATCGCCGACATCCTCGACAGCGTCTATGAGCGCGACCACGTGCTGGTCTCCACCGGCGGCGACAAGGGGTTCGGCGGCGACGTCGCCTCGATCGGCCACAACTTCGAGGCCATCATCGGCGATCTTGAGAGCCGCATGCGCGAGGCGGCCGCCGACCTCAATTTCGAGGAGGCGGCGCGCCTGCGCGACGAGATCAAGCGGCTGCGCGCCACCGAACTGGCCGTGGTGGACGATCCGACCGCCAAGGTGGCGGCGCTGCCGGGCGCGCGGCGTCCGGCGCCGCGCAAGCCGGGCCTCGACGAAATGGGCCCCGGGGTGGAATCCATACCCGGCAAGGCCGCCGGAAAAACCGGCCCGCGCTCGACCTCCGGCCGTCCCGGCAACAGGGCCTGGCGCGGCAAGCGGCGGTGAGGGTGCCGCCTCGCCCGTCGACCGCAGGCGTGGGCGACGGAGACCAGCAACCGGGCTTGAACCCCGGCCCCGCTCCCCGCTACCAATGGGAGAGGGGACGCGACCATGATTCTTTTCCATGCACGATTGGTTGGCGCAGCGGCGGCTATGCTGGTGCTCGCCGCGGCATCGGCGGCGGCAGCTGCCCCGGATACCCTTGCCTGCGAGGGTGTCTTTGCCAGGGACACCACCCACGCCAAGCTGGTGGAGGCGTTCGGCAGGTCAAACGTGGCCTTCCTGGAGATCGACGGCGACCGCGGCGCCAGGGTCAAGGCCAGCGTCGTCTATCCGGACGAGTGGAAGCGCCGGATCTATGTGATTTGGCATGACGAGAAATTGCGGCGCCGTCCGGCCGAGATCAGGGTCGACTTCCGGTCGGGCTGGCCGACGGTGCGCGGTCTCCACGTCGGCACCGAACTGGCCGAGGTCGAGAAGATCAACGGCAAGACCTTCAAGATGACGGGCTTCGACTGGGACCTCGGCGGCCGGGTGTCCAACTGGCAGGGCGGCGCGCTCGCCAAGATCCCCGGCGGCTGCGAACTCCGCTTCGGCTTCAATCCATGGGCGGATGCCCCCGACGCGGCCCGTGACAAGGTGAGCGGCGAAAAGGAGTTTCTTTCCAGCGACCCCAACATGCGGGCCTCGAAGCCGACGGTCTCGGAAATCATCCTGACCTATCCGGAGTAGGGCGCGCGCCGGGGAAGCGGGACAACGCCATTTCCTTGCACCTCGGCCCGGGTTCCGGGCGACCTGAGCTGCGACCCGGCCCTCCGGCCGCTGCATCGCAAGCGCGATCCGAAGTCCCCTCCCCCGATGAAGAAGAGGCAGGAGCAACGTCAGGCGCCGGTCTCACAATGCAGCGGAGCGGTCACGATGCTGCCATGCCTGTGATACGAAATGGAGCCGATTCTCACGACCACAGCGGCGAAGGCGAACATGAACCGACCCCATCTCAGGCGTCTCTGCGCGGCTCCCGTCCTGGTGGCGGCACTGATTGCGGCCACCGCGGCTGGCGCCGCCGATTGCCGCACCAACGGCACCTTCGAGGCTTGGCTGGCGCGCTTCAAGGCCGACGCGGTCGCGCAGGGCATCTCGCGGAACGCCATCGCCGCGGCCTCGCCCTACCTCGTCTACGACCAACGGATCGTCAACATCGACCGCGGCCAGCGCATCTTCGCCCAGAGCTTTCTCGAATTCTCCGGCAAGATGCTGCCGGCCTACCGCCTGCAGCAGGGGGCCGCCGAGATCAAGAAATACGCCGCGGTGTTCGACCGCGCCGAGAAGCAGTACGGCGTCCCGGCGCCGGTCATCGTCGGGTTCTGGGGGCTGGAAAGCGACTTCGGTACCAATATGGGCAAGGACCATTCGATCAAATCGCTGACCTCGCTCGCCTATGACTGCCGCCGCGCCGACATGTTCCGCGGCCATCTGTTCGACGCGCTGCGGCTGATCGAGCGCGGCGACCTGCAGCCGGCGGACATGCTCGGTTCATGGGCCGGCGAGCTCGGCCAGACCCAGATGATGCCGTCGGAATACATCAAATATGCCGTCGACTATGACGGCGACGGCAAGCGCAATTTGCTGCGCAGCGTCCCCGACGTGATCGGCTCGACCGCCAACTACCTCGTCAGCCTGGGCTGGAAGCGCGGCGAGCCGTGGCTGGAGGAGGTGCGGGTGCCGGCCAACCTGCCGTGGGACCAGGCCGATCTCACCATCCAGCATCCGCGGTCGCAATGGGCGAAGTGGGGGGTCGCGCGCGCCGATGGCCGGGCGCTGGAGAACGATGCCCTCAAGGCCTCGCTGCTGCTGCCGATGGGACGGTTCGGGCCGGCCTTTCTCGCCTTCGACAATTTCCAGGCCTATCTCAAGTGGAACTCCTCGCTGGTCTACTCGACCACCGCCGCCTATTACGCCACGCGCCTGGCCGGCGCCGCGCCGATGCAGCGCGGCAGCGGTACGCCGCCGCCGTTCAGCGTCGAGCAAACCCGCGAATTGCAGCAATACCTGATCCGGGCCGGTTACGATGTCGGCGGCGCCGACGGCAAGCTCGGCACCTCGACGCGGCAGGCCATACGCGCCATGCAGATCAAGTTCGGCCTGCCGGCCGACTCCTATCCGACCGCCGAACTGCTGGCGCGGATGCGCGCCGGCCGCTAGGACGCTGCGCGACGGCGTTCGCCGTCGTATGGCGCAGCGCACCGAGGCGAGGCGCGCGACACCGCGCCATCCGGGTTCTCGACTGCCGTCGCTGAGCGGGAGGCGCGCCAGCGCGACACCATTCTGTCGCGACACCATTCTTTGCCTCGCTGACGGAATGGAGTATATGCGTTCCACAATTTGCCGAGGCGCATCGCAGAGCAAAGCGCCGGGGGAGGGACGCCGATGGAGGGTAACCGCGAACGCGCCTGGAGTCCGTGGTATCTGCTGCTGCTCATCCAGTTCATCCCGGCCCTCCTGGTCCCGCTCTACAACAGGGTCGAGCCGGTCGTCGGCGGCATTCCCTTCTTCTATTGGTTCCAGCTTGCGCTGGTACTCGTCAGCGCCTTGGTGACCGCCGTCGTCTATTTCGCGACGGAACCGGGCCGGAACGGATAGGAACGCCGCCGTGGAACAGGTCAATTGGACCGCCCTCACCGTCTTCATCGCATTGTTCGGCCTGATCAGCTGGCTCGGCTTTGCCGCCGCCCATTGGCGGCGCGGCGACCTCGACCAGTTGCATGAATGGGGCCTCGGCGGCCGGCGGTTCGGCACGCTGATCACCTGGTTCCTGGTGGGCGGCGACCTCTACACCGCCTACACCTTCATCGCCGTTCCCGCGCTCGCCTTCGGCGCGGGCGCGATCGCGTTCTTCGCGGTGCCCTACACCATCATCGTCTATCCGATCCTGTTCATCGTGTTTCCGCGCCTGTGGTACGTCTGCCGCAAGCACCATTACGTCACCGCGGCGGATTTCGTGCGGGGGCGGTTCGGCAATCGCTGGCTCGCCCTGGCGATCGCCGTCACCGGCATCATCGCGACCATGCCCTATATCGCGCTGCAGCTGGTCGGGCTGCAGGTGGTGATCGGCGCCATGGGCGTTACCGGCGAGGGCCTGGCCGGCGCCATTCCCCTGGTCATCGCGGTGGTGATCCTCGCGGCCTTCACCGATTCGAGCGGCCTGCGGGCGCCCGCTGCGATCGCGGTGGTGAAGGACACCTTGATCTACATCACGGCGTTCGCGGCGGTCATCATAATCCCCATCCAGCTCGGCGGCTGGAGCAATGTGTTCGCCGCGGTGCCGGCGGACAAGCTGCTGCTGACGTCGCCCGGGCCCGGCACCACCGGCGAATACGGCGTCTATGCCACGCTCGCGCTCGGCTCCGCGCTGGCGCTGCTGCTCTATCCGCATTCGATGACGGGCATATTGAGCGCCAGCAGCGGGGGTGCGGTGCGCCGCAATGCCGCGCTGCTGCCGGCCTATTCGCTCGTGCTTGGCTTGCTGGCTTTGCTCGGCTTCTTCGCGTTGGCGGCCGGCGTCGACAAGCTTCCGGAGTTCGCCGGCGGCTTCAAGCAGTTCAAGGCGAATTTTGCGGTGCCGGCGCTGATGCTTCACAGCTTCCCGGCGTGGTTTGCCGGCGTCACGTTCGCCGCCATCGGCATCGGCGCGCTGGTGCCCGCCTCGATCATGTCGATCGCCGCGGCCAACCTGTTCACCCGCAACGTCTATCGCGAGTTCCTGCACGGCGAGGCGACCGACAAGCAGGAGGCGCAGACGGCCAAGTGGGCGTCGCTGATCGTCAAGCTCGGTGCGCTGATCTTCGTGGTGTTCGTGCCGCTGCAATATGCGATCCAGCTCCAGCTGCTGGGCGGCATCTGGATCATCCAGACCCTGCCGTCGGTGCTGATCGGCCTCTACACGCGCTGGTTCAACCCGTGGGCGCTGCTGGTCGGCTGGGCGGTGGGCATGGCGGCCGGCACCTACATGGCCTATTCGGTCAACTTCGCCGCCGCCTATCCGCTCGCAATCGGCGGCTGGATCTTCCCAGGGTATACCGCGCTGTACACCGTGATCCTCAACCTCATCATCGCCATGGTGCTCACCCCGATGGTGAATGCGCTGGGCGCCAAGCCCGAGGACAAGACCGCGGCCGCGGACTACTACGCCTGAACGGGTGCTGGCTCCGCTGCGGCGTCCGTATCCGCTGAGATGTGAAATGCCTCATCCCGCGGCCGGGGAAGCAGCTTCGTCAGGCGGCGCAGTAAGGCGCGAATCCGCGTCAGCCGCCGGCGATCCCAGGAATGCGGGCCCGATCTTCTTTTGCCTGCGCCTGCATCCCTGGCTGCGACTTATTTGGGCAGGCCCATAATCCGCGCGATATGGCAACATCGCCCAGGTCGACACCATATGGAGTGCGTTGATCGGTTCCGGCAAAGGAACGTTGGGCCGGCCGGGCAACTTATCGGTTGGCAGCCGCGCATTGCAGGCAGGGACATGAAGATCCACCTCGGATACGACCTCGTTTACGAATGCGTCCAACCGACGCCGATGATTCTCATGCTCAATGTGCATCCCTCGCGGGCGGCCGACCTCCTGACGGCCGACCGCATGCGGATCACGCCGTCGCGCTCGATCAATTCCTATATCGATGCCTTCGGCAACAAATGCGTGCGCCTGCTGGCGCCGGCCGGCGAAATTCGTCTCTCCGGCGACGCCATCGTCGCCGACAGCGGCCGCCCCGATTCGGTCGATCCCGGTGCCGAGGAACATGCGGTTGCCGACCTGCCCCATGATGCGCTGGTGTTCCTGCTCGCGAGCCGCTACTGCCAGACCGACCGGTTGATGCAAACCGCCTGGAACATGTTCGGCACCACGCCCCCCGGTTGGCAGCGCGTGCAGGCGATCTGCGATTTCGTCCACCACCGCATCAAGTTCGGCTACGAGCACGCCGCACCGATGCGGGGCGCGACCGAGGCGCTGGTGGAGGGCCGCGGCGTGTGCCGCGATTTTGCCCATCTCGCCGTCGCGCTGTGCCGCTGCATGAACATTCCGGCGCGCTACTGCACCGGCTATCTCGGCGATATCGGGGTGCCGCCGGATCCGAGCCCGATGGACTTCAGTGCCTGGTTCGAGGCTTATATCGGCGGACGCTGGCACACCTTTGATGCCCGGCACAACAAGCCGCGAATCGGCCGCATCCTGATCGCCCGCGGCCGCGACGCGGCCGATGTGGCCATCAGCACGACGTTCGGCGCCAATACGCTCAAGCGCTTCGAGGTGCGCACCGACGAAGTGACCGCCGAGGACGAGCCGGCAGCGGCGCGGGTGCTGCGCGCCGTCGACGCCGATCGGTAGAGTGGATTTCGCCCGCCGCATACGTTGGACGAATCCTCGGTCGATGAATCCTTGATGCAGTGCGGCCGGGACGGGCGAGGAGCCGAACCCCCGCCGGATGACGGCCCGATCGCTCCGGATGGAGAGTGCGATTGGACCGCCTGCGCTCAAGTTCGGCGGGAATTCCGCTGCGGCTCGCGCCAGCGGATGTTGCCGGCAAGATCGGCGAGTGCCGCTTCCAACTGGATGGGATCGACGCCGTCCGATGCCATCATCTCCATTACCAAGGGGTCGGAAAGCACTTCGGCCAGAGTCGGCTCGGAAAAGCACTGCGTCATCAGATGTCCCCTCATTGCCTCGAGGCCGCACGCAATTCGCGATTTTTTTGACGGCGGGGAGGGCCTCCGCAGAGGCAACCTTCCCCCGTGAGCGAGGGCACCCTGCCCGATGTTCGACCGGCGTACGATCCCGCGCGTCGCGCGCTCCTGGTGACAGGAATGTCGGACATGGGCATGATCCCCAAATTGAGGTCGCAACAAAGGCGTGACTTTCTGTCGACCTTGTATTACTGACCTGTAACACCGATGTACTTACCGGTAACACCCTTGTCAACATCCATTGTCAAGAACCAATGATCGCAAAACCCGCAGACTCTGAACCGAGAGAGACCGCAACCGAGCGCCTGCCGCCGCGGGACCGGATTCTTTCCGTCGCGCGCGATTTGTTCTACGAGCGCGGCGTTCGGGCCGTGGGCGTCGACGAGATCGCTGAGGCCGCCGGGACCAACAAGATGACGCTCTACCGTCATTTTGCGTCCAAGGACCTCCTCGTCGCCGAATGCCTGCGCCAGTTCGCCCGGCAGGCCGATGCCGAATGGGACCGCTTGGCCACGACCCATGCCGGCAATCCCCGCGCCGAGCTGACGGCCTGGCTCGCGGCCATGACCGACCACATCGTCTCTGCCGGCGGCCGCGGCTGTGCCCTGGCGAACGCCGCGGTGGAACTCGCCGAAAAGGACCATCCCGCCCGCAAGGTGATCGAGGAGGTCAAGCGCGGACAGCGCGACCGCCTGGTCCGGCTGTGCCGCAGCGCGGCGCTCGACGAGCCGGAGTTTCTCGCCGACGAACTGTTCCTGCTACTCGAAGGCGCGAGGGTCAGCGCCCAGAGCGTCGGCCGGGACGGCCCCGCTGCCCGCCTCGTGCGCATGGGGGAAGCGGTCATCGCCTCGCACACGCCCCACGCCTGAGTGTCCGCGTCACGGCGTCATCAAGCGAGCGTCACTTGCCTTCACGTTTCGGCATCGCCATTGTGACTGGTGCGCGCGCCGAGACGATGGTAGTGGCGGGGCATGGTCAGGCTTCAAATCTGGCGGGATCGCCGCGGACAGGTTTCACCGCTTCGCATTGCGGCGCTGGCGCTGCTGCTGCTGCCGCTGGCGCTCGCCGCCTGGAACGCCGAGGCGATCGCGGCGGGGGCGCGGCCGGTCAACGACCTGATCCACCGCGCCGGCTTCTGGGCGCTGATGCTGCTGATCGTTACCCTCGCCATTACGCCGCTGCGCCGCATTACGCGGTTCGGGGCGCTGCTCGACGTCAGGCGCATGCTCGGCGTCGGCACGTTCTGCTATGCCGCCCTGCATATTTCGCTCTACGTGCTCGACCAGCATTTCGACCTCTGGAAGGTGGCGAGCGAGATCGTCCAGCGCATCTACCTCCTCATCGGCTTCACCGCGTTGACGGGCCTCGCCGTGCTCGCGGTCACCTCGACCGACGGCATGGTGCGCCGGCTCGGCGGCATGCGCTGGGTGCGCCTGCACCAGGTCGTCTACGGGATCGCCTTGCTGGCGCTCATCCACTACTTCCAGCAGACCAAGGCGGACGTCAGCGCGCCGACCCTGGCAGCGGGACTGTTCGCGTGGCTGATGTGCTACCGGATCGTCGTCAGGCGAATCCACGGCGAATTGTCGAGCGCCGGAATTGCGGCTCTCAGCGTCGTCGTGGCGGCGCTGACGCTCTGTGCCCAGGCGATCGGCGTCGCCATCGTGTTCCAGGTGTCGCCGCTGGCGGTCGTGGGGTCGGCGTTCACGTTCTACTTCGATTTCGATCCGGAAAGTCCGCTGGAGAGCATTGTCGGCATGGTGGCGATGCTGAATGCCGCCTGGCTGGTGCTCGCCGCCGGCCTCGTCGTCGCCGTTCTCAACATGGTGTTCGCGCGCTTCGCCAAGCCGCGACGCGCGCGCGCCAAGCCGGAGGAAGCGCCGCGAAGCTGGATCGCGCGCACCCTGGTGTCGGCGAATTGACGCGCGATCGTTCGAAGTCGAAGCGAACCGGCTGTTCCGTGAGGGCCATGCGCGGCGCGATCCTCTCGAACGCAGTCCCATCCGGTCCTCACGCCCGCGCCGCACCCCCCGGCGCCAGCGCGAATTGCGCTGCGCTACGTCCTGCCAGCCGGCCGAAGGTCGCGCCCGACATCAGGCCGGTGCCGCTGGCGTAGTTGTGGAAGAACAGGCCGCCGACCATTTCGCCCGCCGCATAGAGGCCCGGTATCAGCCGGCCATATAGGTCCTCGACCTCGCCTTTGGTCGATATCTTGAGGCCGCCGAAGGTGAAGGTCACACCGGTGGTCACGTGATAGGCGTGGAAGGGCGGGGTATCGAGCGGATTGGCCCAGTTGGTCTTGTCGACGGCGAGGCCCTGTGTCCTGCGGCCATCCAGCACGTTGGGATTGAACGGCGTCTCGGTGCGGCAGGCGGCGTTGAACTCGCGCACGGTGCGCAGGAACGCCGCAGCGTCGACGCCGTCGAGCTTTCCCGCGAGCTCTTCCAGGGTACTGGCCTCCGCCTTGGTGACGCGGCGGATGCGATATTCGCCGCGCAGCAGGTGGCTCACCTTGGCGTCGAACACCTGCCAGGCGAACATGCCGGGCAGCCTGACGATTTCGCCGCCGTATTTGGCGTAGGTGTGGCTGTGGAAGTTGGCGCCCTCGTCCACATAGCGCTCGCCCTTGGCATTGACGAGAATGCCGAAGGGGTAGTTGTGCTTCTGGAACTGATCCCCGACGGTGAGGTCGCCATAGGGCGGCGCGTTGACGTCCCAGGCGACGGCATGGCAGCCGGACCAGTTGCCATAGGGCCGCGCACCGACGCCGAGCGCCATGTTGAGGCCCGCGCCCATGTTGAACCTTGTGCCGCGGACCTTCGCCAGCTCCCAGCCGGGGCCCAGATACTTCGCGCGCATTTCCGGGTTGGATTCGAAGCTGCCGCAGGCGAGCACGACGGCGCCGGCCCGGATCGCCACCGGCACGCCGCGGTGTTCCGCGATGACGCCGGTGAGCCGCCCGTCCTCACGAATGAGGCTCAGAGCCGGCGTCTCGTAGAGAATGGGGATACCGCGCCGCTCCACATTGGCATAAAGCGCCTTGAGCAGTTCCGGCCCGCCGCCCCAGATGTGCAAGGCGAGACCGCCCCAGAACTTGAACTTGCCGTCGACCTTGTAGGCCTGGCGGCCCAGCCCCGGCTGCAGCTTGACGCCCTGGCGTGCCACCCATTTTGCGGTGTCGAGGCTGCCGCGCACCAGGATTTCCGCGAGGTCGGGATCGGAGCGGTATTGGGTCAGCGCGAACAGGTCGTCGAAGAACTGCGCTTCGCTGTAGGTGCCGAAATCGACGTTCGCGAGGTCCTCGTGCGCCAGCGACGGCAGCACCGCGATGAGATCGTCGACGCCGCGGAACGCAAAGCGGAAAGCGCCGCCGGTAAAGTGCGAGTTGCCGCCGCGTTCTTCAATCGGAGCGGCTTCGAGCATCAGCACCCGCGCGCCGTTCTCGTGCGCCGAGATCGCGCTGCACAAGGCGGCATTGCCGGCCCCGACCACGAGGACATCGGGCGTTTCCCACGGCAATTCGGCGGACTTCATGGTTTCCCCGCAACGGCTCGATCGCACTGGGCGCCTGTCGATCGCTTGAAACCTCATCGCGAGGAGTGTCCGCAGGGCGCGTCTCGAAGCCTCAGGCGCCTGAGCTGGCTGCGTCCTTCGAGACGCGCGCCAAAAGCGCGCTTCTCACGATGAGGTCCGCAGCATCACACAGGCCCTCATACTCAGGCGGGGCCACAACTAGACAGCGGAGAAGCCTGTGTCCAGGGTGCGTCCCGATGAGGTAGAATTGATATCGTCAGCGCGCGCGCCTTTACGACCCGATGTCGGCGACAGCCGAAGGCGGCGCAAATGCCAACCCGGGACGGTTCCATGATCGTGCGGATGTTTCGGCGAACGTCGGGGGCGGCCATCGCCATCCTCGTGGCGGCGCACGCTGCGTGCGGCGGGGGGCCGGCGGCTGCGCAGGCCTATCCGACGCGTCCGGTCACCGTCGTGGTGCCGTTCGCGGCCGGCGGCGGCAACGACATCATGGCGCGGCTGATCGCCCAGCACCTGGGGCGTGCGTTGGGTCAGCAGTTCGTCATCGAGAACCGCGCCGGCGCCGGCGGCACGCTCGGCGCCCGGGCGGTCGCCAAGGCGGCGCCCGACGGCTATACGCTGATGGTCGGCCATTCCGGCGTGTTCGGCGTCGCTCCGGCGCTCTATGCCGATCCCGGCTACGAGCCGCGGCGGGATTTCGCGCCGATCGGGCTGATCGCCTCGTATCAACAGGTCCTCGTGGTCCATCCCTCGGTGCCGGTGCACAGCGTCGCCGAGCTGGTCGCGCTCGCCCGGAAGGAGCCGGGCAAGATCACCTATGCCACCGCCGGCGTCGGCTCCGGTTCCCATCTATCGACCGAGCTGTTCGAAGTGATGGCCAACATCAAGCTGACCCACATCCCCTACCGTGGCACCGGCGCGATGCAGGGCGACCTCGTGGGCGGCCATGTCGCCATGTCCATCACCACCTTTCCGTCGGTGTTCGGCTCGCTCCGCAGCGGCGGCCTGCGCCCGATCGCGGTGACCGGGGAGACGCGTTCGTCGATCTATCCCGACTTGCCGACCATCGCCGAGTCCGGCGTGCCCGGCTACGCGGCGGTGATCCATTACGGCATGGTGGCGCCGGCCGGATTGAGCCGCGCTATCGCCGACCGGCTCAATGCTGAGCTGCGGGCTGCGCTCGGCAGCGAGGACGTGCGCGCCCGCATCGTCGAGGAGGGCGGCGAGCCGCTGCCCGGCACGCTGGCGCAGCAGGCCGCCGACATCGCTGAGGAAGAAGCCAAGTGGGGCGCGCTGGTGCGCAAGCTCGGGATACGGTCGGAATGAGGAAAAGGCCGGCCGGCAGCGCGAAGGCGAAGCGGGTGCCGCCTCGGCTGCGATGCGGTGCCGGCGTGGGAGGCGCTGCCGTCCGGCGCATCGGCGGTCTTGAGCATCGATACGCGGATGCCCCGGCATTCAGCCGGATCGGCCCCCGCTCACTGAGTGCCCGGGAACGCGACAATCACCGATCGCTCGAGGAAGTTGAGGCGCGTCCAGCCGGGATATCGCGCTGCGAAATCCGCACTGATCAGGCGGCCGGCCTCCTCGGCGCTCTTGCCCTGGTGTTTGAGGGCTCCGATCCGTTCCTGCAGATCGACCAGGAATGCGCGCTGCTCGGCGATCAGCTTGCCGTCGCCGGGCTGGCTATGGTCGGGGAGGATCACGGCGGGTTTGAGCGCCGCCACCTTGTCGAGCACCGCAATCCAGCTCTTGATGGTCGACTGCGATCCCGACAGGCCGATGCCGGCCTTGTTCTGCACCACGTCGCCGGATACCAGGACCCCGTCGGGCTCGATCAAGGTCAGCATGTCGCCGTTGGAATGCGCCGGCCCGAACCACGACAGGCGCGCCGCGACGTCGCCGAGATCGACCGTGAGCTCGTCATCGAACAGGATATCGGACTTGCCGACGCGGGCGTCGGCGAGCAATTTCCTGTTGGTGTCGTTGCGCGAGCGGAACCCTTCGATCCCGCTCGCACCGGTCTCGTCCAATTCCTGTTGCTGCGCCTTCGGGCGGATGACCACGGTGTCCGCCGGAAATCCGTCCTGGCCCGACGAGTGCTCGGCATGGGCATGGGTCGTGGTCAGGAACAGCTTGGCGCCCTTGCGCAGCTTGGCGACCTCGCCCGCGACGAATGCGCCGTTGCTGGGGCCGAGACCGGTATCGACGACCAGCGTGGCCTTGGAGCCGACCACGATCGCGATATTGGGGTTGCCGTAGATCGCCCAGACATGGGGCGAGAGCGGCTTGGCCGCGCCTTCGCTCAGCACCACGTTGTTGGGCTGCTGCGCCAACGCGGCGGCCGGCACGGCAAGCCATGCGAGCCACCAGGCCAATGTTACTGGTCTTCGCATCAAACACTCCCGCTATCTCGCGTTTTTTCAGCACGATCCGAACACTACCACAGCGGGACCGCTGGGCCGTCGTCGGCGCCGTCCTCCCGATCATCGTGACCCGAATTCTGCCCGATCACCTCGTCGGGGCAATGGAATGCGCGCGCCGATGCTTATGACCATGGTGCGGCCTCATGCGGGGACTCTCGGACGGCGTGGCCATCGTCACGCCGTTGGAAGGCGGCCCGCCCGGCTTGAGCGGGGCGCTGACCGGTCCCATCGCCGTCCTGTACACACCGCCCGTCTCGGCATCGACCGCCGACGCAAGCATCGGACTTGCGATCGTGACCGCACCGATCCCGACCAGTTGCAGCACCCGACGGCGCATGATGTTCATGACGTGCCTCCCAGCATGACGACGACGCCCGGCCGATCCGGGTGCGTCTCGCACCCGAGTGTTCTTGACGTTCGCGGCGGCGTAAAGGCGGTCGCGTCGCCGGCGCGGATCGTAGCTGGTATGGGAGCGAAGCGGACATGCGGGGCGGGCGGTCCCGGATTTTCGCTGCCGCTCCAATCAGGGCCACATCTGCTACATCGTCGCGCTGGCGGCCTTTGCGGTCAGCGTGCGGGCGACGGCGTCCTTCCAGGCCGCGATCTTGCGCGCCCGCGTGCTGCCATCCATCGCGACGGTCAAGCGCCCAATGGGCTGCGAAGGCGCCGGGCTCCGGATAAAGGCCCGATTGCAGGCCGGCCAGGTAGGCGGCGCCGAGGGCCGTCGTCTCGCCGATGGTCGGACGGTCGACGGGCGCCCCGAGAATGTCGGCGAGCCGCTGCATGGTCCAATCGGAAACCACCATGCCGCCGTCCACTCGCAACACCGTATCGGCCATGGCGCCGCAATCGGATTGCATGGCCTCCACGAGGTCGAGGGTCTGGAAACAGACGCTCTCGAGAGCGGCGCGCGCGAGTTCGTTGGGCCCGGTGGCGCGGGTCAGGCCGAACAGCGCGCCGCGGGCGTCGGCGTCCCAATGGGGTGCGCCGAGACCGGCGAAGGCGGGCACCAGGACGACCTCTTGGCCCGGATCGGCCGCTTGCGCCATTGCCCCGGTCGCGTCGGCCGACGTCACGATGCGCAGCCCGTCGCGCAGCCATTGCACCGCCGCGCCGGCAATGAAGATCGCGCCTTCGAGACCGTATGCGGTCTCGCCGCCGAGCCGATAGGCGATGGTCGAGATCAGCCGGTTGCGCGATGCCACCGCGCTCTTGCCGGTGTTGAGAATGGCAAAGCAGCCGGTGCCGTAGGTCGCTTTCATCATGCCGGGCGTAAAGCAGGCCTGGCCGATCAGCGCCGCCTGCTGGTCGCCGGCAATGCCGCGGATCGGGATCGCGGCGCCGAACAGTTCGGGTGCCGTCGCGCCGTAATCGGCGGCGCAGTCGCGCACCTCGGGGAGGATTTCGCGCGGCACCCCGAACAGCGCGCATAATTCCGCGCTCCAGGCATTGGCGTGAATATCATAGAGCGCGGTGCGCGACGCATTGGTCGCATCGGTTGCGTGCACGGCTCCGGCCGTCAGCCGCCACAGCAGGAACGAGTCCACGGTCCCGAACGCGAGCGCGCCGCGCTCGGCCCTCGCCCGCGCGCCCGCGACGTGGTCGAGCAGCCAGGCGATCTTGGAGGCGGAGAAATACGGATCGAGCACCAGGCCGGAACGCCGGGCGACCAGCGTCTCGCCGCCGGCGTCCTTCAGCTTCCGGCACATTTCGGCGGTCCGCCGGTCCTGCCATACGATCGCATTGTGGATCGGCTGCCCGGTGGTGCGGTCCCACACGAGGGTCGTCTCGCGCTGGTTGGCGATGCCCACGGCCGCGATATCGCGTGCCGAAAGGCCCGCCTTGGCGATGGCCGCGCGCGATGTGGCGAGCGCGCTGCCCCATAAGTCCTCCGGATCGTGCTCGACCCAGCCCGAGGCCGGAAAGTGCTGGGGGATTTCCTGCTGCGCGATGGCCGCGATGGTGCAGTCGGTACGGAACACGATGGCACGCGTCGAGGTCGTGCCCTGGTCGATGGCAAGGATGTGGCTCGTCATGCGGTTGGCACCCGGCGCGACACTATTGGGTCCGACATGGTCGCGCAGCCGGGTCCGATCCCGGCCGCCCCAGCTGCGCGCGCTTTTTGTATCTCAATACACTACTACAGGCCGACAGCTTCGTCGTCGCCCGCGGGCCTTCACCTCGACGCGCCGCACAGCGTCATCGCCGTCTATGCTCCGTGGCGCTCTTATTCGGCCGCAACGCCCAATGGCGCGGAAAGCGATGGCCGGGTCGCAACGGACTTACCTCGGAGCCGGTCAAGGGCAAGATAGACCACCGGCGTCGTATAGAGCGTCAGAAATTGCGACAGCAGCAGCCCGCCGACGATTGCGAGGCCGAGCGGCTGCCGAATTTCGGCGCCGGTTCCGTGGCCGAGCGCGAGCGGTATTGCCCCGAGAAGCGCGGCAAAGGTCGTCATCATGATCGGCCGGAAGCGCAGCACCGCGGCTTGATGGATCGAATCCTCGGCACTCATTCCCTGGCTCCGCTCCGCGTCCAGCGCGAATTCGATCATCATGATGGCGTTCTTCTTGACGATGCCGATCAGCAGGATGATTCCGATGAGCGCAACGACGCTCAGCTCGTAGTGGAACGCGATGAGAATGAGCAGCGCCCCGACCCCGGCCGACGGAATTGTCGAGAGAATCGTGATCGGATGAACGAGACTCTCATAAAGCACGCCGAGAATGATGTAGACGGCTGTCAGCGCCGCCAGGATCAGCAGCGGTTGGGTTCTCAACGAATCCTGGAACGCTTGCGCGTTGCCCTGGAATGTCGTGATCAGCGTATCGGGGACGTTGATATCCCGCTTGACCTTGGCGATCGCCTCGACCGCCTGCCCCAACGCGGCACCCGCAGCCAGATTGAACGACAGCGTGATGGCGGGAAACTGGCTCTGATGGCTCACCGAGAGCGAACGGACCGTGCGCTGGCGCACCACCAAAGCGCTCAGCGGCACCTGTCGGCCGGTCGTCGACGGTACATAAATCAGATCGAGCGCATCGGGATCGAGCTGGAAGCGCGGGTCGACTTCGAGCACCACCCAATAATTATTCTGCTGGGTGAAGAATTGCGCGATTTTGCGCTGCCCGAAGGCGTCGTAAAGCGTGTCGTCGATGGCTTGCGTAGCGACGCCCAACCGCGCTGCCGCATCGCGATTGATTTCGAGCTTCAGGGTAGGCCCGGCGATCTGCTGGTCGGTCGCGACATCGCGCAGCAGCGGGATCCCCTGCAGCGCCTTGAGCAGAATCGGAGCCCAATGGTCGAGCTCGTCGAGGTCGGCGTCCTGCAGGGTGAACTGATATTGGGTTCGGCTGTAACGGCCCCCGACGTTGATGTCCTGGGACGCCTGCATGAACAGCGCGATGCCTTCAACCTGCGCCAGCTTCGGCCGGAGCCGGTCGATGATCTCGCTGGCGCTCGCGTCGCGCTCGCCGCGTGGTTTGAGATTGACGAACATCCGACCGTTGTTGACGGTCGGGTTGACGCCGCCCGCTCCGACCGCCGAGATGACGCCGTCGATCCCCGGGTCTGTCAGCAGGATCCGGACGAGCCGGGATTGGCGCTCGATCATTGCCGAAAAGGAGATGTCCTGGGAGGCTTCCGAGACCGCGACGATGAAACCGGTGTCCTGTTGCGGAAAGAAGCCCTTCGGAATGACCACATAGAGATATCCGGTCAGAACGACAGTTCCAATGGTGGCTGCGAGGGTGATCCCCCGACGCCGAAGCGCCCATCGCAAGCCCGCCTCATAGATCGCCAGCATGCCGGCGAAGAAGCGCTCGCCCCACAGATAGAGGCGGCCGTGGCGTTCACTCGCGGGATCGCGCAGCAGCTGCGCGCACATCATCGGCGTCAGCGTCAAGGAGACGATGGCGGACATCAGGATCGCGATGCTCACGGTCACGGCGAATTCGCGGAACAGGCGGCCGATCAACCCGCCCATCAGAAGGACGGGGATGAACACGGCGATGAGCGAGATGCTGATCGAGATGATGGTGAAGCCGATCTCCTTCGAACCCTTGAGCGCGGCCTGGAGCGGCGTATCGCCGTGCTCCAGGTAACGCGTCACGTTCTCGACCATGACGATGGCATCGTCGACGACGAAGCCGGTGGCTATCGTGAGCCCCATCAGCGACAGGTTGTCGAGGCTGTAACCGAGCAGGTACATCACGGCGAACGTGCCGATCAGCGACAGCGGCACGGTGACGCTCGGGATGAGCGTCGCCCACGGGTTCCGCAGAAACAGGAAGATCACCATCACGACCAGGCCGATCGTGAGGATCAGCGTGAATTGCACGTCGCTCACCGAGGCCCGGATCGTCTGGGTCCGGTCGGTGACGATTTGCATGTCGATCGCAGGCGGCATCGATGCCTGAAGGCGAGGCAAGGCGGCCTTGATACGTTCGACCGTGTCGATGACGTTGACGCCGGGCTGCCGCTGGATGATGAGGATGATCGATCGCTTCCCGTTATAAGTGCCGGCGCCGCGGCTCTCCTCGGGGCCATCGACCACGGTCGCGACGTCGCCGAGCCGCACCGGAGACCCGTTGCGCCAGGCGATGATCACCGGGCGACAGGCTTCGGCGGTGAAGAGCTGATCGTTGTTCTCGATCGTGTAGCCCTGGCGTGGCCCCGTCAGGGTGCCCTTGGGAGCGTTGAGCGTCGTGGTGGCAATGGCGGCGCGGACATCCTCCAGACTCAAGCCGCGACCGGTGAGCGCCACCGGGTTTGCCTCCACCCGCACCGCGGGTTTCTGGGCGCCGGCGATCAGCACGAGCGCGACGCCGTCCACCTGTGAGAGCTGCTGCGCCACGACGTTGTCGGCATAATTATTTACCGTCGTGAGCGGCAGGGTGTCGGAGCTCAGCGCCAGGAGCATGACCGGCGCGTCGGACGGATTGGTCTTGCGATAGGTCGGCGGGCTCGGCAGGTTCTTCGGCAACTGGCCGGCCGCGGCGTTGATCGCCGCCTGAACGTCCTGGGCAACCGCATCGATGTTGCGCGCGAGATCGAACTGAATGGTGATCGAGGTCGTGCCGATGCCGCTGACCGAGGTGAGCTGGGCCACTCCGGAAATCTGCGCGAACTGGCGTTCGAGCGGAGTCGCAATCGAAGATGCCATGGTTTCGGGACTGGTCCCGGGAAGTTGCGCGGTCACCTGAATGGTCGGAAAATCGACCTGCGGCAGCGGCGCGACCGGGAGCAGAATGTAGGCGACGCTGCCGACAATCGTCAGCCCGGCCATCAGCAGCGCCGTGGCGATCGGCCGGACGATGAATGGGGCCGAGATATTCATTGGCCGGGCACTCCGGCTTCCGCCGCCGCCGTCTTTTCCTCGACGGGAGGGCCGGGTTCGGATGTCGATGCGGCGACGACCCGGGTGCCGGGCCGGAGCCGGTACTGTCCGTCGACGACGACGCGATCTCCCGCCGAAAGCCCGGAGGCGATCAATGCCTGGCCTTGATGGGTGGCGGCAACGCGCAACGGACGGACCTCGACCGCGGCGTCCGGTCGGATGATGAAGGCGTAGCTGCCATCGGGGCCGTTCTGCACCGCTGGTTCGGGGACCACCGGACCGCGGCGAACATCGAGCCGCAGCCGTGCATTGACGAATGCACCGGGCCAGAGCCGCTCTTCGTCATTGGGGAATATCGCCTTCAGCCGAACCGACCCGGTGCCTTGGTCGATTTGATTGTCGATGAGCTCGAGCCGCCCCGCTCCGAGCTTGATCAGATTGTCCTGGTCGTAGGCCTCGACGACCGGCGGTCCGCGTCGAACCGCGTCGACGATCTCGGGCAGATACTGCTGCGGCAACGTGAAGATCACCGCGATGGGATCGAGCTGGGTGACGACGACCAGGCCGCCGGTATCGCCGGCATGCACGATGTTGCCTTGATCGACCAGGCGAAGGCCGGTCCGGCCTGCCAGCGGCGACGAGATCGTCGTGTAGCCGAGCTGGACGCTCGCGTTGTCGATCGCCGCCTGATCGCGCTGGATGGCGGCCTGGTACTGCCCAACCAGCGCCTTTTGCGTGTCCAAGCTCTGGTGCGTCGCGAACTCCTTGAGGACAAGGGTGCGGAAACGCTGGAGATCGAGCTCGGCATTGGCCAGAAGCGCCTCGTCACGCGCCCTGTCGGCTTCGGCCTGTCGGAGCAGGGCTTCGTAGGGTCGGGGATCGATCTGCGCGAGCAAGTCGCCCTTGCGCACGTCCTGGCCTTCGTGGAAGGCGATCTTTTGTATCTCCCCGTCGACCCGAACCTTGACGGTCACGGTATTGTACGCCTGCACGGTGCCGAGGCCGACGCGGTAGATCGGGAAGTCCTTCAGCTGGACGACGGCAGCGGTGACGGGAAGCGGCCGCGCAGGCGGTGTATTTGCCGAACTTCCCGTGGCGCCACGTTGGGCGCCGACCAACTCATACGCGCCGCCGGCTGCGAGCAAAGCGAGAGAGATTCCGACGAGCCTGCGTGTTAGGCGCTTCATTTTATGCTCCTCGCCGTCGCCGAACCCTGCCTCGTTCACGACTGCGCTTGCGCCGCCAGATTCTGGTCGGTCGTCCGTCGATAAGCCGACGCAAACTGCAACAACCAGCCCAGGAAATAGCCGGCACTCGCTCCCGATACGGCAATGTCCCAAACGGCGAGATCCGGCTTCGACGCCGGCGCAATCGCAACAGCGACTCCCAATCCATACTTTGCAGAATAAATCAGAACATTCCGGATCAGGGGCAATGCGCTGCCGGGCAGCGACACGAGTTGTCGCGTACGATCGATCCCGACGTCGTGGAGACGGGTCGTCGTCGACGCAATTACCGCGCCGACGACGGCGGCGGCTGACCAGTCCGCGACCAGGATCGGCGAGGACATCGACTGAAGCGCCAACGAAACGACGCCCCATCCGATGAAGATCGCCGGGGTGATCAGGAGCCGCCATAACGGCACAGCGCGGGGCTTCAATGCCTGGAAGCCGAGCCACGTGAGGGCGGCCAAGAGCGCAAACACCCACCAGGGCGTGTTGCGCAGAATGTCGAGGATGCTGGGCATCGTTCCATGTCTCCTGTGAAAATCTGGTTGCGCGAGCCGTGCGTCTCATGTCGGACCGGCGGTCCGATCAATAGCCGAGCTTGATGGAAACGGTCTTGGTCTGGTCCCCGAGTTCGACCGCCGCGTCCGCAAACTCCGGCGGACCCGATACCCCGCGAGCATCGTTGGAGAACCCATAGACTTCCGTGGGTTGACCGGAGGGATCGGTATCGAGCCTGTCGTTGCCATTCACATCGTGAAAGGCGCTGACGGCATACTTGCCGGGCGGCAGATTCTTGAGCGAATAGGCGACGTCGCCTTGCGACGCCTTGATCCGCAACGAAGCAAAGGCCTCCGGACGTTTCAGAAAACTCGCCTCGCTGCTGAAAACCGTGGATACGATATAACCGCGGTCGTTCTGAACGCCGTTGACCGTGACAGTGAGGTCCGTTGCTCCCGCTGCGGTGAGCGTCGAACAATACAGCAAAACAGCAACCGGATTTTTCATGGTCATGCTCGGCTCCTTTGGCTCGGGAACACCCGGTTCGTGGAGAAGTGCATCCGCACAATGAGGGTTCCATTCAGTTGGTACCATGTAGTACCGTACTGTCGATCGTAGGTACTGTCAAGTACCTCAATAGAGAAATCCTGCTCGAGCCCGCTTGCGGCCAAATCGTTACCGGACTGATAGAGGGGCCGACAGTTTTCCCCCGGCGTTACTGGTAAAACTCCGGAGCGTGGCGACGCGCGTCGCTGGACGGCTTGTCGTGGTTGATCCAGAACTGGGCGTGGTTCTCCGCGAGAACGCGCGCGATCTTCTCCATCGATGCTGTCGATTTCGCCTTGTCGTAGTTGAAGCCGCGGCGGTTCCGACGAGAGTGAGGAGGTCCCGACGGACGATGCCCGTTTCGAGTGTCTCGGAGGTTATTGTCATCGCGGTTCCTCTTCGATCGGCCCAGTTTGCGGTCTCTTACTTTCGCCTGGCGTTGCGCACGCATCCGCGGGGCAAGCCGAGCAGTTTCCAGCGAATGGGGTACCATTAAGTACCATTATGTGCTAAGCTATGGTACGTTTTGGTACCAAATGCAAGAGGCTTGTGGTGACACGTACGAAGACAGCATCCCGCGGCACGATGCCGCGGAGCTCCGAGACGTCGATACGCGATCGCGTGCTGAGCGCGGCGTTTTCGGCATTCATGGAACGGGGTTACGAGCGCGCCAGCACGCTTGATATCGCGACCCGCGCCAAAGTGTCCAAGCGCGAGCTCTACACCTTGTTCGACGATAAGCACGCCATGCTCACTGCATGTATCGCCGAACGGGCCAAACGGATGCGTCTCCCGTTGAACTTGCCCGCCGTCGAGAGCCGTGCGGCGCTGGCCGCTACCCTGAATCAGTTTGGCATCGCCATTCTTCAGGGAGTATGCGATCCAAAGGTCTTGGCGGTCTATCGTCTCGCCATCGCGGAGTCCGACAGGTCGCCTGAGATCGCACGCGTGTTGGACAGAGCTGGCCGCGAACCCAATCGTGCCGCCCTGGTCGAATTGCTGACGATGGCGCAAGCGAACGGCCTCGTCGGAACGGTTGAACCCGCGACGATGGCGGCGCGCTTCTTCGCTCTGATCTGGGGCGATCTCTTGGTTCGCCTGCTGCTGCGCGTGACCAATGTGCCGAAGCCGGCGGAACTGGAGCAACGGGTCCGGTCGGCCACCGAGACCCTCATGGCGCTCTATCCGGAACCGGCCGGCGCAAAGGAATCCGGCTGAAAGCTGCGTCCGCGCGCCCGTTTCGAGGACGAGTTTCCCTACTCAGCCGCGCTGCGCCCGGCGCCGCCGGTGCCGAAGCGGCGCTCGATGTAGTCGATCACGATGTTCTTGAAGTCCGTGGTCAGCGTCGGGCCGCGCAGCGTCATCGCCTTCTTGCCGTCGATGAACACCGGGGCGGTCGGCGTCTCGCCGGTGCCGGGCAGCGAGATGCCGATGTCGGCATGCTTGGACTCGCCGGGGCCGTTGACGATGCAGCCCATCACCGCGACGTTGAGGCCTTCGACGCCGGGATAACGCGTCTTCCATTCCGGCATCGAGACGCGGATGAAATCCTGGATCTCCCGCGCCAGTTCCTGGAAGGTGGTCGAGGTGGTGCGGCCGCAGCCCGGGCAGGCCGCGACCAGCGGCACGAAGGTGCGGAAGCCCATGGTCTGCAACAGCTCCTGGGCGACCTTGACCTCAACCGTGCGGTCGCCTCCCGGCTCCGGCGTCAGCGACACCCGCACGGTGTCGCCGATGCCCTGCTGCAGCAGGATGCCCATCGCGGCCGATGACGCGACGATGCCCTTGGAGCCCATGCCGGCCTCGGTGAGGCCGAGATGGATCGCATAATCCGAGCGCCGCGCGAGATCGATATAGACCGCGATCAGGTCCTGCACCGCCGACACCTTGGCGGACAGGATGATGCGCGAGCGCGGCATGCCCATCTCTTCCGCGCGTCCGGCCGATAGCAGCGCCGACTGCACCATCGCCTCGCGGGTCACCGCGCGCACGTCGGCGGGTTCGGGCAGCTTGGCGTTCTCGTCCATCAGGTTGGTCAGCAATTCCTGGTCGAGCGAGCCCCAATTGGCGCCGATGCGCACCGGCTTGCCGTGCTCGAGCGCCATCTCGATGATGGCGCCGAACTGGCGGTCCCTCTTCTCCTTGAAGCCGACATTGCCGGGATTGATGCGGTACTTGTCGAGTGCCTCGGCGCAGGCGGGATGCTCGGCGAGCAGCTTGTGGCCGATATAGTGGAAGTCGCCGACGATCGGCGCGGTCACGCCCATCTTCAGCAGCCGTTCCTTGATGTGGGGAACCGCCGCCGCCGCCTCGTTGCGGTCGACGGTGATGCGCACGAGCTCCGAGCCCGCCTGTGCCAGCGCCGCCACCTGGCGCACGGTTGCGTCGATATCGGCGGTGTCGGTATTGGTCATCGACTGCACCACCACCGGGGCGCCGCCGCCGACGGTCACGTTCCCCACCTTGACCGGGGTCGTCTGGTGCCTCGCCAATGGTGCGGCGACATCGTTCATCGCAGTCTCCTTGCAATCCCGGCGATCCGCGCAAGCCGCGTCGGATCGGGTTTCTCAACCATATCTGGCGCGCACTTCAGCGATATTAAGGACTCGTCCGCCAACAATCGATTCAGTTTTCGTCCCCTCTCCCGCTTGCGGGGGAGGGTCAGGGAGGGGGCACTTCCACGGCACAGACTCGCTAAGAAATCCCCCCAACCCTCCCCCGCAAGCGGGAGAGGGAGCAAAAAAGCCGTTCGATCACGCAAATTGAAGCGACAATTCACGGACGAATCCTAACCCCCCGGCTGCCGCCTTGTCCCGGCCCGTGCGGCAGGCACGGTATTTGCCTCAAAGACGCGCGCGACGCCAGCCCGGATATTCACCCGACACCAAAATGCAACCGGGGCAGGGTCGTTGGAGCTCGGAGCCCGGGGGGCATAGGCGGCATTGCCCCGCGGCCGACTTGCGGTGAAATTGACGGGATGTGGCCGGCCCCGAAGTCGAGGTCCGAACGCGCAGCGGATCGAGTTTCAAGGAGACGATGCATATGCCCACGCGAAGCCTGATCGGCGCGGTTGCCGCGGCCGCGGTCATGTTCGCCGCCACCGCCGCGCTGGCCTTCGACGACGCGAAATATCCGGACTGGAAGGGCCTGTGGACGCGGGCCCGGGTGCCCGGCGCGGTCGGCCAGCCGCCCCATGATCCCGCAAAGCCGCCCGGCCGCGGCCAGGGCGCCCCGCTTACCCCCGAATACCAGGCGAGGTTCGAGGCCAATCTCGCGGACCAGGCCAATGGCGGGCAGGGCACCTCGTCCACCTTCACCTGCCTCCCCAACGGGATGCCGCGCATGATGTCGGCCTATGAGCCGCTTGAATTCATCGTCACGCCCGACATCACCTACGTGCTGATCGACCACATCGAGCACAGCCGTCACGTCTATACCGATGGACGCGACTGGCCCGCGGAGATCGAGCCGACCTGGGTCGGACACTCGATCGGCAAATGGATCGACGAGGACGGCGACGGCCGCTACGACACCCTCGAGATCGAGAGCCGCGGCTTCAAGGGCCCGCGCGCCTACGACGCCAGCGGCCTGCCGCTGCACGAGGACAATGAGAGCGTCTTCAAGGAGCGCATCTGGCTCGACAAGGCCGACCGCGACCTCCTGCACGACGAGATCACCACCATCGACCATGCGTTGACGCGGCCGTGGACGGTGACCAAGAGCTACCGGCGTAATTCCGAGCCGCAGGCGCAATGGCGCGAGTGGATCTGCGGGGAGAACAACCCCCACGTGGTGATCGGCAAGGACAATTATTTCCTCAGCGCCGACGGCCTCCTGATGCCCGCCCGCAAGGACCAGGCGCCGCCGGACCTGAAATACTTCAAACGGGCGGGGAAATAGCGAAGGCCGCGACCACCGCCGGCCGACGGTCGATTTCAGCAGGGGCCGCGCTGAATTCGGACATCCGCAGCCGACGATCCCACGTGATCGAGCCGGCTCAAATCGTCGCCTCGATCATGGCGCGCAGCTCCGGCGTCACCTCCGGCATCACGCCGAACCAGTCGCGAAACGCCGGACGGGCCTGGTTCAGCAGCATGCCGAGCCCGTTGACGGTGCGATTGCCCCGCGCCCGGGCGGCGGCGAGCAGCGGGGTTTCCTTGGGAATGTAGATGATGTCGCTGACCAGCGCGGTCGTGGGCAGCCGGTCGAGGGAAATGTCGAGCGTCGGCTGGCCGACCATGCCCTGGCTGGTGGTGTTGACCAGCATCGCGGCGCCGTCGAGCGCGTCGGCGCGGCTTGCCCAGTCGAGCGCACGCACCGGGCCGCCGATCGTGCGTTCGAACTCCCTGGCGCGTTCCAGGGTGCGATTGACGATGCGGATTTCCCGGGCGCCGCGGTCGGCGAGCCCGACCACCACCGCCCGCGCGCCGCCGCCGGCGCCCACCACCACGATCGGCCCTGCGTCCGCGCGCCAGCCGGGCGCGGCTTCGATGATGGATTCGATGTAGCCCCAGCCGTCATGGTTGCGGCCGAACAGGGCGCCGTCCGGGCGCACCACCACGCAGTTGATGGCGCCGATGCGCCGCGCTGGCAAATCGACCTCGTCGACGATCCCGAACGCCGCTTCCTTGTGCGGGATCGTCAGGTTGCAGCCGGAAAAGCCGAGCGCAGGGAGCGCGCGCAGCGCCGCGCGCAAGCCTTGCGCCTCGATCGCGAGCGGAACATAGGCGCCGACCAGCCCGTATTTATCGAGCCAGTAATTGTGCAGGCGCGGCGAGCGCGAATGCATCACCGGCCAGCCCATGACGCCGGCGAGAAGAAATCGGTCGGGGTAAGACATGAGGCTCGGCTCCGTGGCCCGGGGCTTCTATCACAGGATGCCAAGCCCAGGGTCTTCGAGGCGCGGCGCTACGAAGAGCGGTTCTACGCCTCTATGGGCGCTCGGCTGGTGCAGAGAATATTTATGACCGTATGGGCTTCGGGGCGTGACGGACCTCTCCCGCCACACCGTCCGGGCCCGTCCCGCGATGCGCCATCGGCTCGCCCGCGCTACCGGATGACCTCATCGGCGCCGGCGAGCAGTGCGCCGGGCACGGTGATGCCGAGCGCCATGGCGGCGTTGAGGTTGATCACCAATTCGAGCCCGGTCGGCGGCTCGATCGGCAATTGCTCGGGCTTTTCGCCCTGCAGGATCCGGTCGACGTAAACGGCGGCGCGCCGATACAGGTCGGGCAGGCTGACGCCGTAGGACACGAGGCCGCCTGCATCGACGAAATCCCTGAAGGTGTAGATCGCCGGCAGCCGATGCGCCGCCGCCAGCCTGACCACGAGGGCCTGATTGGTCTGCACGGCCGTATCGCTGCCGACCACCAGCGCATCCACGTGCCCGCGCGACGCGGCATCGAACGAGCGTTCGATGTCCGCTGCGGTCCGGGTGTCGAGGACCTGCGCCTCGATCCCCAGGGTTCGTGCGCTCGCCTCGATCTGGCTCCACTCCGCCCGGCGCGACGGGTTGGACAGGTTCATCAGCGCCGCGACGCGCTCGACTTTCGCCAGCATGTCCCTGAGAATCTCGACGCGCTTGCCCTCGATGCCGGCAACATAGGCGCCGAATCCGGTCAGATTGCCGGCCGGCCGGGCGCCGCCGCGAGCGATGGCGAGCGGATCGCCGGCCGCCGCCATCACTACCGGAATCGTCGTGGTGGCCGCCCTGGCCGCGAGCGCCGCGGGCGTCCCCCTGGTCACGATCACGTCGACATCGAGGCGCACCAGTTCGGCGGCGAGCGCCGCGAAGCTCTCGTTGCGGCCGTCCGCGGAGCGATATTCGAAGACGGTGTTGCGGCCTTCGACATAGCCACGTTCGCCCAGGCCGCGCTGGAGCACGGCAAAGTTGGGATTGATCTGCCGCGCCGACGTGTCCAGTACCCCGATGCGGTAATGCCT
>DASYNT010000346.1:0-6617 GCA_036008405.1 Xanthobacteraceae bacterium
ACTTGTGGACAACGCAAAAACGCGTTGCCCACAGGGTCCACAGGTAGAGCAACAACAACAACAAGAGCAGACCTGAACGAAACGAGAAATGTGTTACCCACGTCGTCGGTCAGAAGCGTTACCCATGTTCCCGGTTGCACAAAGTGCGCCGCGGCATTGAGTAGAAATCACTTCGGCGCCAGCAAAAGCGCGGCCTGCTTGGCGATCTCCGGCGGGGTCTTGTAGATCTCCGCGACCAGGGTCTGGAGTTCCTCCCCGGCGACCGGATTGACCTCGAGCTGGGCCTTGTCGGCATCGGCGATGAAAGCGGGGTCCTTCATGGTCTCCATGAAGGCGGTGCGCAGCGCCGCGGCGCGGTCGGCCGGGATGCCGGGCGGCGCCAGGAACGGCCGGCCCATCACCTGGCGGGCGAAGATGAGCTTGAGGATCTGGCGTTGTGCGTCGGTGGTGGCGAGGTCGGTGATGAGCGGAACGTCGGGCAGCTCCGGATGCTTGTGCAACGCAAGCTGCACCAGGACGTTGAGCTTCTTCTCGGCGATCCACGCTCCGTGGGTCGCCTTCACGCTCGACCACGACCAACCGCAGCGGCCCTGCAGCTCGCCGCGCTCCATCGCGAGCACGATGTCGTTGCCGCCGGGATAGCCGCTTACCACCTTCATCTTGGTGCCGAGCACGCCGTTCACGACCTTGGGAAACTGGTCGGTATCGGCGCTGGCGCCGGTGCCGCCGACCGTCATCTCCCGGGTCATGAGATCGCTGAATTTCGTGATGCCCGACCGGTCGGCGAACGAGACGCACACGCTGACCTCGTGATTGCCGCTGCCGATCCAGGTGAACTTGGTGCCGTCGAACTGCGCCCCCTGCTGTCCGAGCAGCGGGTCGAAGCCGGTGCCACGGCCGATGATGCCGAACACCGAGCCGTCCTTAGGGGCGACGCGATGGAGCCAATTGGCGAGCCGCAGGCTGCCGGCACCCTCCATGTTCTTGACGACGACGGTGGGGCTGCCGGGAATGTGCCGGCCGATGTGCCGGGCGAGCACCCGGGCATAGAGATCATAGCCGCCGCCGACGCTGTAGCCGATGTAAAGGTCGACATTCTTGCCCTTGTAGAAATCGGCCGGGCTCTGCGCCTGGGCGAGCGATGCCAAGCCGGCCACCATGCCTGCCGCTGCGGCGGCCGCCACGCGGGCGAACGTGCGATAGGTCATCTTGCTCTCCTCCCGGCCGCCGGTCGGACGGCGGCCTTTGGGGACAGGGTAGACTATTTTTCGCCCGGATGCTCAAGCCGGCGATCCGCAGCGTCGGAGTCACATGCCGGTCACGTGCCCGATTCACGTTTCCGGCCCGTGCGATCGGGCGTATAGTGCCCCCAATATCCATCGGGAGAAAACCGCCATGTTCCGCCTGCGCTCTGCGACGCGCGATCTACACCTGGGCCCGACGCCATCTGCAATACGGGTGACCAGAATACGGATGGCCGGAATACGGATGACCGGAATTCGAGCGCCTGGTCCTGGGCGCACGTTCCAGCGGTTCCGCATGGTGGTTCTCGGCGCCCTCGCGGTTGTCGCGCTGGCCGGTCTGCCGGCCGTGCCCGGCCGTGCCGCCGAGCGGCCGCCGATGATGGGGCCCAATGGCGGCGCATCGGCGGGACATCCGCTGACCACGGCGGCGGCATTCGAGATTCTGGCGCGCGGCGGCAATGCGTTCGACGCCGGCGTCGCGGCCCTGCTGGTCGGCGGCGTGGTCGAGCAGGATTTCTACAGCCTCGGCGGCGAAGCGCTGGTGCTGGTCTATCCGCGCAGTGCCGGCAAGGTCGTCGCGGTGGTCGGGCAGGGCTGGGCGCCGGCGGGCGCCTCCATCGACCGCTACCTCGCGCAGGGCAAGACCCTCGACGGCAACGGGCTCGACCCTGCGGTCGTTCCGGGCGCGCTGCATGCGGCCCTCACGGTGCTCGACCAATGGGGCACCATGAGCTTCGAGCAGGTGGCGGCGCGGGCGATCCAATACGCCGAGACCGGCTTTCCGCTGCGGCCGCGCACCGTGGCGGCGATCGCGCGGAATGCGAAATTCATCCAGCAATGGCCGGACAATCAGCGTTATTGGCTCAAGCCCGACGGCGCCATGTACCGGCCCGGGGAAACCATCAGGTTCCCGACGCTGGCGCGCACGCTCACCCGCATGGTCGAGGCCGAACGCGCCCATAGGAGCGAAGGCCGCAGCGCCGGCATCGTGGCGGCGCGCGACCGCTTCTACAAAGGCGACATCGCCGGCGAAATGGTCGGCTTTCTCAAGCAGCATGATGCGCCCTTCGAACGCGCCGATTTCGCCGAGTTCTTCGCCCGCGTCGAGCCGGCGAGCATGACGACCTATCGCGGCTACGAGGTCTACAAGCACAGCTTCGGCGGCCAGGGGCCGGCACTGCTGGAGACGCTCAACATCCTGGAGAATTTCGATCTGCACGCGATGAAGCTCAACAGCGCGGAATATCTCCACACCGTGGTGGAAGCGCTCAAGCTCGCCTATGCGGATCGCGACAGCTACTACGGCGATCCCGCCTTCGTGCGGGTTCCCGGCGAAGGCCTGCTGTCGAAGGCCTACGCCAAGGAGCGTGCGAAGCTGATCGATCCCGCTCATGCGTCCCGCGCCTTCGTCGCCGGCGACCCGCTGCCGTTCGATTCCCGGGTCAAGGAATGGAACTATTGGGTCGCGAACATCAAGGACGTCGGCGAGCGGACCGCGCCGCTGCCCGATCCGGAGCCGGTCTCCGGCTCCAGCAGGGACACCACCCACATCGCCATCATCGACCGCGACGGCAACATTTTCGACTCGACGCCGAGCGGCGGCTGGATCAGCGGCGCCGTCATCCTCGGCGATACCGGCATCGGCATGAGCGTGCGCGGCGAGCAGTTCTGGCTCGACGGGACGCGCGCCGCGCAGCTGCGCCCGCGCGCGCGGCCGCGCTACACGCTCACCCCCAGCATCGTGCTGCGCGGCGGCGAGCCCTTCATGGCGCTGGGCTCGCCCGGCGGCGACAACCAGGAGCAGACCATCCTGCAGGCGTTTCTCGACATCGTCGAGTTCTGGCCCGACTGGTATCCGAACCTGCACGAGGCGTTCGAGTGGCCGCGCGTCCAGACGCTGCATTTCTACGGCTCGTTCTGGCCGCACAATTCCGGCTTCAACAAGCTCAATGTCGAAGCCAACGTTCCCGATGCCGTCTACAACGACCTTCAGGCGCGGGGTCACGACGTCTCCAGGATGAGGGCGTTCGGCATGAACGGGTGCGCCACCGCAGTGCTCATCGACCCCGCCACCGGCAACCGCATCGCCGGCGCCGAGCGGCGGCGGGATTGCTACGCGATCGCGTATTAGCGCTTCCGCGTCAGAGAGTTGTAGTTGCCGGACGGTCGCCCTTTTCCCTCTCCCTGAAACCGAGCTGGCGGGGAGGGCGCGCGTATTCCGGTGACCGGTCCCGCGACCGGGATGACTGGAGCCGTCACCATGGTCTTTGCCATCCCGCCGCGCTACGCTCGCGTCCGAACGGCCGGCGGAGATGCCATGATCTTCGAACACATGTCCAAATCGCTCGCATCCAAGCCACTTATATCCAAGTCGCTCGCTGCGGGAGCGCTCGCCCTCCTGTTCGCTTTTGCGCCGGTTGCGGCGGTGCCGGCCGCCGAAACCGGCGGCAAAGTGGCCGTCGCCGCCTTCGGGTTGTTCGGCGACCAGAGCGTGTTCGAGAGCGAGGCAAAGGGCGCGGCGGGAATCGTCGCCAAGCGGTTCGGCGCCGATCCCGTCGTCGTGCGCGCCAACACCAAGCGCCGGGGCGATGCGACCGTCGGGACGCTCGCCGCCACCCTGGATTCGGTGGCGAAAAAAATGGATGTCGAGAACGACATCCTTCTAGTTATTCTGACGTCGCACGGCTCCCGTGCCGGGCTGGTGGTGAAGGCCGGCGCCCGCGAGGAACTCCTCTCGCCCTGGCTGCTCGGCACAACGCTGCGCTACACCGGCGTGCGGCACCGACTGTTGATCATTTCGGCATGCTATTCGGGAATTTTCTTGCCGCTCGCCAATGCCGACACTCTGGTGATCACCGCGGCCGACGCCGATCACCCGTCGTTCGGATGCCGGGACGGAGCGCAATGGACCTATTTCGGCGACGCCTTCTTCAACACCGCGATGCGGCGGGCTCCGAACCTGAAAGATGCATTCAACCTCGCGCGCGAGATCGTTCGCAAACGCGAATTGCAGGACGGTTTCGACCCGTCCAACCCCCAGATGGCCGGGGGCGAGAACATCGTGCGCCTGCTGGAGGCCACGGCACCGACCGCGTTGCAGCCGGTAGCGGGCAAGCACCCCGGCCTGATCGAAAAGCCCTCGACGACGCGATAGCCGGGCGTCGACGCCTGGGGCACAGGGCGGATGCGCAAGGTCTTACGCGCAGGGGTTTGCAGATACCGACGGTCTTAGACACAGACGGTCTGGGGATCTGCCCCTGGATCGTTTTTCCATGTTATGTTTTGCGCCGTCACAGGGAGTGCGAGCGCATGAATGGATTTGCGCCAGAACTGGCACGGTGTTTTGGCCTTGCGGCGCTGACCGCGCTCGCGATTTGCACCGGCTCCTCGCCCGCGGCGGCGCAGACGCCGGGCCCGACGCGTCAGACGATCGCCGTGCTCCCGCTCGACAACAATTCCGGCGACACCAGCCAGGATTTCTTTGCCGGCGGCATGACCGACGAGATCGCGGTGGCGCTGACCAGCGTGCGCGGGCTCGGCGTGGTGGCGCGCTCGTCCTCGTTCCTGCTCGCGCCGCCCAGCCGCGACACCAAGGCGATCGGCGAGAAGCTGGGCGCGGAGTGGCTGGTGCAGGGCGCGGCGCGCATCGTCGGCGATCGGGTGCGCCTGAACCTCCGCCTGGTGCGGGCCGGCGACGGCGCGGCGCTATGGTCGCAGGATTATGACGCCGAGCGCGCCAAGATCTTCGACATCGAGGAGGATATCGCGGAAAAGATCGCCGCCGCGCTGCAGGCGCCCGCCGCTCCCGGCGAAGTGCTGGTGCGCAGTCGCACCGGCGACTTCGATGTCTATCTGGATTTCCTGCGCGCCAAGGTCGCGGCGCGGCCGCGCGGCGCCAAGCCGTTGGCCGACGCCGCGGCGATCCTGGAGCAGGCGGTGATGCGCGATCCGAACTTTGCGCCGGCCGCCGCCCTGCTCGCCTATGGTTACGCGCTGACGCCGCTGTTCGCGCCCTCGCTGCGCGCCGGCCTGCCGCAGGAGGAACGCAGGATCGTCGAGCGCACGATACCGCGCAGCGACGCCTTAGCGCGGCGCGCCACCACGCTCGATCCCGACAGCGCGGAAGCATTCGTGGCGCTCGGCTATGCCAATCTGGTGCAGCGGCGGATGGCGGCGGCGGAAGACGCCTTCAGGCGGGCGCTCGCGCTCAAACCCGAACCAGGCCGACGGACTGTACGGCTACAGCCAGCTTCTCGCGGCGTTGGGACGCATCAAGGTGTCCCTGGCGATGCGCGAGCATCTCCAGGCCGGAGAACAGTTCATCACCAATTACACGGCGGATACCGCCGAGATCTATTGGCTCGACGGCGACACCGAAAAGGCGGTCGCCATGCTGCAGCCGTTCCGCCCGGGACGCACGCTCGAGCTCGCGCTGGTGCTGGCCTCGGCCGGGCGCTACCGCGAAGCCGGGGCGGCAATCCGGGAAATGCCGGCGACGAACTACCCGCCCGGGATGGCGGAGGCGGCAGCGAGGATTCTGGATTCGGCGCCGGTGAGAGCCGCCGCGCCGGCCGCGCTGCCGCGGATCGGGAATCTGAGCTTCGCCTACATGCATGTGGGGGCGCCGGAGCGCGTGCTGGAATTCTACGAGGACGAGATCAGCGGCGATTATTTCCAGCCGATCTCCAGCACCTGGTTCTGGCATCCGACCTATGCCGCGGTGCGCAAGACCGAGCGGTTCAAGAAGGTCGCGCGCGGCCTCGGCCTCGTCGAGTATTGGCGCGCCCGCGGCTGGCCGGCGCAGTGCCGTCCGGTCGGCGCGGACGATTTCGCTTGCGATTGATGGGGGGTTGCGAAAGCCATCACGGGCCGCCTCGCTCGCCCGCCGGCACAGTGACCGCCGTGCGGGCGAAACCATTCGGCCTCGGGGCGCCGGCATCGCATGGCGCCCCGACGGCCTCGGCCGTTACTTCTGCGTCTGCTTGAAATAACGCAGGTCCGGCGGCGGCTGGTCCTTGCGGGCGGGCATCAGCATGCCGTCGCCGCTCAAGTAATAATTGTCCTTGCCGATGGCGATATAGGCGCTGTTCTCGGTGCAATAGCTCTCGTCCCATTCGAGGTGCGAGCTCTGCTCGAGCACGTATTTCTTGTCGACCGTCCACGGCCGCGTCAGGGCATTGTCGATCACGGTGATGACGTCATGGAGGATTTTGGGGTCGGCCTTGTCGCGAGAGATCCGTTCCTTGAAGACCGACTGGTTGTCGAAGGCGAGCGGCAGGCCGCTCGCGTCATAGGCGCGGGGCCCCTTGAACGGGCCGCGCGTCTCGGCCTCCAGCACGTCGTAGCGGCCGTCGCCGTCCTCGTCGATCCAGT
>DASYNT010000347.1:0-4013 GCA_036008405.1 Xanthobacteraceae bacterium
GTCGATTGAGCCGTCCATTGAAGGAAGGCGGGAACGATCGGCCGCGGACGACGCTCCGATTCGATCCTCGCTCGTTGTCGGAGGCGTTCGCAGAGCTTCAGGGAGGCTCTGTCGTCACATCAATCCGAACTTTGCGCCCGCGTGAAGGAATCGCTGCGGGTCGACCGCTTCGCCGTCGATGCGGGTCTCGTAATGCAGGTGCGGCCCGGTCGAACGTCCGGTCGAGCCGAGCCGGCCGACGGTCTGCCCCGCCTTCAAGGTCTGGCCCACCTTGACCTCGATTTCGGACAGATGGCCGTAGCGGGTCGACAGGCCGTTGCCATGATCGACCTCGACCAAGCGGCCATAGCCGCCGCTCCAGCCCGCCGAGGTGACGGTGCCCCCCGCAGTGACCCGGATCGGTTCGCCGGTGTCGCCGCGGAAGTCCAATCCGGTGTGCATCGCCGGCCGCCCGAGGAACGGATCGATCCGCACCCCGAAGCTCGATGAGGTGTCGATTTCGCCTTCGACCGGCTTGCGCAGGGGCACCGCGACCATTGTGGTAGTCAGGCGTTCGAGCTGGGCGCGGGCCACATTGATACGATAGACCTGCTTTTCGAACGGGCCGGCATTGGGCGTCAGGCGATAGGAGACGAACGGTCCGCCCGCCGCCGCATTGGCGTGCTTGGCGGCATCGATGCCGACATCGGCGAGCACGGCGCGCATGCGCCGCGCCTTGGACTCGTAGCTCTCTTCCAGCGAAGCGAGCGTGTTGACCTGACGGCCCTCGACCCGGTCGAGCGATTCCTGGAGCCGCGTCAGCACCGCTTCGACATTGCCGGGCCGGGGCGCGCGGGGAACCGAGGCCAGGGTAAATCCGCCGGCGTCCGCCCGCACGTCGCGGGCGGCGGGCGCGCTCAGGGCGGGCGCCGAGATCGGTGACGGCTTCGGCACGCCGGCGGCAGGTTGGCCGGCGGCGCGCGGTGGGCGCAGCGAGCCCGTGCTGGAGGGGTCGGAGACCGTCCCCATCGCGGTGGCACGCTGCTCGAGCATCGACTGCCGGCGGACGATCTGGTCGAGCTTCTGCTCGAGTTGCTCCTGGTCGAGCAGTTGCCGGCTCGTCACCCGATCCACCTGGGCGCGCATTTCGGCGATGCGGTCCTCGTAGGCGAACTGCATTTCCGCCTGGCGCGCGATCATGCGGGCGAGCACGTCGTCCTGGAATGCGAAATAGGTGGCGGTGACGATGCTCCAGCCGGCCATGATCACGAGGGTTCCGACCACCGTCCAGAACGCCACCGGGCCGATCCGGAACTGGCGGCCGCCATGTCCGAGCGTAAAGACGCGGCGCTCGCGCGGTCGGCGTCTGCCCCCTCGGGGTGGCGCCGTCTCGGGGGGCCGATCGCCTGCGGCCGGATGCTCGCCGCGGCGGGGATGATGATGAGCTTGGCGTCGGTGGTGACGGTGATGATCCTCCTGGGCGGGATCACGGCGGTCATCGACGGCGTGAGGACGGGCAGACCCAGACGACATGTACGCTCCGGCGCCGGTTCTGTTGCGCCGAACCAGCGAGAGCCAAGTGGACCACGTCGTGGTTAATTTTCCGAAAATGGTGACGCGATCGTTGCCGAGGACCTCGCAATTCGCGTTCTTTCGTCAATGCTTTGCTGACGAACCCGATCACCTGCCCGTTCACCTGCCCATGCTCACAGCGCCGTCGCCGCCGCCAGTACCTCTTCGGCATGGCCCGCGATCTTGACCTTCGGCCAGATGCGGGCGACGCGGCCATCGGCTCCGATCAGGACGGTGGTTCGCGCAATGCCCATATAGGTCTTCCCGTACATGGATTTTTCGCCCCAGACCCCGTAGGATTGCAGCATCTCGTGGGACTCGTCAGACGCGAGGGGGGTGGCGAGCCGATGCTTGGTCTTGAACGCGTCCTGTTTCTTGACGGGGTCGGCAGACACGCCGACCACGGCGATGCCTGCCTCGGCGAAGGCCGGACTCAAGCGCGAAAAGTCCTTGGCCTCGATGGTGCAGCCCGGCGTATCCGCCTTGGGATAGAAGAACAGCACGAGCTTCCGGTTCTTGAAGTCGGCGAGCGAAATGGCGCCGCCGCCGTCCCGCGCCAGGCGGAAATCCGGGGCGGGGGCGCCTTCGACCAGTGTTTCAGCCATGTGCCTTCCTTTCGTCGTTTTCGATCGGTTTTGTTGTCGGTTCCATGCTATGCTGGGGTGTGGGTTAACGCTTTGCGGACAGGCTCTTCATCATCGGGGCGATTCGCCTCGATGGGCAAGACGTCGGCAGGCGGATCAGGGGACGTCCGATAGGGCATGGCGGCGGAGACGAAAAGACCTAGGCTCGGGGCCTTGTACAGCGTGGAAGCGGGCCTGCACATGCATAAGCGTGCGCAGGCCAAGCGCGCGGCTGCCGCCGGCGAGCGCGACCCTGACGCGCTTCGCGGCCATCCGCTGTGCCCGGTCTATCTCTCCCGCCCGACTCGTCGGGGCGCGGCGCCGTGGTGGTGGAATTTCCATGGCCGCACCGCCGCGTGGCTTTTCGGCATCCTGCGGCAGCGCTGGGTGCGCCGCCTCGGCCTCGGCGCGGCGGGTACCTTCGTCGTGTTTCTGCTGGTCGGCGCCACGTTGTGGTGGCGCCTGGCGAGCGGCCCAATTTCCCTCGACGTGGTCACGCCGTGGCTGACGGCGGCAATCGCCGAAAATATAGGCAACCAGTTCCGCATCGAGGTCGGCGGCACCGTGCTGGAGCGCGACGAGCATGGCCGGGCCGCCATGCGCATCCGCGATATCAAGGTCCGCGATCGCGACGGCACGCTGATCGCCAGTGCACCGAAGGCCGAGGTCGGGTTCTCGAGTTCCAGCCTGTTCAGCGGCAGTCCGCGCGCCGAACGGCTCAATCTGGTCGGGGCGGAACTCGCGATCCGGGTCGGGGCGGACGGCAGGGTTTCGGTTTCGACCGGGTCCGAACAGCGGCCCCTCGCAACCACCATGGCGCTCGCGTCGGTAGGGTCGCCCCCGCCGGCGATGCCGGCCGCCGATGCTGCCAGCGGCGCCGACAAGCGCGGCCTGCAGGAGGGTTTCGTCGCCTTCCTCGCCTGGCTCGACAGTCTCGGCGCGCTCGGGCTCGACGGCGGCGACCTCGCCGAGGTCGGCCTCAAGAGCGGCAACCTGGTCGTCGACGATCTGCGTAACGGGCATCAGTCGAAGTTCGAGAACATTCATTTGAGCCTGACCCGTCCGCATGCCGGCGAGCTCGATTTCCGGCTCGGCTCGGAGGACACGACGCATCCATGGCTGGTCGAGGCCTCGGTGAAGCCCGCGGGCGGTGGCGCCCGCGCCGTGAACCTCGATGCGCGCAGCATATCGCTGCGCGATCTGCTGCTGGCGCTTCGGGTCGACGGCGGGAAACTCGACGCCGAGGGCACGATCACGGCGACGTTGCGAGGCGAGTTCGCCGCCGACGGAACCCCGCAGGTCGCGGCCGGACGCCTGCTGATGGTCAAGGGCGGCATCACCGATCCGAACAGCCCGGAGTCGCGGATTCCGGTCGACCGCGCCGAGATGACACTCGATTGGAACAGCGCCCAGCATGCGCTCACCATGCCGTTCCAGCTGGTGTCGGGCGGCGCGCGCTTTACCCTCATCGCCCACGCCGAAGCGCCGCGGGATGCGGCCGGAAGCTGGGCGCTCGGCCTGACCGGAGGTTCGGTCGTGCTGCCGCCGTCGAAGCCCGACGAGGAGCCGGTGCTGCTCAACCGCATCATCATCCGCGGCCGGCTCGATCCGGCGGCGCAGCGGCTCAACATCGAGCAGGCCGAGGCATCGGGCAAAGGCATCGGGATCGCCATGTCCGGCAATCTCGATTTTTCCACGCCCGACCCGCGGCTCGCGATCGGCTTGGCGACCCGCAACATATCGTTCGCCGCGTTCAAGCAGCTGTGGCCGCCCTTCATCAATCCGCCGGTGCGAACATGGGTGATGGAGCGCGTTTCCGGCGGGGTCATCGAGCAGGGC
>DASYNT010000348.1:0-9738 GCA_036008405.1 Xanthobacteraceae bacterium
GTGTTGGAGACCTTCACGTCGGCGAAATCGAACGCGACGATGGGCGAGGTGAGCTTGCCCTCCTTGAGCGCCATCGCGTTGGGATAGTTTCCCATCAGCGTGAAGAGCTTTACTTTGTCGGGCTTGGTCAGCATCGACGTCTCCTCCGGTCTCGTTCGTCTTATTTATCGGCCAGCGCGGGATAGAGCGACTGCGCGGTCCTCGCGAAGATCCAGTCGCGGTCGGCCTGGGGCAGGGACGCGACCGAGGCGCGCGCGACCGCCAGCAGGTTTTTCAGCGGCCCTTCCGAGGCCGGATAGTTCGAGCCCCAGGCGATCCGCGACGCGCCGAACTCGCCCGCCAGCTTGGCGAAGAACGTCTCCGGGGTGGCCTTGCCGTTGCGGCATTCGGCGAAGGTCCGCGGCGTCACCTTGAGATAAATGGTCGGAAATCGCGCCAGCTCGAACAGGCCCGCCGCCTCCTTATAGGGCGGTCCGTCCTCCAGCACCGGCCGCGCCAGATGGTCGAGGATGACCTTGACCTCCGGGAAGCGCTTCACCAAGTTGACGAGCTGCGGGAACGCCTGCTTCGACATCTGCATGCAGATGGGAATGCCGAGCTCGCCGGCCGTCTGCCAGGCGGGATAGACCCGGGGATCGTCGATCCAGTCGGCCTGGGTCTGCATGGTGCTGCCGATGGTGAACTGCCGCAGCCCGGTGAGGCTACGGCTGCGCCAGTGGCGCATCCGCTCCGGCGCATCGGCGGCCAGCACGTCGACCGAGAACACGCCGGTGAAACGCCCGGGGTGCGCCGCGACGGCATCGGCCACATAGGAGTTGTCATGGCCGTAGCAGGTCGACGCCTGCACCAGCGCCGACTTGTCGACGCCCGCCTCGTCCATCGCGGCGATCATCTCTTCGGTCGTGACCGGCCGCGAGCGCGACCAGTCGGATTGATGACCGCCGAGCGGCGCCAGCGGATAGCGGACCTCGTCATTGGCGATGATGTGGGGATGAATGTCGATCGTCTTGGATGGCATGAAGCAGGGTACTCCGGTGGGAATTGACTTCTCCCTTCCCCGCATGAGGGAAGGGAGGCGGCGGTCGGTGACCGCAGCGCTACCCCATCAGCTTTAGCGTGTCCCGCGCCAAAGACATATCGGGCGGCATTCTTTTCTGCGGGCCGATTTCCGAGGCCGGCGGTGCCGGCTCGAGAAAAGCGCGGCGCGACTGCGCCCGGCCCGAGCGGCGGATGCCGCCGGCTCAGGCCTTGCCGGGCACGCGCTTGTTGAGGCGGCTGTAGACCTTGCGCGCATTGCCTTCGAAGATCTTGTGCTTGTCCTCGGCGGAGAGACCGCTGACCTGGTCGATGTAGCGCTTGGTGTCGTCGTAATAATGCCCAGTGCGGGGATCGATGCCCTTCACCGCTCCGACCATTTCCGAGGCGAACAGAATGTTGTCGGCCGGGATCACCTTGGTGAGCAGCTCGATGCCCGGGAGATGGTAGACGCAGGTGTCGAAATAGACGTTCTTGAGCAGGTGCTCTTCGAGCGGCGGCCGCTTCATGTCCTGGGCGAGCCCGCGATAGCGGCCCCAGTGATAGGGCACCGCGCCGCCGCCATGGGGGATGATGAACTTCAGCGTCGGGAAATCCTTGAACAGGTCCGAGGTGATGAGCTGCATGAAGGCGGTGGTGTCGCCGTTGATGTAATGCGCGCCGGTGGTGTGGACGGTCGCGGGATTGCAGGACGCGCTGACATGGATCATCGCGGGAACGTCGAGCTCGACCATCTTTTCGTAGAGCGGATACCACCAGCGGTCGGAAATCGGCGGCGCGTCCCAATGGCCGCCGGAGGGATCGGGATTGAGGTTGGCGCCGACGAAGCCGAATTCGTTGACGCAGCGCTCCAGCTCGCCGATGCAGTTCTTGGGGTCGACGCCGGGCGATTGCGGCAATTGGCAGACGCCGATGAAATTGTCGGGATAGAGCGTGGTGAGGCGGTAGATCAGCTCGTTCGAGACCTGCGACCATTCGAGGCTGACGCCATCGTCGCCGATGTGGTGCGACATGCCCGAGGCGCGCGGTGAAAAGATGGTGAGGCTGGTGCCGCGCTCGCGCTGGAACTTGAGTTGGGCGCCTTCGACGCTCGCGCGCAGCTCGTCGTCGCTGATCCGCAGCGCGGCCGCCGACGGCTTGTTTGCGGGATCCTTGATCGCGGCGATCTGGCCCTTGCGGAAATCATGGAGCTTCTGCGGCTCGGTGGTATAATGGCCGTGGCAATCGATGATCATGGCGCCTCGCTCGATGCCGGCGCGCTTTCAGCGAACTGCCCGGCGGTGGCGCGGATCGTAAAGCCGGCCTGCCGCTTGTCAAACGGATTGCTGCGGTCGCCACGTCTCAAAATCAGCTCGTAGCCCGCATCGGAGCAACGCGGAGATGCGGGGAGGGCGGTCCCGGATTTTTCGCTACGCTTCAGTCCGGCTAAACACCCTGCGCATCGGTCGCGAAGGGGCGAAGATTCCGATTGCACCGGCGGCGCGTTGCTCCCTATGTTCTGCGCGCAAAACGCAAGACCCGCGTCGGGGGAGAGACATGGCCGAACTTCCGCGTCTGAATGGTGTCATCCGCGCCTGGGAGGAAGGCAAGCCCGCCTTCACCTCGTTCGCCCAGGCCGAGATCGAGACGGCCGTCGCGATGAGCACGTCGAAATTCGACGGCATCGTCTACGAGATGGAGCACAATTTCTGGGACGCGCGGGCGCTGCGCGATTGCATGCAGTACATGCTCAATCGCCGCGCGCTGGTACAGGGCGGCACGCTCGCCCCCGCGGTGACGCCGATGGTGCGCATCCCGCCCAATGGCGGCGAGCACAATCAGTGGCTCGCCAAGCAGGCGCTCGACCTCGGCGTCTACGGCGTGCTGTGGCCGCACATCTCTACCGTCGACCAGGCCCGCAATGCGGTGGCGGCGTGCCGCTATCCGCGCCTCTCGACCGCGCCGCTCTACGAGCCCGCCGGCATCCGCGGCGACGGCCCGACCACCGCGGTGCGCTACTGGGGCCTGACCCAGCAGGAATACTACGGCAAGGCCGACGTGTGGCCGCTCGCTCCTCACGGCGAGATCCTGGTGATGCTGATGATCGAGGACACCCAGGGCATCGCGAATCTCGCCGATATCCTGAAGCAGGTCCCCGGCATCGGCCTTGTCCTGATCGGCGAGGGCGATCTCTCCCAGGAGCTCGGCTATCCCCGCCAATACGAGCATCCCAAGGTGCTCGACGCCATGGCCTACATCGTCAAGACCTGCAAGGAGAACAAGGTCCATGTCGGCCACCCCCACGTCGACGCCACCAATGTCGAGCGCATCCTCGGCGAGGGCTACAGCTTCCTGATGGCGGCGCCGGTGCGCAGCTTCGCCGCGCTCGACAAGGGGCGGCAGTTGGCGGGGCGGAAGTAGGGGGTGCCAGCACGCCCGGTACCGAAGCAGAACTCGAGCGGGGGAAAGCCTGGCAGCGTCAGCAAACAGAGGCCGCTGCCTGATATATCGGAGAATCACAAGCCCGCCCCGCCGGCGAGGCCGGGCGTTGAGATTTTCCGGGGACCGCCTGCTGGCGATCCCCGCTACATGAGGACCACGACCGTCGATGCGGTCCGCCGGCAATCGTTTCCCGCTCAGGTGCGCGTGATCGGAAGGGCAACGAACTTCGTCACCGCGTCCGATTTCAGGCGCATCAGGATCGTGCGCTTGCCGTTCTTTTGCGCATCGCTGATCGCCTTGTCGACATCGACCGGGGCCGCGACCTTGTTTCCGGCGACATCGAGGATGACGTCTCCGGTCTTCACCCCATGTTCGGAGGCGACGCCGTCGGGATCGACGTTTGTCACGACCAGCCCATCCGGGCCGCTGCCGGCCACCTTTGCGGCAGCCTCCAGCGTCAGACCGAGGGACGAAATGTCAGTGCCGTCAGGGCGGGAGTTCGAATCGCCGGTGCGGGTGTCACGGCTCTTGGGCGTCTCGCCCAGGGTCAGAGAGATGTTCTTCTCCTCACCCTTGCGCCAGACGGTCAATTTGGCGCTGGCGCCGGGCGTCATCCCGCCGATCATCTTGGTAAGATCGCCGGCGTCCGTCACCGCGATGCCGTTCACCGCGGTAACGACATCGCCGGACAGTATCCCGGCCTTGGCGGCGGGACTGCCCTCCTGCGGCTCTACGACCAGCGCGCCGTCATGGCCCTTCATGCCCAGGCTGTCGGCGATCTCGACCGTGACCGGCTGAATCTGCACGCCGAGCCACGCGCGGGCTTCGCGGCTGTTCGAGGGCGCGGCCAGTGCCAGGGAGATGTCCTTCTCCTCGCCCTTACGCCAAACGGTCAGTTTGGCGCCGGCGCCGGGATCCATCCCGCCGATCATCTTCGCAAGATCGCTGGCGTCCTTCACCGCAGTGCCGTTCACGGCGGTAATGACATCACCGGCCAGAATGCCGGCCTTGGCGGCGGGGCTGCCTTCCTGCGGCTCCACGACCAGCGCGCCGTCATGGCCCTTCATGCCCAGACTGTCGGCGATTTCGACCGTGACCGGCTGGATTTGCACGCCAAGCCACGCCCGGGAGGCGCGGGCGTCGTCCGGCCTGCCAAACCGGCGAAAGAATTGTTCCATCTGCGAATTGCGCGGGAAGGGGAAGTCCTCCTGCCACCATTTGTCCGACCGGGGGTCAGCCATGCCGAAGCGGCGCCGGAACTGCTCCATCTGCGAATTGAACGAAAACGGAGTATTGCGGTCCTGGCTTTCCGCGGCCTTGGCTTGCGAGATTGTGGGCACGAACGTATTGCTCGCAACGAGCGCGGCAATGCCGAAACTGGCGGCGGATGCAAACATGGCCAGGCGACGGCGCGAGGCGGTGCCGATTTGTGACATGGTGTCAGCTCCATCATTCATTGGGGTGGCGCCTATTGGCGCCCGCTTGGGGGTGGCGCCTATGGCGCCCGCATGCGGGCTGGATAAGGTTCGACGCCTTACGCCGATATGGCTGCAAAATTACGGTTCGGTAACCTCGCGCGGCTGGCCGGGCCGAACGGGCGGTACCGTTCCCGTGGCGCGCAGATCGAACTGAGTGGTCCTCGCTATTTCGTCTCAATCGCATAGCGCGTGAGATCTAACGTGCCCGACCGCACGGGATCGTCGGCGAGATGGGCCGAATTGATCGCATCGTAGACCGACCAGAACTTTTCGTTCGAGCGCCGCACGCCGAAACCGTCGACCAGCCGCTCGTAGTCAGCCGGCGACCTGAGGCGTGCGACGGCGGTGGAAAACATGTCGATCTCAGCGTCCGGCACCACGAAGAACATGTTGGGGTAGGCGCCCGGCACGCCGGCCCGCACGGTGAGCGAGTCCTCCTCCGGGGCGAGGCGATCCGACTCTCCCAATATCCACGACACGTTGGCGTGCTCGCGATTGTGCACCAAGCTGTAGAGCCGCGCGCTGCCATCCTCGCCGCGCACCTGCACGACGGCGAGATCGGGAAGGAAGCGTGCGAACGGCGTGGCGCCGGCAGCCTTGATCGAAGCAACCCGGCGCAGCGCCTGCTCTGCCGCGGTGAGCCCGGGTGCCGTCCCTGCGCCCCGGGGCAAGCGCAACGCCTTCCAATTGAGGGCATCGGGTAAACCGCGGACTTGCGGGGCAAGATGCTCGTCGATGACCCGCTCGACCAGCTCCGCTTTGGCATTGGCCTTATTGCGGTAGACCACGGCGGTCGGCGCGGAGTCGTCGACGAGCGGGAACACGTATCGCAGCTTGAGGTCGGTCAGCAGGCCGCCGCGATACCATGACTTGCGCAGGCCAATCCGCTGCGACGGCGGCAGGAAGGCCAGGAAAAGCTCCTCCGCCTCCATCCGGATCAGATCCATGTAGAGTCGGGTCAGCGCCTGGTGGCCGACATTGCCGAACACGTCGTAGTTGACCACGAGATTGTAGACCAGGCGTTCGAGCAGCGGGTAGTCGAGGACGAACAGCGTTTTCGGCAGATCGCCCACCGCGCCTTGCGTGACGACGGCATTGTCGAAATGCCGCAATACGGTGAGCAGCGCATTCGGGTTGTGGCCATCGCCGTTCCAGATGTCCTCGAGCGTGTAGCCGGCCGGGCGCAGCTTGTGTGCCTCGTCGGCCCTGAATTTGCGGTAGGCCTCGCGATGCGCGATGAGGCGCCGGAAAAACGGAATGCCATCGAGGATCGGCACGTCGCTTCCCCACACGCCGGGCAAGATCAGCAAGTCCTGGGCCTGCCGTGCATATTCCGGCGACATCACCATGCCGTCGGCATCGGGTCTCAGGAAGAAGACGAAGAACTGCTCCTGGATCGCGTTGACCGCAATGCTACCGTTGCACACCGGGCCTTTGATAAAAGTGCCGATCTCATACTCGGCGTCGTCGAGCAGGAATTGGTAGCGTGCACGTACAGGAATGTCGGCGAACGTGGCGAACGGATTGCCCGCGATCTCGTCGGCGTAGCCGGGCAGGTTCTTCACGTCCCACTGTGGCGCGAGGAATGTTCGCCGGATCCGCTCGAGCTTCTGCGGGGAGAGGTCATAGGGGATGTGGGTCTTGTCGACGATCGTGCCGTCGAGCCGGCTCAGACAATATTGGAAGCCGCCGGGGCCCGGATCGTCGTTCGGCCGCCGCGTCGCGATCTCATCGACGCCCGCCTCGCACGGCGTACGTGAGCGCACCAGGCGGAAGAATGGCGGTTGCCCGGACGCCGTCTCGGACGTGAAATGGAGATGCGCCAGAAACAGATGCTCGTAGAGATAACGAGACATGAGCTGCTCGCGCGGCGTGTCGCCATTGAGGAAGGCCTCCCAAGCGCGCACTTGGGCCTGCAACTGGGGCGGCAGCGCACGTTGGCTCGCCAGGCTCGCGTTCGACGGGCCCGGCGCGCCATTTGCGATCCACGCGCTGAGGACCCCCATTTCGGCTTGCGACAGCGGCGGCAGCCCGTAGGGCATGCCGAGCTCGGGCGTGCTCTGCGAGACGAGTTCGGCATTGTCGCCGTCAACCGGGCAGAAATTGCTCTCGCCGACCGGCTTTTTCGGCTGCACGGTCGGATGCTTGGCCCTGAGACCCACCAATTGCATGAGCAGCGTGCGGGCCGGCTCGGTGCCGCTCACCACGTCGAAGAAGCCCTTGGAGCGCCAGTCGGGGACGCTGCGTCCATCGATGTCGAGCCGGGACGGGGCGACGCTCTTCAGTCGCGCGCGGTCATAGACGTTGAGCTTGGTGGCGCCGCGCGCCAGGCCCGAATGGCTCTGCAGGTTGAGCTGGCAGGGGGCGTTGTAGCAGCTGTGGCAGGCGACGCAGCGGCTGTTGAAGATCGGCTGGATGCGGGCCGTGTAGTCGTCGCCGGCAGGAGCCGGCTGCGAATTGGCGCTTCGAATGACGCCGCCGAGGGACAGGATCGCCGCCGCAAGCAGGCAATACATGCGCAGGCGAAACATGACACCACCTATAGTCTGCCTCACGCGGAAGGGCAGCACACCTCCATCGGCTTCGTCAAGTAGCATCGTAACGTGACGCTTCGAGAAAAGCGGCCACCAAACGACGATACCTCACGACTTCGACATCGGCCCATTGTTTTTAAACTGCGCAGCCGAAATATTTACCGCGAGTTTTCAATCGCCCGGCCGCCCGACGCTTCCCGGCGTGGCGAAGAGTAGGTAAACCGAGGCAGGATCAACGCCCGGATGATTGTCCGGCAAGAGATCGAGGGTCATCGCCGATTTTTTTTCCACCAGCTCGTCGGGCGTCGACGCCTCGGCGGCGGCAGGGATTGTCGTCACAATGTCCTGTCCACACCCCCGCCTCATCGTCCCATGCGGCGGAGATCGTGAAGATGAGCGGTTTCGCCATCCATGTCACCCAAAGCCGACAGTTTTGCAATGCCGGCAGTTTTGAAAAATCCCATCACAATTCTCAAAGCCAAGTGCCGTTTGGCGGGCATTGGCGCAGGGAGTGGAACTCCCCCTGCGTGTCGTCCGGCAAAAATACGGCCGGCTCCCCGAGGAGCCGGCCGATCGGCACAGGCCGAAACAAAGCTTCAGCTCTGCCTCTGCGCGGTCTGCTGGCGGCCGATCAGGTTGAACTGCGCCTTCTGCTCGTCGCTGAGCGAGCCGTAGAAATCGTCGAGCGCGCCGCGGACGCTCTTGATCGAAGCCAGCATCGCGTCGAGCCGCATCGAGATCGCGCTCAGGCGCGCCGGCGGTGTCGCCGGCAGGCTGGAGGGACAGGCCTGGGCCAATCGATCGGCGGCGTTCGCCATCGCCGTCTTGAGCGCATCGAGCTTGGCCTGCTGCTGCTCGCTGGGCTGGACCGCCTTCTCGATCCGCTCGCCCGGCCATTGCGTCGCGCTGCTGACGGCGCCGCAGGTCGCCAGCGAGCGGCCTTTTCCGGTCTGGTCGTTGGCCGCGTTGAGCCGCGCCTTCTGCTCGTCGGACAGCGAATCATAGAACTTGTCGAGCGGCGGCGCGACGATGCCCATCGCCTCCACCATGCCCTCGACCCGCTTTTGCATCGCATCGAGCCGTCCGGTCGGCATGAACGAGACGGCGGTCGGGCAAGCTTCCTTGATCGCTTGCGCGGCCCGCACCGAGGCATTGGCGAAATCGTCGAGCAGAGCGCGCTGGTCGGCGGTCGGAGCGACGGCCTGCTCGATACGATCGACCGGCCAGCCCGCGACATCCTTGCTGTCGGCGCCGCAACTCTGGTTGATCTGGCCGGTTACCTCGGCCTGGCGGTTCACGGCCGCGCGCGCCGCGCGCGTTTGCGGAGCGGACGCTACCGCATAGGCGCCGTCCACGGCGCCCGGACCGGGAGAGAGATAGCCGGCGAGGTCATCGTAGCCATAGGGCCAGAACAATCCGCCATAGATGTCGGGATAGCCATACGCCCAGAACGGCCAGCCATAGGCATAGCCCCAGAACAGATCGGCGAACAGGACGTCATAGGCGAAGGGCCAGAACACCGGCCCGTACCAGCCATAGCCGTACCAGCCGCGGAACCCGGGGAAGGAACGGGGGAACGGACCGTGGAAACCGTTATGGCCGAAGTTGTGGCCGGCAAAATGGGCGGCGCTGATCCTGCCGGCATGACCGAAGCTTTGCGCCCCGACTGTGTGTCCGACGCTGCCGGCGTGCGCCCCCAAGCCGCTATGGAGCCCGGCAACGTTGTGGCCGCCGACATGGAAGCTCTGAGCGCCGATTCCGCGAAACGCACCGTTGCCGACGCGCATTCCGCCGAAGCTGCCCATGCGCATTGCGCCGCCGCCGAACCCGCCCATGCGCATTGCCCCGCCGCCGAAGCCGCCCATGCGCATGCCACCGCCGCCGAAGCCGCCCCCGCCGAAGTGGCCACCACCACCGGCTCCGCCGCCGCCAAATCTCGCCTGTGCGTCGGTCGCGACGCCAAGCGCCAGGACCGATGCGAGCAGGGCGACGCCGAACCGCTTTTCACGAAGTGACATGGTGATGACCTCCAGGGCTTGCCGGCGTCACGCGCGCCACGAATTTGCCCCTATAACAACCTCGATCCTCGGCTCGATCCTTCGGTGCAGGCGGCATGATCTCTCGCCCCACGGCCGGAGGGTTTGACATGCCTCAGGCCTCATGCCTTCAGGCCCAAGTGACGCGCCTCCCGAAGCTCCTGCGCCGACCTCTCGGCCGCGTCACGGGCAGAAGAAGCGCGGCCGCGAATAACCGACCACATTGCCGAACCG
>DASYNT010000349.1:0-6955 GCA_036008405.1 Xanthobacteraceae bacterium
TGGCGCTTTGCTAGCGTCGCGGACCTCAGACACTCGCGCGGGACGGTATCATGACGAACAATTGCGTTTCGACGGTTTTCGGCTTGCTCGGCGTTCTCGCCGCGCTGACCTTTCCGGTCACTCCGGGAAATGCTGCTGAAGCCCAGACCGTCCTCGGCGGCAAGTTGGTGGTTTGTGGGGTATGCCACGGTGTGGACGGATCGCCAAAACTGGAGGGTGTTCCGATCATCTGGGGTCAGCAGGAAAATTATATCCTGAAGCAACTGCATGAATTCCAACACGGAGATCGCGCCAGCGACACCATGAAGAAGATCGCGGTAAACCTCACCGAGGAAGAGGTGGGGCCCGCAGCGGCTTACTTCGCGACAAAGCAGTGGCCGGGACCCGCGAACGCCTCCTCCTCGCCGCCTCCCACAATGGCGATATGCGAGGCCTGTCATCAGCAAAAACTGGTTGGCGGCGTAGCGGCGCCGCGGCTCGCAGGCCAAAAGTACGATTACTTGGTCGAGACGATGCGCCGCTTTGCGGAAGGCCAGCGAAAAAACAGTCCCGAAATGAGCGGCATCATGCAGGCAATTTCGGCGTCCGACCGTGAGGCGATGGCGCATTACATCTCAGGCCTCTGACGCGGGCGCGGCGTAACCTCACCTGCATTGCCAAGCGACGCTACACCGCCATGCCCAAGAGTGTGGATCCAGCTCAGCCCGCGCAAGCGGCGGCCAGCACATGCGGAACCGTATCCAGCGGCTTGAACCCCGTGTGAGCCCGAGAATCGCCGTGGCGGGATCGATTGAGCAGTATGCCGCTCGAACGCCTTTGCCATTCCACCGCCCGCCTGCTCTGTACGCTCCTTCGCCGCTGTCCCAGTTCTTTCCTCATGCTTGACATGAGCCGGGATTCGGGGCGCCGCCTGACGGTCGTTTTCACCCTGAACGGAGAGGACGCCATCATCCTGCGAATCCTCTATGCTGGCCGCAGCCTCGATCTGGCCTTCGACTGATCCCCACGAAACTTGCCCGCACCATGGCAGCCACCATTCTCGTGTTCGACTCCGGCCTCGGCGGCCTCACCGTGTTTCGCGAAGTGGCGAAGGCGCGGCCGGATGCCCGTTACGTCTATGTCGCCGACGACGCCTTCTTTCCCTATGGGCGCCATGGCGAGGATGCGCTGGTGGGGCGGGTGGTGCCGCTGATGGAGGAGCTGATCGCGGCGCACGCCCCCGATATCGTGGTGATCGCCTGCAACACCGCATCCACCCTGGTGCTGCCGCAGCTGCGGGCGCGCTTCGCGGTGCCGTTCGTCGGCACCGTGCCCGCCATCAAGCCGGCCTGCAGCGCGTCGCTGTCGAAGCGGGTGTCGGTGCTCGGCACCGAGGCGACGGTGAAGCGCGAATACACCCGCGCCCTGATCCGGGATTTCGGCCACGGCTGCGACGTCACCCTCGTGGGCTCGGCGCACCTCGCCTCCATCGCAGAAGCGGCGCTGCACGACACGCCGGCCGATGACGCCGCCATCGCCCGCGAGATCGCGCCCTGTTTCATCGACGAGGGCGATCGCCGCACCGACACCATCGTGCTCGCCTGCACCCACTACCCGCTGCTGCTCGGCAGCTTCCGGCGGCTCGCTTCATGGCCGGTGGATTGGATCGACCCCGCTCCCGCCATCGCCCGCCGGGTCACCGACCTCGTCGGCGCTCCGATCGCGGGGACGGGCGGCACCGCACGAGCCATCTTCACCTCGGGTGCGTGTCCGTCCGCCGCACTCGCCGCGGCGCTGGCGCGGTTCGGGCTGCGGGATGCGATGCAAGCGGCGGGGTGAGGCGGGCGACGACGATCCGCAGACGATCAGCAAGCTTCGTGGACCGCTTTGCATCCTCACCGATTTGACACCCCGGCGGTTTCCACCTAGATACCCCCGGCTGTGCGGGCCCGCCCGCACGGCGTTTCGCGACCCGTGGTCCCGCTTGAAGCAAAGGACCTGTCGGCCCCGGCAATGCCGGGACAGAGGAGGGCGCGATCCTCACACTCCACCATGACGCGTGCCTGCCGCCTCCGGCGCAGAGCCGCAATGAGGACGCGAATGACCAAGCGACTGGCGGCAAAGCACAAGCTCGATCGCCGCATGGGCCAGAACATCTGGGGCCGCCCGAAGAGCCCCGTCAACCGCCGCGAATACGGCCCCGGCCAGCACGGCCAGCGCCGCAAGGGCAAGCTCTCCGACTTCGGCGTCCAATTGCGCGCCAAGCAGAAGCTCAAGGGCTACTACGCCAACATTTCGGAGAAACAGTTCCGCGGCATCTATGCGGAGGCCATCCGCATGAAGGGCGATTCAGGGCAGCACTTGATCGGCCTGCTGGAGCGGCGGCTGGACGCCGTGATCTACCGCGCCAAGTTCGTGCCCACCATGTTCGCGTCGCGCCAGTTCATCAACCACGGCCACGTCAAGGTGAACGGCCGCCGGGTCAACATTCCGAGCTTCCGCCTCAAGGTCAATGACGTCGTCGAGGTGAAAGACAAGTCGAAGCAACTGGCGCTGGTTCTCGAGGCGACCGCCCTCGCCGAGCGCGACGTGCCCGATTATATCGAGGTCGACCACAGCAAGCTGACGGCCAAGCTCGCGCGCATCCCAGGGACCACCGAGGTGCCCTATCCCGTGCAGATGGAGCCGCACCTAGTGGTGGAATACTACTCGCGGTAGCGGGGGTGGCCGCGGCAACCGCCACCGCGGCGACGCTCCTGAACATCGCACTTCCTCCGGCTACCCATTCCAAACGGCGGCCTCGACCTATACTGTCCAAATCAGACAGGCGGGCAGCACCGCCACCCCGCCATCGGCCGGTACTATTGCACCCTTACCCGTTACTGCTGCGATACCGGCGTCAGGCCTGGGTCTCCTTCACCGGGAGGCCCTTTTCCTTCATCAGCGCCTGCAGTTCGCCGGCCTGGAACATCTCGCGGATGATGTCGCAGCCGCCGACGAACTCGCCCTTCACATAGAGCTGCGGGATGGTCGGCCAATTGGAATAGCTCTTGATGCCGTTGCGCAGATCGTCGGAATCCAACACGTTCAGGCCTTTATAGGACACCCCGAGATGGTCGAGGATCTGCACCACCTGGCCGGAGAAGCCGCACATGGGGAACTGCGGAGTTCCCTTCATGAATAGCACGATGTCGTTGGTCTTCACTTCGCTGTCGATGAATTGCTCGATGCCCATGGCTGTCCTTCTGCTGGTTGTCGCCGGAAGTGTGTTGCAACTGCCGGCCTTGCGGTCGCTTCGGCCTGCGCCGGAATGTTCTCCGCCTTGAAAATCGTGCGATTCAATGCCGAGCGCAAGAGCGTTCGCGATTGAAATGGGCGCCATCTTCAGCGCGCCGGCGGGGCGGTCTGCAGGGCCAGTGCATGCAGCTTGCCCCCCATCTCGCCCTTCAAGGCATCATAGACGAGTTGGTGCTGCTGCACCCGCGACTTGCCCCGGAAGGCCTCGGAGATCACCGTGGCCGAATAATGGTCGCCATCGCCGGCGAGATCCCGGATCGTGACCTTGGCATCGGGAATTCCGACCTTGATCAGCCGCTCGATATCGCTCGCCAACATCGCCATTGCCGCCTCCTACGCATCTCCTGTCGCGCGGGCCCGGCATCAGGGATTCGCGCCCGACATGTAGTCGGGAAGCCAATTTTCGAAGCGCTCGGTCAGGCTTCTTATCAGAATCGACCGTTCGCCGGAAATAGTTAAGGCGGCATCGCCGCTATGTCCGAGCCGGCCAATCGCGACGCCGGCCGCTGCGGCGCGGGTGATCACCTTTTGGGCATCGTCTTGGCGTACGGTGACGACGTAGCGGGCCTGGTCCTCGCCGAACCAGAAGGCGTGGGGCGCCAGTCCGGCGGGCGCAGCGGCAAGTTGCGCGCCGATGCCGGACGCCATCGCCATTTCGGCGAGCGCCACCAGGAGGCCGCCATCGGACAGGTCGTGAACCGCGGTTGCAATCCTCTCGCCGATCAGGGCGCGCACGAAGTCGCCGTTGCGCCGCTCCGCGGCGAGGTCGACCGGGGGCGGCGCGCCCTCCTCCCGCCCGCAAATGTCGCGCAGATAGAGCGATTGGCCGAGCGCACCGCGGGTCTCGCCGACGAGCAGGATCGCCTCCCCGGGCGCCTTGAAGGCGAGCGTCGCCGATGCGGTGAAATCGGCCAGCAGCCCGACAGCGCCGATCGACGGCGTCGGCAGGATCGCCCTGCCATTGGTCTCGTTGTAGAGCGAGACGTTTCCGGACACGACGGGAAAGTCGAGCGCGATGCAGGCGGCGGCGATGCCGCGGATGCAGCCGACCAGCTGGCCCATGATCTCGGGGCGCTCGGGGTTGCCGAAATTTAGGTTGTCGGTGACGGCGAGGGGCGTCGCGCCGACCGCGGTCAGGTTGCGCCAGGCTTCCGCCACCGCCTGCTTGCCGCCTTCGAACGGATCCGCGTCGCAATAGCGCGGCGTCACGTCGGTGGTGAGCGCCAGCGCCTTCGGGCCGTCATTGACGCGGACCACGGCGGCATCGCCGCCCGGCCGCTGCACGGTGTTGCCCAGGATGACGTGGTCGTATTGCTCCCACACCCATCGTCGCGAGCACAGGTCGGGCGTGCCGATCAGCTTTTCGAGCGCATCGGCGACCGGCATCGGCGGCACGACCATCGCGGCGTCGAGCGTTGCCGGCTTCGGCGCATCGACGAACGGCCGCCGGTACACCGGCGCCTCGTCGCCCAGCTCCTTGATCGGCAGGTCCGCCTTCACCACGCCGCCATGCTTGACGATGAAACGCCGGGTCGGCGTGGTTGCGCCGACCACCGCAAAATCGAGCCCCCATTTGCGGAAGATCGCCTCGGCCTCGGCCTCCTTGTCCGGCTTGAGCACCATGAGCATGCGCTCCTGGCTCTCCGACAGCATCATCTCATAGGCCGACATACCGGTTTCGCGGCACGGCACCCGGTCGAGCTCGAGGGTGACGCCGAGATCGCCCTTGGCACCCATCTCCACCGCCGAACAGGTGAGGCCGGCTGCGCCCATGTCCTGGATGGCGATGACGCAGCCCTTGGCCATGATCTCCAGGCAGGCCTCCAGCAGCAGCTTTTCCGAGAAGGGATCGCCGACCTGGACGGTCGGCCGCTTCTCCTGCGAATTTTCCCCGAATTCGGCCGACGCCATGGTGGCGCCGTGGATGCCGTCGCGGCCGGTCTTGGAGCCGAGATAGACGATCGGCATGTCGACGCCGGAGGCCGCCGCATAGAAGATCCGGTCGGTCGCGGCGAGGCCGACCGCCATGGCGTTGACCAGGCAGTTGCCGTCATAGCGGTGGTGGAAGCGCACCGAGCCGCCCACGGTGGGCACGCCGAAGGAATTGCCGTAGCCGCCGATGCCGGCGACCACGCCGGAGACCAGATGACGGGTGTTGGGATGGGCGGGATCGCCGAACGACAGCGCATTGAGGCAGGCGATCGGCCGCGCACCCATGGTGAAGACGTCGCGCAGGATGCCGCCGACGCCGGTGGCGGCGCCCTGGTACGGCTCGATGTAGCTCGGATGGTTGTGGCTCTCCATCTTGAAGACGCAGGCGAGCCCGTCGCCGATGTCGATCACCCCCGCATTCTCGCCGGGGCCCTGGATGACGCAGCCGCCGGTGGTCGGCAGGCCGCGCAGATGCACCTTGGAGGACTTGTAGGAACAGTGTTCGTTCCACATCGCCGAGAAGATGCCGAGCTCGGTGAAGCTCGGCGTGCGGCCGATCAGCTTCAGGATGCGGGCGTACTCGTCAGGCTCGAGGCCGTGTTCGGCGACCAGTTCGGGCGTGACGTCAGGCTCTCTGGGAACGGGCTGGTCGGGAATCATTCCGGCTCGAAATCCACCGCGGTGGAACCGGTCTAGCATATGTAAACCCGTGGACCGGAGCGCAATTGCAGCTGATTTCCAAAGGAAAAAGCGAGCGCCGGACCGGTCCTCTTCATCCTGTCCCGCCTCCGGCCACAAAGGCCGGACAAATCCGCGGATTACGCCGCCCGGCTCAGATGCTCGACGAGCCCCGCGAACAGGCCGCGCCCGTCGGTGCAGCCCATCGCGGGCTCCACGTGGTTCTCGGGGTGCGGCATCATGCCGAGCACGTTGCCGCCATCGCTGACGATGCCGGCGATGGCGTTGGTCGAGCCGTTGACATTGGCGGCCGGCGACAGCGCGCCGTCGGACGCGCAATAGCGGAACACCACCCTGCCCTCGCCTTCGATGCGCGCGATGGTGTCGGCATCGGCGACGAAATTGCCCTCGCCATGGGCGACCGGCACGCGGATCACCTGGCCCGCATTGTAGCCGCGCGTGAAGGCGGTGTCGGACCGCTCGACCTTGAGATACACGTCCTTGCAGAGGAATTTGAGCTGCGCATTGCGCATCAGCACGCCGGGCAGCAGGCCCGCCTCGCACAGGATCTGGAAGCCGTTGCAGACGCCGAGCACCAGCCCGCCCGCGGCGGCGAACGCCCGCACCGCGTCCATGACCGGGGCGCGCGCGGCAATGGCGCCGCAGCGCAGATAATCGCCATAGCTGAAGCCGCCGGGCACCACCACGAGGTCGGTCCGCTCCGGCAGCACCGTCTCGGCATGCCACACCATCACCGGCTCGCGCCCGGACACCAAGCGCAGCGTGCGCGCCATGTCGCGCTCGCGATTGATGCCGGGAAAGACGATGACGGCGGAGTTCATGCCGGTTCGGTGATTTCGAGCCGCCGCTCGATGCGCGCGAGGCGTCCGTCGTGGCGCGCCAAGATGGCATAGATGTTCTGGATGTCCTGGGACTGCGCAATCACGTGGGTTCGAATCGCGTTCAAAGCCGCAGTATTCTCCTGCCATGCATCCTTGAATCCAGCTACATCCGACTGAAGCGGCTTGAGCACCTCGTATATCAGCTCGTTGGTCACTTCGGCCATCGC
>DASYNT010000350.1:0-6040 GCA_036008405.1 Xanthobacteraceae bacterium
GGCAAAATCCAGACCCACGATTCGCGCAGATGTCCCCGCCAATCACCGCTTTCTGCGGTTTTTCACGGTCGACTATCAAGTTTAAAGAGGTGGGAAGAATAATATTTATCCAACTTGAGGACAAACGATTTTGTATTTTTGAATCTTGTGTCACTCTTATAACGATCAGGTGCGGGCATCCGACATGTCAATATGCGTCCGTACTGGTGCCGCCTCGTTTTAGGTTACAGCAGGTAGGCGGTCGGTTCGGAACTTTTATTGTATTCCCCGCTACACGATCAAACGAGGTTACGTTCGTCGCATTCAACTCGCGCTTTATTACAGCGTTTCGCGCTCTTTAACGCGGGGAAAGCCATGGCATTCAACGACATACCGATAACGTACAGGCTTACGTCTGGACGTTTCACGCCTCGATCCAGTAAGGCACGGCTTGGTCGCCCAGGTGCGCGATTGGCCGTACTCCTCGTTTCACGGCTATGTGCGACGCGGTTTGTTGCCGCAAGACTGCTTCTTATTGTGAGACGGGCACCTGTCCTCGTATCGACAGCGCTTTGAAAGCCATCTATCTGAAATGACATTGAGCAGCCTCCCTCGGCCCGACGAGGCTCGCCGTCTGTTCCGGTCCTCCACCATCGAGAGCGCTGCACGCGCAAATGGGCGCGGATGGCGCCCTTTCGCGGCGGCCGCACCGGCCACCTCGACGGTACGGCCGGTTTATTCCGCGGCGGCGCGGTGGGCGCCGGCGTGGACGGATGCAATGTAGTCCATCGCCGCCTGCACGCCGCCCTTCTTGATCGGCACGCCTGACAGCGTCAGCGCCATTTCGGTGCCGGCCAGCGCGCCCAGGATGGTGAGGTCGTTGGTGTCGCCGAGATGGCCGATGCGGAAGTACCGGCCGGCGAACTTGCCGAAGCTCATGCCGTAGGAAATATCGAAGTGCTCGAGCGCGAGCGTGCGCAGCTGGTCGGCGTCATGGCCTTCGGGCAGCAGCACGGCGGTGACGGTCGGGGAATAATATTTGGGGTCGCGGCACAGGATTTCGAGGCCCCAGGCGCGCACCGCCCGGCGGGTCGCCTCGGCGAAGCGGTCGTGGCGGGCGAACACATTGTCGAGCCCCTCCTCGTGCAACATGTCGACCGCGACGACGAGGCCATGCAGCATGTTGGTGGCCGGGGTGTAGGGGAAGAAGCCGACCTTGTTGGCGTTGAGCATGTCTTCCCACGACCAGAACGACTTCGTCATCCTGGACGCCTTCGACGCCGCGATCGCCTTGTCGCTCAGGGCATTGAACGACATGCCCGGCGGCAGCATCAGGCCCTTCTGGGCGCCGCCGATGGTGACGTCGACACCCCATTCGTCGTGGCGATAGTCGGCCGAGGCGAGCGAGGAGATGGTGTCGACCAGGAACAGCGCCGGATGGCCGGCACGGTTGATCGCCTGGCGGATCTCGGCGATCGGCGACAGGCAGCCGGTCGCGGTCTCGTTGTGGAGCACGCAGACCGCCTTGATCTCGTGGGCCTTGTCTTCCCGCAGCTTCGCCTCGATCACCGCCGGGTCGGCGCCGGTGCGCCAGTCGGTCGCGATGAATTCCGGCTTCAGCCCGAGCTTGGTCGCCATGTTCTTCCACAGGGTGGCGAACTGGCCGGTCTCGACCATCAGCACGCGGTCGCCGGGCGACAGGGAATTGACCAGGGCGGCTTCCCAGGCGCCGGTGCCGGTCGCGGTATAGATGATGACGGGGCTGGTCGTCTTGAAGATGGTCTTGATGCCTTCGAGCGCGCGTTTGGCGAGCGCGGCGAATTCCGGCCCGCGGTGGTCGATGATCGGGGTGTCCATGGCGCGCAGAATCCGATCCGGAAGCGGCGTCGGGCCGGGAATCTGCAGGAAATGGCGGCCGGCGGTGCGGGTGGAGTTCTTGGACATGGCGATGCTTCGACCTCTGGAGAAAAAACGGCTGTTGCCCCAACCTCGCTGACCGGGCGGCGCAACCGGCCGCCATCAAGGACGAATGCCGGGGCCAGTCAAGCCCGTTCCGGGCCAAGGACGAGGAAGGACGAGGGAGCCGCGGTTGACTTGGCCGCCGCTGCGCCCTAAGTCTCCGTCAGCTCGCGAAATGAGCCGTAATTCACCCTGCCGCCCGGTCCCGTGAGACCGGAGGTCAACGCCCGACAGCGCTATGCGCCCTCGGGCGTCGTTGTTGTTTGACCTTCATTGGTGCTGATCGATGTTCGAAGGCCTGTCCGACAAGCTGTCCGGGATTCTCGACCGGCTGACGCGCCGCGGCGCGCTCACCGCGGCCGATGTCGACGCGGCGTCGCGGGAGGTCCGGCGGGCGCTGCTGGAGGCCGACGTCGCCCTCGACGTGGTGCGCGGCTTCGTCGACCGGCTGCGCGAGCGTGCGGTCGGGGTCGAGGTGGTGAAGTCGGTCACTCCCGGCCAGATGATCGTCAAGATCGTCCATGACCAGCTCATCGAGACGCTCGGCGCCACCGCGGATCCGATCGACCTCAATGCCCCGGCGCCGGTTCCGATCATGATGGTGGGCCTGCAGGGTTCGGGCAAGACCACCACCACCGCCAAGATCGCGCGGCGCCTCAGCGAGCAGATGCGGCGCAAGACGCTGATCGCCTCCCTCGACACCAGGCGTCCGGCGGCCATGGAGCAGCTCGCGGTGCTAGGCCAGCAAGTCGGCGTCGACACCCTGCCGATCGTCGCCGGACAGTCGCCGGTGCAGATCGCGCGGCGCGCCATCGAGGCCGGCCGGCTCGGCGGCTATGACGTGGTCATGCTCGACACCGCCGGCCGCACCACGCTCGACGAGGCGATGATGGCCGAGGCGGCGGAGGTGAAGGCGGCGGCGCGGCCCCATGAGGTCCTGCTCGTCGCCGACAGCCTGACCGGCCAGGACGCGGTCAATCTCGCCCGCGCGTTCGACCAGCGGGTCGGCCTGACCGGCATCGTGCTCACCCGGGTCGACGGCGACGGCCGCGGCGGCGCGGCGCTCTCCATGCGCGCGGTGACCGGCAAGCCGATCAAGCTGATGGGAACCGGCGAAAAGCTCGATGCGCTGGAGGACTTCCATCCGGCGCGGGTCGCCGATCGCATTCTCGGCATGGGCGACATCGTCTCGCTGGTCGAGAAGGCCGCGGCGACCATCGACACCGAGAAGGCCATGCGCACCGCCGAGCGCATGCGCAAGGGCGCCTTCGACCTCAACGACCTGCGCGAGCAGCTCGAGCAGATGCAGAAGATGGGCGGCTTCGGCGGGCTGATGGGGATGCTCCCCGGCATCGCCAAGATGAAGAACCAGATCGCCGCCGCCAATCTCGACGACGGCCTGCTCAAGCGCCAGGTCGCGATCATCCTGTCGATGACGCCCAGGGAGCGGCGCAACCCCGATTTGCTCAAGGCGAGCCGCAAGAAGCGCATCGCCGCGGGCTCCGGCTCCAAGGTCGAGGAGGTCAACAAGCTCCTCAAGATGCACCGGGGCATGGCCGACATGATGAAGGCCATGGGCGGCGCCAAGCGCGGCCCGCTCGCCGGCCTCGCCAATGCGCTCGGCATGGGGGGAGGCATGGGCGGCGGCATGCCGAGCCCGGAGGAAATGGCAAAGCTCCCCGGTGGCTTGCCCGGCGGCCTTCCCGGTCTGCCCGGCGGATTGCCGGGCGCACCCAAGCTGCCGCCGGCCTTTCCCGGGACGCCCGGCGGGCTGCCTGGGCTTCCCAAGGGCCCCCTGCCCGGGCTCGGCGGCTTTCCCGGCTTCGGAAAGAAGAAATAGTCGAATTCAACCCCATGCAAAGTACACGTTGAGAAAGGACTTCCAATGTCTCTGAAAATCCGGATGGCCCGCGCCGGCACCAAGAAGCGGCCGGTCTATCACATCGTGGTGGCCGACAGCCGCTATCCGCGCGACGGCCGCTTCATCGAACGGCTCGGCTATTTCAATCCGCTGCTGCCGAAGGAGAATACCGACCGGCTTAAATTCGACATCGAGAAGGCGAAGGACTGGCTCGCCAAGGGCGCGACGCCCTCCGACCGCATCCTGCGCTTCCTCGATGCGGCGGGCGTGCGCAAGCGCCCGGCGCGCAACAATCCGGAACGGGCGCTCCCGCGCAAGGAGCGCAAGGCCCGCGCCGAAGCCGCCGCGAAAGCCGCCCCGCCCAAGCCCCCGGCGGCCAAGGCTCCCGCCGCCAAGCCTCCCGGCGCTCCGGCTGCCGCGCATTGACCTCCTCCCGTCGCGCCGCGCGCGACGGCCTGCCCCGCCGGCGGAGGGATGCGCCTGCGCGCGCCGACGGTCCTGCCGCAATGCAAGCGCCGGCGGACGCCGCCCGCCAGCCTGCGCCTGCCCGCGCCGGCAGGCGAATCTGTGTGGCGCGCATCGGCGCTGCGCACGGGACGACGGGCGAGGTCAGGCTGTGGTCGTTCACCGGCGACGCCGGGGCGGTCGGCCGTTATGGTGCGCTGGAAACCGCGGACGGCCGCAGCATCGAGATCGAGTCCCTGCGCCCCGCCAAGGGTCACTTCATCGCCCGGATCAAGGGCGTGACCGACCGCAATGGCGCCGAGCGCCTGCGCAATGTCGATCTGTTCGTCCCCCGCGACCGCCTGCCGCCGCCCGCGCCGGACGAGTATTACTATGCCGACCTGATCGGCCTCGTCGCCGAAGACCGCGCGGGCGGTCCGATCGGCACCGTCATCGCCGTCCATGATTTCGGCGCCGGCGACCTCCTGGAGATCGTGCCGCAAGGCGGCGGCGAAACCAGGCTGCTGCCCTTCACCTCGGCGGTGGCGCCGCAGGTCGATATCGCGGCCGGACGGATCGTCCTCGATCCGCCCGGCGAGATCGAGGCTGAGCCGGAGGGCGGAGGCGACCGCCCGTTGAACCGGTGAGGCGGTTTTGACTCAACTCGGTCGCTGGGCGAAAAAACACGATGCAGCGCGGCAAGGGCTGCTCCGGTTGCTTCCGGCCGGGGCATTTTGCCGGGTGTGATTTACGCCCACACGCGCCGCCTTCCTGGTCTTGTGGCACTAACGGTTCATCTGATCGGCGTCATTCCGGGGCGCCGCAGCAGAGCGGAGGCGAACCCGGAATCCAGCAATCACCGCGCTGGATTGGTGGACTCCGGGTTCTCGACCCTCGGCCTTCGGCCGCTGTCTCGCCCCGGAAAGACGGATACAAACGTCAGAATCAGAACGCTAGAACCGCGCCTTGGTGGTGCCGGTGTCGTTGCCGATCTCCCGCGTGGGACCGAAAAACCAAGCCGCGAGTGTGAGGCGGTTCACCTGCAGTCGCGAAAGGCCCCCCTAACCTCGTCGCCGTTCCCGAACGGGCCGGAACGCCCGGCGACCTGGCGCGGACGGCTGAAAGCAAGCCGGCCGCGCCAGGTCGTCGGAGTCCGCGCCCGCTGAGTCGATGATGTCGTGATCGGCGGCTTCGGGAAACCGTCGAGACCATTCAAGTCACTCACCTTAGTCACATCCAGCAAAGATGGAGAACAATATGAGTACAAACGTGCTGATCGGCAGTCACCGAGAGCCGCTTCCGGGAGCGCGGTCCATCGGCAAGTCTAATCCGGCGGAACGCCTCGAGGTAACGGTGCTGGTGCGCCGGCAAAATGCGGATGCGTTCAAGGCGAAGGTCGCGGGCCTTGCCGCCGGCAAGCGATCGGCGGGCCATATGAAGCACGCCGACCTGGCGAAGGAATTCGGGGCTGCTCCGGCCGACATGGCTGCGGTCACGACTTTCGCCAAGCGCCACGACCTCTCGGTCGTGCAGGAGGACGCGGCGCGCCGCGCCGTCGTTCTTTCCGGAACGGTCGCGCAATTCAACCAGGCGTTCGGCGTCGACCTCCAGCAGTTCGAATTCGACGGCGGGTCGTACCGCGGCCGGACCGGACCGATTGCGCTGCCCAACGAATTGAACGGGATCGTCGATGCGGTTCTCGGTCTCGACGACCGGCCCCAGGCGCGGCCGCATTTCCGCTCGCGCGGTACCAAGCAGGCCGCCCCGGCGGGAACGTTCACGCCGACGGCACTCGCG
>DASYNT010000351.1:0-4469 GCA_036008405.1 Xanthobacteraceae bacterium
CGGATCGGCTGGAGCGTTTCACCCGCTGGTACGTGCAGCTGTGGGCGGAAAGTCTCGGCAAGCAGGGAAAGGGCACGACACCCATCGCAGCGCTCGGCCCGGTCGACCAGCACAGCCAGCTCCAGCTCTTCATCGCCGGCCCGCGCGACAAGCTGTTCACGGTGATCACCGTCGCCGCCGCTGGACGGGGCTCGCGGCTCGATGCCGGCCTCGCGGCTGCGGCCGGCGAGCCGGGCTTTGCCGGCAAGACCATCGGCGACCTGGTCGCCGCCCAAGGACGCGCCACCGCCGAGACGCTTGCCAAGAACGGCTGCCCGGTCCGCACCATCAAGCTCGATCGCCTCGACGAGGCCGGCCTCGGAGAGTTGCTGATGCATTTCATGCTGGAGACGATCATCGCCGCGCGCCTGCTCGGCGTCGACCCGTTCGACCAGCCGGCAGTCGAGGAGGGCAAGGTGCTGGCCAAGCGGTATCTCACCGGGGCCGCCTGAACCAATCCGGTGCGAAATCGTTCAATGATGGCGCTTCGGCGGATTTGGCGTAATTTGCTTTTTCGTAAAGCCGGCGATTCACCCAGTCCTTCCACGGAGGCCGCAACATGGTGACCGTTGCCCATATCCAGCCGCTGGTAGCGTTGCTCGCCGGCGTCCTGATCCTTCTGATACCGCGGCTGCTCAATTACATCGTCGCCATCTACCTGATCGTGGTCGGGATTACCGGGCTCGGCCTGATCCGTTGATGGCTGCCGTCCGGGTTGCGGCGGGGATGGCGCCATGCTTTGTGCCGGCAGAACAGCGTCCGAGCCCGTCATGGTGAAATCGATCAAATCCTCGCGTTCCCGGCGGCCCGCCAAGACCTCCGCTGCCAAGGGGGCGCCGGCCCGCGCTAAGTCGCGCGCGCCGAAGCAGAAGCCGGCGGCCACGTCGGCGCCGAAGCGCGAGCCCGGGGCCCAACCCGCCAAATCCAAAGCGCCCGCGTCGGGAAGATCCGAGGTGCCGGCGCCCGGCAAATGGGTCTACGCGTTCGGCGACGGCCGGGCGGAGGGCAAGGCGGGCCTGCGCGATCTGCTAGGCGGCAAGGGCGCCAATCTCGCCGAGATGGCCAATCTCGGCCTGCCGGTGCCGCCTGGATTCACCATCACCACCGAGGTCTGCACCTACTTCTATCGCCACGGCAAAACCTATCCCGAGGAGTTCAGGGGCCAGGTCGAGGCGGCGCTGCAGCAGGTCGGCAAGATCGCCGGCCGGCGGTTCGGCGACCGCGACGACCCGCTGCTGGTCTCGGTGCGCTCGGGGGCGCGCGCGTCGATGCCGGGGATGATGGACACCGTGCTCAATCTCGGCCTCAACGACCAGACCGTCGAAGCGCTGGCGGCGAGCTCCGGCGACCGCCGCTTCGCCTATGATTCCTACCGGCGCTTCATCACCATGTATTCGAACGTAGTGCTCGGCCTCGACCATCATCTGTTCGAAGAGATCCTCGACGAGCACAAGGACCTGCACGGCTACATGCTGGACACCGAGCTCGATGCCGACGACTGGGCCGCGCTCGTCGAGCGCTACAAGGCCTGCGTCGAGGACGAACGCGGCGCGCCGTTCCCCCAGGATCCTCACGACCAGCTGTGGGGCGCCATCGGCGCCGTGTTCGGCTCCTGGATGAATCAGCGCGCCATCACCTATCGCCGCCTCCACGCCATCCCGGAAAGCTGGGGCACCGCGGTCAATGTCCAGGCGATGGTGTTCGGCAACATGGGCGAAACCTCCGCGACCGGCGTCGCCTTCACGCGCAATCCCTCCACCGGCGAGAAGCGGCTCTACGGCGAATTCCTCATCAATGCCCAGGGCGAGGATGTCGTCGCCGGCATTCGTACGCCGCAGGAGATCACCGAGGCCGCGCGTCAGGAGTCCGGCTCCGACAAGCCCTCGCTCGAGCGCGCCATGCCGGCGGCCTATGCCGAGCTCACCCGCATCTACGGACTGCTCGAAAAGCATTACCGCGACATGCAGGACCTCGAATTCACGGTCGAGCAGGGCAAGCTGTGGATGCTGCAGACCCGCTCCGGCAAGCGCACCGCCAGGGCGGCGCTGCGCATCGCGGTCGAGCTCGCCGGCGAGGGATTGATCACGCGGCAGGAGGCGGTGACGCGGGTCGATCCCGGCGCGCTCGACCAGCTGCTGCATCCGACCATCGATCCCGGTGCCGCGCGCAAGGTGATCGCCACCGGACTGCCGGCCTCGCCCGGCGCGGCCTCGGGCGAGATCGTGTTCTCGCCCGACGAGGCCGAGCACCTGAAGTCCCAGGGGCGCAAAGTCATCCTGGTGCGGGTCGAGACCAGCCCCGAAGACATCCACGGCATGCACGCCGCGGAGGGCATTCTCACCACCCGCGGCGGCATGACGTCCCACGCCGCGGTGGTGGCGCGCGGCATGGGCAAGCCCTGCGTCTCCGGCGCCGGCGCGATCCGCGTCGACTATGCCACCAACGCGTTGAGTGCCGGCGGGGTCACGCTGCGCAAGGGCGAGGTCGTCACCATCGACGGCTCGACCGGCCAGGTGCTGGCCGGCAAGGTGGCGATGCAGGAGCCCGCGCTGTCGGCCGAATTCGCGACCCTGATGGGCTGGGCCGACCGGGTGCGCAGGCTCGAGGTCCGCGCCAATGCCGATACGCCCAACGATGCCCGCGTCGCCATCCGGTTCGGCGCGGAAGGCATCGGCCTGTGCCGCACCGAGCACATGTTCTTCGAGGAGGCCCGCATCCGCGCGGTGCGCGAGATGATCCTCGCCGACGACGAGAACAGCCGCCGCGCTGCGCTGGCGAAGCTGCTGCCGATGCAGCGCGACGATTTCATCGAGCTGTTCGAGATCATGGGCGGGCTGCCGGTGACGATCCGGCTGCTCGATCCGCCGCTGCACGAATTCCTGCCGCACACCGAGGAGGAGATCGCCGAGGTCGCCGCGGCGATGAATGCCGATCCGCGCAAGCTCGCCGATCGTGCCCGCGAGCTCGAGGAGTTCAATCCGATGCTCGGATTCCGCGGCTGCCGCCTCGCCATCGCCTATCCGGAGATCGCCGAGATGCAGGCGCGCGCCATCTTCGAGGCGGCGGTGGAAGCCGGCCGGCACACCGGCAAGCCGGTGGTGCCGGAGGTGATGGTGCCGCTGATCGCGACACGGATGGAGTTCGACCTCGTCAAGGCGCGGATCGACGACACCGCCAGGGCGGTGGCGAAGGAACGCGGCACCGGGATCGATTACCAGGTCGGCACCATGATCGAGCTGCCGCGCGCCGCGCTCATGGCCGGCGAGATCGCGCAGACCGCGGAGTTCTTCTCCTACGGCACCAACGACCTCACCCAGACCACGTTCGGCATCAGCCGGGACGATGCCGCGAGCTTCCTCGGCATCTATGCCGCCAAGGGCATCGTCGCGGTCGACCCGTTCGTCTCGATCGATCGCGACGGCGTCGGCGAGCTGGTGCGGATCGCGACCGAACGCGGCCGCAAGGTGCGTCCGAACCTCAAGCTCGGCATTTGCGGCGAACATGGCGGCGACCCCGCCTCGGTGGCGTTCTGCCATGAGGTCGGTCTCGACTATGTCTCTTGCTCGCCGTTCCGCGTGCCCATCGCCCGCCTTGCCGCCGCCCAGGCCGCGCTCGGCAAGAGCTCTGCGAGCACGGCGTAGCGCGCGATGGTCGGTGCAGACGCCCTGCGCCGCCGGGCGGTCGCGGTCCGTCCTCGCCAGAGCGGGGGCGGCAGCCCTGCCGCCGCAGGAGGCCGGACCCCAGGTGCCAAGCGCGCGCCGGGCATGTTAAATGGGTCGAAGCCGCGACTTGCGCGGCGGCGATCCCGGGGGGCCGTGCCACATGCACGAAGGCTCCCGGCGAAGGGAACAGGTGCTCCATTGACAGATCCAACCGATCCGAATCCGATCTCCCCGGCGCCGTCCGACCAAGCCTGGTCGCCGGAGGTGGAGTTGCGTGCGCTGTCCTGGTGGCTGGGCGCGATGGCGCTCGGCGGGATGGTGTTCGGGATGTATGGCGCGCAGCACCCGTTCGCCGGCGATCTCCTCGCCCATCCATTGACGATGTTCGTTGCCCTCGCCGTGGCCGGGCTGCTCATCCTGCGTTTTGCGGCAAGCCGTCCCCTGGTTTCGGACCGCTTCCTCGTCGCGGGCGTCGTCATCGGGATTGCCTGCTATTTCCTCGGCGCCTGGTTCGGCTCGGCACTGCAGACGGTCCGCTGAGGGCGGGCCTCCTGCTCTCCGGGGCTTCGAAAGACCGTTGCCGGTGCTACGCCGCAGTCGGCTCTCGGAATTTGCCTGCCGGCATCCGACCGGGCGCATGATCGGGGATGGCCTCCAGGCGAGACCATTGCTCGACACCGACGAAACCGGAGTGCTGCCTGCTTTAGCCTGAACCCCCGAACCGCTGCGCCATAGCCCCGCAGGCGTCGGCCGTTTCGGATATCATCG
>DASYNT010000352.1:0-8177 GCA_036008405.1 Xanthobacteraceae bacterium
TCGTTCAGGGCCATCTTCGAAGATGTGTGCATACCCTAGCCGCTTGCGGGGGAGGGTTAGGGAGGGGGCAATTCCACGCACAGACTCGCTACGAGGGCCCCCTCCCCAACCCTCCCCCGCAAGCGGGAGAGGGAGTAGAAAAGCCCTTCATTCACACGAATCGGAGTGATAAATTACGGACGAGTCCTGAGCGTTGCCGTTAGGCGTGCCCGCTCCGCCGGCCTTCAGGCTGCTGCGACTGGAGCAGAGGCACGGCCCGGCGGCGCGATTTCATTTGATGCATGCGGCGACGCCGGCGCATAATATCGGCTCGTTGCCGATGGACAGTTGCACGATGATCGCGATCGGCGCGTGAGCCGAGAGGAGCAGCCATGGATGACCCGACCAGACCACCCGGTGCCGGAGCAATGACGCGCAGGCATGCCCTGCTCGCGCTGTCCGCCACCATGGTGTCGCCTCGCTTGATGGCTCAGCCGGCGAAGCCGGCGATTCCGACCCGGCGATTGAACAACGTGATGATCGCCGTTTCGGATCTGGAGCGCTCCAAGGCCTTCTACGAGCGCATGTTCGGTCCGTCGGTGCGGCAGGGCGACGCCGTCGTGTTCCGCGTCGGCGAGGGCCCGCACTTTTTTGCCCTGACGGCGGCGAGGACCGGCGCAAAACCCGGTTTTCTCTCTTACGGGATGACGGTCGCGGATTTTGACGCCGAGCGAATCATGCGCATTCTTGCCGACCTCGGCGTCGGCGGCGCCCAGCTCACCCGGCGCGGCGACACGCCCGAAGTGTTCTTTCCCGATGCGAACGGCATCAAGATCCAGCTGCAGCATACGGCATATGGATATGGCTCGGGCGCCAGGGGCGACGTGTTTTCGCCGCCGCCCGCTGCCGCTGCGAAACCCGCGTTCCAGATCAAAACTCTCAACCACGTCACCCTCACTATCGCCAACGGAGCCCGGGAAAAGGAATTCTATCAGACCGTGTTTGCCCTTCCGGTTCGCGCAATGCAGGGGACCGGCGTTACTCTCGCGATCGGCGAGGGAACGGACGGCGTCGTTTTCAACCCCACGGCCAATAATCCCAACGCGATGTCCGGCATCAATCACGTTTGCTTCACGATCGAAAATTTCGACGTCGACCGTGTCATGGCGATCCTGATCGACAACGGCATTGATCCGATCGAGAATATTCCGGCGCTCATCAAGCCTTTGACGTGTCGCGTGAGATTGCGCCAACGGGCCAACAATGGCGGCGGGCCGACCAGTCCGTCGGGAACCCCCGAGCTCTATTTCACCGACCCCGACAACATTCCGATCCAAATTCAGGACGTGAGCTATTGCGGCGGCTCGGGCCGGCTCGGGCAAATCTGCCCCTGACAGGCTACCGGTGCCGATTCAATCGGTAACGCCGCGCTGTCCAAGCTCGGTTTGCGGTCGTTCATATACGGACGTGAAAATATTGCCCCGCCGCCAACTGGTTTCGCCATGCCGCCAGCCGCAGTCGGCGTCGGACGGGTGCCGTTCGACGCGGCGCAAGCTGTCGGGCACCAGAAGGTTCATCGACGCTCCCGATACGCGCCGCCGCCTCACTCCGGCACCGGCGGATGGCCTTCGATCCGGCGGACGATGTCGAGCGCCCGGCGCAGCAGGCTCATCGATGCCTCCAGGGTGCGGAACGCGGCGTGGGGGGACAGCGTGACGTTCTTCATCCTGGCGAGCGGGTGGTCGGCCTTGAGCGGCTCGGCGTGGAAGACGTCGAGGCCGGCGTGGCGGATGCGGCCGCTTTCCAGCGCCGCGATCAGCGCCGCCTCCTCGATCAGCGCGCCCCGCGCGGTATTGACGAGGATGGCGCCGGGCTTGATGCGCGCGACCCGCCGGGCATCGAGGAAGTCGCGGGTCTCGTCGGTGAGCAACAGGTTGAGCGAGATCACGTCGCAAGACGACAGCAGCGTATCGATGTCGACCATGGGCACGCCGGCGTCGGTTCGTGCGGTGCGGTTCCAGCCGATCACGTTCATGCCGATGCCGTGGCCGATGCGCGCGACCTCGCGGCCGATGCCGCCGAGCCCGATGACGCCCAGCGTCTTGCCGCGCAACTGGAAGCCTTCGAGCGGTTGCCACCGTCCGTCGCGAATGCCGCGGTCCATCACCGCGATCTCGCGGGCGCAGGCGAACATCAGGGCGATGGTGTGCTCGGCCACCGCGGTGTCGCCATAGCCGCGGAAGGTGTGCACCGTGATCCCGAGTGCGGCGAGGGCGGGCACGTCCATGTAGCTCGATGCGCCGGTCCCGCAGAACACGACGTGCTTGAGCGAGCCGCACTGCTTCATCACTTCGGTCGGCATGTAGGAATGGTCGTCGATGCAGATGCCGTAGCCGTCGAGCATGCGCGGGAGATCGCTCGACTGGAACGGATGGTTGTTGATGACGACCGGCGGATCGTCGGCGCGGTGGACGCGCTTGAACACGAGCTCGAATTGCGGATTGCAGTCGATGAAGAGGGTTTTCATGGATCGCCTGTGGTTGCGGGATTATCTCGCCAGCCTCGGCCGGGCGGCGAGCGCGGATTCACGTGCCGGCACGCGGCGATGCCCGAGTGCCGCCGGAACCCGTCTTCCGGCGGCGGACGGGATCTGGAGTGAATGTGAGGCCGCCCCGGGGGCGCGTTGGCGGCCATGGCAGGCGCGAGACGCCCGCGGAGGCGGGCGCGGCCATGTGCTCCCAATTCCCGGCGGCTCGCCGGCGCGATGTCAGCGGGCGGATCGGGATTGAGGCCGGAAATGGGCATTTTTCGCGATTTCAGATAGGCGGTGTAAAAGGCGGAGATGTCGGGCATAGTGCCGCCCGTTTTCGAGTCGGCGCGACGCCGGAGATAGTGGAGCGCAGGTATGCGTCTTGCAAGCTACATTGCCCGCGGGCGGACGAGTTTCGGCGCCGTCCTGGGCGACGGTGTGGTGGACTTCCGGGTGCGGTTCGGTTCGCGCTTCGCGAGCCTGGTCGATCTCATGCGCGCGGACGCGCTCGACGAGGCGCGGGCGGTGCTGGCGGGGGTGCGGCCGGACTTCAAGCTGTCCGAGATCGAATTGCTGCCGCCGCTGCTGACGCCCGAGAAGATCCTCTGCATCGGGATCAATTACGCCAACCGCAACGCCGATTTCAACGATCCCGACGTGCCGAAATATCCCAGCATGTTCTACCGCCACCCCGGCTCCTTCGTCGGCGCCGGGCAGCCGCTGGTGCGTCCGAAGGTGTCCGAGCAACTCGATTACGAGGGCGAGATCGCCATGGTGATCGGCCGCGAGGGCCGCCACGTGCCCCAGGGTCGTGCCCGCGACTATATCCTGGGCTACACGCTGTGCAACGAGGGCACCGTGCGCGACTGGCTGCGCCACGGCAAGTTCAACGTGACCCAGGGCAAGAATTTCGACAAGTCCGGCAGCCTCGGTCCCTACATCGTCACCGCCGACGAGATCGATCCGTCGCGGCCGATGCACCTGACCGTCAAGCTCAACGGCGAGGTGACCCAGGACGACGATACCGCGAGCATGATCTTCTCCTTCACCGATCTGATCGCCTACATCACCACCTTCATGACCCTCAAGCCGGCCGACATCGTCGTCGCCGGGACGCCGGTCAAGAAGGGTCCGCGCACCGACCCGCCGCGCTGGCTCAAGGCCGGCGATGTGGTGGAGGTCTCCTGTCCGCAACTGGGCACGCTGCGCAATCCGGTGGTGGACGAAGCCTGACGACCCGTGGGAGATCGTACGCCTGGAAAATCTGCGAATATCCTCTAGGGTGTCGCACGGCCGTCATCGGACCCGGCCGCAATAGGCCCGCAGACACGGGGCTCAAACCGGTTGATGGCGCGCAAACCCCCGGGCGCGATGTGGAGGATATCATGAGCTATTTGAAACACGGCATGATCGGTGCCGCCGGACTGGCACTGGTTCTGGCGATGTCGTCGGCGCAGTCGCAGGAAGTGGTGCGGGTGCGCGGCACCATCGAGAAGGCCGACGGCAACACTTTGCTGGTCAAGACGCGCGAAGGCAGCCAGGTCACCGTCAAGCTCACGGACAATGCGCAGGTGAGCGGCGTGGCCAAGGCGGCGCTGGCCGATATCAAGCAGAACTCCTTCGTCGGCATCACCGCGATGCCGCAGCCGGACGGCACCCAGAAGGCGCTGGAAGTCCACATCTTCCCCGAAGCCCGCCGCGGCGCCGGTGAAGGCCACCGTCCCTGGGACCTGGTGCCCAACAGCACCATGACCAACGCCAATGTCGAGCAACTCGTAACTGCCGTCGACGGGCCGATGCTCACCATGAAGTACAAGGACGGAGAGAAGAAGATCTCGGTGCCGAACAACGCGACGATCGTGCAGTTCGTCAATGGCGACCGCAGCGAGCTCAAGCCGGGCGCCAAGATCTTCATTGCCGCCGGCACCAAGAAGCCGGACGGCACCATCGAGACGGGCGGCGTCAATGTCGGCCGCGACGGCATCACCCCGCCGATGTGAGCAGAGTTAGTCGGTCCGGGCCGCAGCGCAGCTACGAACCCGGAATCCGGACGGCCTTGCCACCGATAACCGCAGAAGCCTGGATTCCGGGTTCGTGCGAAGGCGCGCGCCCCGGAACGACGACTCCGGGCTCGTCCCGGCCATCTCGATTTTTCGTGCCTCGTGCTGATATAAGCGGGGGGTGATGTCCGCTCCCGCCGGGGCAATATCGAGGATCTCGTTTTAATGGTCGAGCACGAGGCGCGGCGGGTGGGGCTGCTCGTCACCTGCCTGGTCGATCTCATCCGCCCCACGGTCGCCTTCGCCGCAGTGAAGCTGATGGAGGATGCCCGCTGCATCGTCGAAGTGCCGCGGCAAAGCTGTTGTGGGCAGCCGGCTTTCAACTCGGGCGACCGCACCACCACGCGCGAGATCGCCGCGCAGGTGATCGAGGCGTTCGAGCCGTTCGATTACGTGGTCGCGCCGTCCGGCTCCTGCGCCGGCATGCTCAAGGTGCACTATCCGGAGCTGTTCCGCGGCGATCCCAACTGGCAGCCGCGTGCCGACGCGTTCGCCGCCAAGAGCCATGAGCTGGTCGCCTTCCTGGTCGACGTGTGCGGCGTCACCCGGGTCGCGGCACGGCTCGAGGCCACCGCCACCTATCACGATTCCTGCTCGGGGCTGCGCGAACTCGGCGTGCACGACCAGCCGCGCCGTCTGCTGCGCACCGTCGCGGGCCTCCGCCTCGCGGAGATGCGCGACGCCAATGTCTGTTGCGGCTTCGGCGGCACTTTCTGCGTGAAGTATCCCGACATTTCCAATGCCATCGTCGGCAAGAAGGCCGCCAACATTGCGGCGACCGGCGCCGGGCTGCTGCTCGCCGGCGATCTCGGCTGTCTCATGAACATGGCCGGCAAGCTGCACCGCGAGGGCAGTGGAATCGAAGCGCGTCACGTCGCCGAGGTGCTGGCCGGCATGACGCAGGAGCCGGCCATCGGCCTGCCCGCGATCGATGCGGCGGATGCCGAGGCGGCCGGCGCCAAACCGACTGTAACGAAGCCGACCGCGACCAAGCCGACTGCGACAAAGCCGACTGCGACCAAGCCGACGGGAGCCAGGACAGGAGCGCAGCGATGACCCTGGCTTCCCACATCGCGACCTCGTCCCGCTTCAAGGACAATGCCAGGGCGGCGCTGGCCGACGCCGACCTGCAGGACGCGCTGAGCTTCGTCGAGGTGAATTTCATCGCGCGGCGGCGCGAGGTGGCGGATCGCCTGCCCGAATTCGAGGCGCTGCGCGACTCCGCGCGCGACATCAAGGACCACACGCTCGCCCACCTCGATCTCTATCTCGAAGCCTATGAGGAGCGCCTGATCGCCCAGGGCGGCCATTTGCACTATGCCGTGACGGCGCAGGACGCCCGCGAGATCATCCTCGACATCTGCCGTGGCGCCGGCGCGACGACCGTGACCAAGGGCAAGTCGATGGTCGCCGAGGAGATCGGCCTCAACGACTTCCTGGAAGGCAACGGCATCACGCCGGTCGAGACCGATCTCGGCGAATACATCATCCAGCTGCGCCACGAGCTGCCGTCCCACATCATCGCGCCCGCGGTCCACCTCACCAAGGCCCAAATCGAGGACGAGTTCCGCCGCGCCCACACCCATCTGCCCGCCGCCCGCAATCTCGACGAGCCGACCAGCCTGCTGGCGGAGGCGCGCGGCGTGCTGAGGGAGAAATTCCTCGCCGCCGATGTGGGCATCACCGGGGCGAATTTTCTCGTCGCCGAGACCGGCACCTCGGTGATCGTGACCAATGAGGGCAATGGCGATCTCACCCAGACCTTGCCCAGGGTCCATATCGTGCTCGCCTCGCTGGAAAAGCTGGTGCCGACGCTGGAAGACCTGGCGCAATTGCTGCGCGTGCTGGCGCGCTCGGCGACCGGACAGGAAATGTCGGTTTACACGACGCTCTCCACCGGCCCGCGCCGCCCCGACGATCCCGACGGCCCCGGCGAATATCACGTCGTGCTGCTCGACAATGGCCGCTCGTCCATGATCGGCGGCGCGTTCCGCGACATGCTGCGTTGCATTCGCTGCGGCGCCTGCATGAACCACTGCCCGGTCTATCACGCGGTCGGCGGCCATGCCTATGGCTGGGTCTATCCCGGCCCGATGGGCGCGGTGCTGACCCCGAGCCTGATCGGCATCGACAAGGCGGGCCATCTTCCCAATGCATCGACGTTCTGCGGCCGCTGCGAGGAGGTGTGTCCGGTGCGCATTCCGCTGCCGCGGTTGATGCGATCGTGGCGCGAGCGCGAGTTCGAACGCCATCTGTCGCCGGCGACGGTTCGGGGCGGGCTCGCATTGTGGGCCTTCTTCGCTACGCGTCCCAGGCTTTACGGCCTCGCCACCGCGATGGCGGCCCGGCTGCTGGGCTGGGCGGGCCGCGCCCGCGGACGGTTCTCGTGGCTGCCGCTCGCCTCCGGCTGGACCCGCTGCCGCGACTTTCCGGCGCCGCACGGAGAGACCTTTCAATCGCGCTGGAAGCGTCGCGAGAAGGCGCCCTTGCCGCGCCCGGGGCATGCGCCATGACCGCGCGCGAACTCGTTTTTGCGACCCTGCGTCGCTCGCTCGGCGTGTCCGGGAGCGAGGCGCCGCGTCGCGCCGCGGTCGCCGCGCGCCTCGCCGGTCACCCCGCAGGCGTGGTGCCGGCGCGCGGTCAACGGCCGCCGCTGGAGCGGCTCGATCTGTTCGCACGGATGGTGGACGCGTCGGCGGGGACGGCCGAGCGCGTCGCCACCGCCGCCGACATTCCCGCGGCGTTGGCGGCGTTCCTGCGCGGCCTCAACCTGCCGCTCCGGGTGCGGCATGGCGACGATCCTCGCCTAGTCGCGGTGCCGTGGGACGCCGAGCCCGCGCTCGAGATCCGGCGCGGCGCCTCCGACGGGCACGATCTCGCCGCGGTGTCGCACGCCTTCGCCGCCGTCGCGGAAACCGGCACCCTCGTGCTGACCTCCGGGCCGGACAATCCGACCACGCTCAATTTCCTGCCCGACGTCCACGTGGTCGTGGTCGACGCCGCCGATGTCGCGTCCGACTTCGAGACGGCGCTGGCGGGCCTGCGCCAGCGCTACGGCGTCGGGACCATGCCGCGCACGGTCAACATGATCACCGGTCCGTCGCGCTCGGCGGACATCGAACAGACGCTCCTGCTCGGCGCCCATGGTCCGCGCAAGCTGCATGTGATCGTGGTCGGCAATCCCTAAAGCATGATCGGTCAAAGTTGCAGACTTGCAGGCCGGTTCGTGCGCACAATCAGTCGCGCTCGTTGCGACGCTGCCCGGTCGAGCGCAATGGGAGCCTTTGCGGGCCCGAACCTTTTGGCGGGCACGGCGTTGAATCTGACCAGGGAGCTTGCCCATGAGACACCACGAGAAACACGACGAGAAGCACCCCCGACCCGCGGCGACCGGCGCCGTCGCGGAGAAGCAGCGCAAGCTCGACCGGCGGCTCGACGAAGCCCTCGAGGAAACCTTTCCTGGGTCAGATCCGGTCGCCATCAGCCAGCCGGCGCCGGATGATCGGCGTCGTCGGGGAAAATAGTTTAATTATTTCAACGCAACCTTTCTGCTGGCCGGAAAATTTGCGAAAGCTAAGGCGGACATCTCCGTAACCATCTTTTTTGAC
>DASYNT010000353.1:0-4030 GCA_036008405.1 Xanthobacteraceae bacterium
TTGCGGCGAACGCTTTCGAAAATACAGCGGCGCGAACGCCTCTTTCTGGTGCAACTCCACCTCGCCTTCCCTGACCATTTCCAGCGCCGCGGCAAAGCTGGACGCGAAAACGGTGGCTTTTTGCGAGGGGTCGACGACGTAGTTGATCAGGTACTGGTCGAGGCGGCTCCAGTCCTCGGCCATTCCCACCAGGCGCTCGAGCGACGCTCTTGCCTCGGACAGCGACCACACCGTGCGTTTCGCCAGATGCACCGTCGCCAGCACCCGCTGCTGGCGCTGGGCGGCGTAGGCGCTCAAAAGGTCGAACAGCGTCGCGGTGAATTTCGGATGTTTGATTTCGGCAATGGCTTCCGGATTGCCACGCGGAAAAATGTCGCGCTGCAATTGCGGGCGGTTCATCAACCGGTTCGACGCTTCACGAATGGCCTCGAGCCGGCGCAGCCGGTTGGCCAGCGCTGTCGCCATTTCCTCGGCGCTGGGGCCGTCCGCCGTGGCCGGCTCGGGCAGCAACAACCGCGATTTCAGGAACGCGAGCCACGCCGCCATCACCAGATAATCGGCGGCAAGCTCGAGGCGAATCTTGCGGGCCGCCTCGATGAAGACGAGGTACTGATCGGCCAGTGCGAGGATGGAAATCTTGGCCAGATCGACCTTCTGCTGCCGCGCCAGCGCCAGCAGCAGGTCAAGCGGACCCTCATAGCCCTCGACATCGACGACCAGCGACGGTTCGCCATCCGCGATTTCGGCGGGACGTCCGGTCTCAAACGATAGAATTTCTGCGCTCATGCGCCTGCCAATCCTGCCCGATCAATCAAACCATCCAAATCGGCCCGTGCCGCCAGCCGGTCGAATGGCTGCGGTGGCTTGCGCGCCGCCAGCGCCATTGCGGCGCGCCGCAGCGCCTTGCCCGACAATTCCGGCGTCTCGGCGGCTACCTCGCGCATTTCGTCGAGCCTGCCGTTGCAATGCAGAACCATGTCACAGCCGGCGGCGACGATGGCGCGGGTCCGCTCGGCAATCGATCCCGCCAGCGCATTCATGGACACGTCATCACTCATCAACAAACCCTGGAACCCGATCACGCCGCGAATCACCTGTTCGATGATTGTCGCAGAAGTCGTCGCCGGATGGGCGGGATCCAGTGCGCTAAACACAACATGTGCGGTCATCGCCATCGGGAGGTCCGCCAGCGGCTGAAACGCGGCGAAATCAACCCTTTCCAGCTCCGTTCGGGGTGTATCGACCACCGGAAGCCTGAAATGGGTATCCGCGGTGGCCCGGCCATGTCCCGGAATATGCTTGAGAACAGGCAAAATGCCGCCTTGTTCCAACCCTTCCGTCACCGCGCGCGCGATCGCCGCGACCTTTTGCGGCTCGGTTCCGTAAGCCCGGTTACCGATGACCGCGTCGGCGCCGGGAACCGGCACATCCGCCAGCGGCAGGCAGTCTACCGTCACGCCGGTTTCGATGAGGTCGGCGGCGATCAGCCGTGCGCTCAGTCGGGCGGCGGACAGGCCCAGTGCGCGATCGATGTCGTAAAGCGCGCCAAAGACAGCCCCCGGCGGATAGACCGGCCAGTGCGGCGGCCCGAATCGCTGCACCCGGCCACCCTCCTGATCGACCAGAACCGGCGCCTCCGGATCATTGATCGATTCCCGCAATTGACGAACAAGCAAAGATACTTGCTCCGGCGTCTCAATATTCCGCTTGAAAAGAATAAATCCCCACGGCCGTTCCGACCGGATGAATTCACGCTCGGCAGCGCTCAATTCCGGTCCGGATACGCCTGTGATGAATGCCCGCGTGTTCATGGCGGGCGATTAGCCCGTTGATGGCATAAGGGTCAAGGAAACGGCCGTTAATTCCTTTGGACGACGCACTGGCCGCCTGCGCTCTTCAGGCTGCCGCAGAACTGAGAGGCTTCATCGGGGGATCCGAACGGACCGACCATGGCGCGGTAGTAGACGCCTTTGTCGCCGAGGTCGGCGCGCTTGATCAATGCCGCGCGCGATCCGAGCACCGAGGGGAACTTGCCTTGCAGAACCTTGTAGGACGCCTGCGCGTCGGCTTCGTTCTTCTGCGAGGAGACCTGCACCAGATACCCGCCGCTACCGCCGCCACTTGGAGCGGTCTGCACCGGGGTGTTGGTGGCAACGCGGGTACGCGTGTCGGTGGCGGGGGCCGATTGGGAGGCCTGCGGCGACAGCGACAGGGGCGCGACGGCGGTTGAAGCATTTGCGTTGGCGGCGGCCGCCGGCACGGGCGGATTTCGCGAGGCAGCCGCGCGCGCAGCCGCCGCCGGCTTTGCCGCCGAAGGCTGGGGCGACGTCGCCGGAGCCGCGGCGCCGCCGTCAGGCTGGTCGCCGCGAACGGAAAATGTCCTGATCCTTCGCGGCTCGTTGTTCGGCATCGTGCCATTTGCGGCGTTGACCGGAGGCGGGCCGCCCGGAGTGACGCTCGCCACGGTCGGCGGGCTGGCATTCTGGTTCAGCGGCGGAAACACCATGCGCGGCCCGGACGGGGCGTTGACATCGACCGGGGCTTCCTCGCGCGGCACGATCTTCTCGGCGCCATCACCCGCGGCCAACCGGTCGGGTACCTTGGCATTGGCGTCGGCGGGTGCAGGTACAATCTTGGTCGGCCCGGTGTCCGCCTTGATGATCGGCGGCTCGCCGCTGCGAGGCGATCCGACATAGGTGCGGTAGGCAAATGCCGCCCCCGTTCCCAAAACCGCCAATGCAAGAACGACCGCGACCGTTACCATGCCGCCGCGGCGCTTCTGGACCGGTTCTTCGGGGACGTCGGCATAACCGTCCTGGTAGCCGTAGGGATCGTCCGAATAGGCCTGGGTGTGCGTCGTTTGCTGAGCGTCCAAATCCAGCTGGCCGTACAGCGCATCATCATAGCGCGACGGATCGTCCTGCTGATCGGCTTCATCGGCGAACGGCGGCGCGGGCTCGTAGTCCGGCTCAGGCGCGGGATGCGCGGCCGCGTAGCGCTGCAGCGGATGCACGGCGCTCGGGTAATCCTGTTGCGGGGCATCCTGCCGCGCCACGCGCTGCATCCAGGGCGGCGGACCGGCGGAAACGCCCTCCTCATCCGCCTCTGCATCATCTGCCGCTGCCGGAGGTTCGTACGAATCGCGTGCGCCGCCATGCTGCTGCACCGGCTGATTGGCGCGGCCCATGGTGGCGAACGGATCGGTCTGCCCGATCAGGCGCGCAAGCTCCGCGAGCGGGTCGCTCTCGCCCTTTGCAGACCCATGAAGATCATCGCCGCGGTGATAGTCGTCATCCGCGGGAAAAGGTCTGTCCTGATATCGATCAGCCATCGTGATGATGCGTCCCCTTCGGGAAAGCCGCCAACCCGCTCTTACAAACGAGCCAGCCCCTGCCAAATGCGCTCACAGATCCCCATGTGAGCGGCCTCAGCCCCCTGTCTACCGCATCTCGTCCGGAGCGTGAACGCCGAGAACGGCGAGCCCGGATGCCAGAACCGAGACGACGCCCTGGACCATGGCCAGCCGCGCCTTGGTGATTTCTGCATCATTAGTTATAATGAAGCGTAAATAGGGCAAATCCCGCCCCCTGGTCCACAGCGCATGAAATTCGCTGGCGAGATCATACAGGTAAAAGGCGATTCGGTGTGGCTCATGTGCCGTCGCCGCGGCTTCCATCATCCGGGGATAGAGCGCCAATCGCCGCAGCAGGTCCAGTTCCGCAGGGTCGGTCAACCGCTCCATCGCCGCCTCGGCGAGGAACGCCGCCTGCGCGCCCGCCTCCTCGGGCAGGTCCGGGATCATTTCGCGCGCATTCCGGAACACGGAATGGCCACGGGCGTGGCCGTATTGCACGTAGAACACCGGGTTCTCGCGCGACTGCTCGATCACCTTGGCGAGGTCGAAATCCAGCACCGCGTCATTCTTGCGGAACAGCATCATGAAACGGACGGCATCCCTGCCGACCTCGTCGACCACCTCGCGCAGCGTGATGAATTCGCCGGCGCGCTTCGACATCTTCACGGGTTCGCC